>CALXCW010000007.1 GCA_944386905.1 uncultured Oscillospiraceae bacterium
TTGCCGTTACGGGTCTGGAGCATGAAGAGCTTCTTGTTCTCAATGGTGAACTCCATGTCCTGCATGTCGCGGTAGTGATACTCCAGGGTGGCGCAGATCTTGGTGAACTGCTCATACACCTCGGGCATCACTTCGGCCAGCTGGTCGATGGTCTGGGGGGTGCGCACGCCGGCGACCACGTCCTCGCCCTGGGCGTTCATCAGGAACTCACCGAAGAGCTTCTTTTCGCCGGTGGCGGGGTTGCGGGTGAAGGCCACGCCGGTGCCGGAGGTGTCGCCCATGTTGCCAAAGACCATCTCCTGGACGTTGACGGCCGTGCCCCAGGAGGAGGGGATGTCGTTCATACGGCGGTAGTAGATGGCGCGGGGGTTGTCCCAGCTGCGGAACACGGCCTTGATGGCGCCCATCAGCTGCTCCTTGGGATCCTGGGGGAACTCCTCGCCCAGCTTGGTCTGGTACTCCTTCTTGAACATGGTGGCCAGCTCTTTGAGATCCTTGGCGGTGAGCTCGGTGTCCAGCTTGACGCCGCGCTTTTCCTTCATCTCGTCGATGAGCTGCTCAAAATATTTCTTGCCCACTTCCATGACCACGTCGGAATACATCTGGATAAACCGGCGATAGGAGTCATAGGCAAAGCGGGGGTTGTTGGTCTTTTTCGCAAAGGCCTCCACCACCTGGTCGTTGAGGCCCAGGTTGAGGATGGTATCCATCATGCCGGGCATGGACGCACGGGCGCCGGAGCGCACGGACACCAGCAGGGGGTTGTTCATATCGCCGAACTTCTTGCCGGTGATCTCCTCCAGCTTGCCGATGTACTCCATGACCTGGGCCTGGATCTCATCATTGATGGTGCGGTCGTCCTCGTAGTACTGGGTGCAGGCCTCCGTGGTGATGGTGAAGCCGCGGGGCACGGGCATGCCCAGGTTGGTCATTTCGGCCAGGTTGGCGCCCTTGCCGCCCAGGAGCTCCCGCATTTTGCCGTTGCCTTCCGAGAACAGATACACGAATTTTTTTGCCATTTGTGATCCCCTTTCCTGATTCAAAACGCGCCGGCGGCCCGGCCGCGTCTGAGATTTCTGGATAGCTTGTCTCCAATTCCATAATATATCATATTTCCACCGGATTGCAAAGGGAATTTCGTATACAATCAAATTTTTTCCAAAATATTTTTAAGGCCCGTCCCACAGCCGCTGCCGCGACGCCACCTCCACCGCCGCGCCGGTGCGCGGGTGGGAAAAGCACAGGGATTGGGCCAGCAGCTGCTGCCCCTGGAGGCCGCCGAAGTTGGCCGCCGCGCCGCCGTACTGGGCATCGCCGAGGATGGGGCAGCCCGCCGCCGCGCAGTGGATTCGCAGCTGGTGGGTGCGGCCGGTGCGGGGCGTCAGGGCGAGGCGGGCCACGGCGCCCCGGATCTCCAGCGTCACATAGTTCGTGCGGGCGGGCTTGCCCGCCGGATCCACCTGCCGCAAAAGGCTCTCCCCCGGCACCCGGCCCAGGGGAAAGTCCCACACCCCGGCGGGCGGAACGGGGTGTCCCAGGGTCAGAGCCTCATAGGTCTTGTGGAGGGCCCCGGCCCGCTGGGCCGCCATCAGGGCTGCATGGACGTGGGCGTTCTTGGCCAGGAGCACCACGCCGAAGGTGTCGCGATCCAGGCGGCTCACCGGGTGGACGGCGCAGCGCTGGCCCGTGCGGGCGTAGTAGCCGGCCACGAAGTTGGCCAGGGTACCGCTGTTGCGGTGAAAGGACGGGTGCATCAGAAGCCCCGGCGGCTTGTCCAGGGCCAGCAGGGCCTCGTCCTCATATAAAATGGTAAGCGGGCCGTCCTGGGCCGGATAGTCCGGGGTGTCCTCGTCCAGCAGGACGGTGATGGTCTGGCCCGGGGCCACGGGGTGGTCGGTGTGCACCGGCACGCCGTCCAGCAGCAGCGCGCCGCGCCATTTCAGCCGCTTGACCAGGGAGGAGGAGAGGCCCAGCTCTCCCCGGAGAAAGCTCAGGAGCTTGCCCGGGCGGGCGGCGGTTGTCTCTAAGATCATGGTGATCCTCCTTGGATGGGGGATTTTGCCGGGACGGCCCGGAAAGCCTCCCCTTTTCAAAGGGGAGGTGGCGCGAAGCGCCGGAGGGGATTGGCGCTTCCGATAACGGATGCAATTCGTAGGGGTCGATGCCCACATCGACCCGTACCGCGCAGCGGCCCCATGCCCGCGGGCGGATGTGGGCATCCGCCCCTACGCCCTTTCCCCCGTGCCCGCCCGCATGCCGCCGCCCCTGCGCCCCTATCATACCACGCCGCCGAGAACACCGCAAAAATTTTTTTATTTTCCTCTTTACAAATCCGCTGCCCTGTGTTATAATTCAAACCGTAATAAGAATCATTATTGTTTTGGAGGACACATGGAACATACCAGAAAGCACAGCCGAAAGCGCGATGCCATCCTCGACTGCATGCGAAGCACCACGTGTCACCCTTCGGCGGAATGGGTTTACCAGCAGCTCAAGCCGGTCTTTCCCGACATCAGCCTGGGTACGGTGTACCGCAATCTGGCCATGTTCAAGGCCAACGGCACCATCCAGTCCATCGGCGTGGTGGGTGGTCTGGAGCGCTATGACGCCGAGGTTGCGCCCCACGCGCATTTCATCTGCACCTGCTGCGGCAGCGTGACAGACCTGCCCCTGGCGGCGCTGGAGCCGACGGTGTTGGAGGAGGCCGGACGTCTGGCCCACGGCACGGTCTCCAGCTATCAGTTGCAGTTCACCGGGTGCTGTGCCCGGTGCAGCGAAGAGAAATCTCAATAAAAATTTATCATACGGAGGAATTTTACCATGAAAAAGTTTGTATGTCCCGTTTGCGGCTATGTCTACGAAGGCGACTCCATCCCCGAGGGTTTCGTCTGCCCCCAGTGCAAGGTGCCCGGCAGCAAGTTTGTCGAGCAGAAGGGTGAGATGAGCTGGGCCGCCGAGCATGTCCTGGGCGTGGCCAAGGACGTGGACGAGGAGATCAAGGCCGGCCTGCGGGCCAACTTCGAGGGCGAGTGCACCGAAGTGGGCATGTATCTGGCCATGGCCCGGGTTGCCCACCGCGAGGGCTATCCCGAGATCGGCCTTTACTGGGAGAAGGCCGCCTATGAAGAGGCCGAGCACGCCGCCAAGTTCGCCGAGCTTCTGGGCGAAGTGGTGACCGCCTCCACCAAGAAGAACCTCGAAATGCGCGTCGAGGCCGAGAACGGCGCCACCGCCGGCAAGTTCGAGCTGGCCAAGAAGGCCAAGGCTCTCAACCTGGACGCCATCCACGACACCGTCCATGAGATGGCCCGCGACGAGGCCCGCCACGGCAAGGCCTTTGCCGGTCTGCTGGCTCGCTATTTCGGTTAATCATGGAGTACGCGGCCAACGAGGTCATCTGCAACTGCAAGCACGTGACCATGGCGGACATTGAAAATGCGCTCTTTCAGCACAGCCGCTTCTCCGATGTGGAAAAGGAGTTTGAAGAGGTGCAGAAGCTCACGTCCTGCTCCACCGGCTGCGGCGGCTGCCATGACAAGATCATGGGCATTATTTCCGAAAAACTCAGCGGATAAGTACACAGGGGCGGGATTTCCCGCCCCTTTTTGGAGGAATTCAGATGAAAATTCGTATCAACAAGGACATCGTCGAGTTTATTCCCGAGCACGCCGCCGAGACGGCCGAGCTCGAAGCGCTGTGGGTCAAGATGGGCAACTGCGTGGGCAAGACCAAACAGCTACAGCCCATGGGGGTGTACGTGCCCAGCGAGAAAAATGTGGCGGTGTTCCACATCGAGGGTCTGAGCCTGGCGGAGAAGAATGAAATTCCCGTCATCCGCGCCCCTTACGACACCGACGTCTACTGCGTCACCTGCAACAAGACCCAGCATGTCAAGGCAGGGGAGCCCATTCCCTTCTGCTGCGGACGCCTGATGGAGATTCTGGACTGACCGTCTAAAAATAAGCGGAGATCTTTAGTAGGTATCACGATCTTTTCGTGATGATCTACAGAAACCGAGCAGAATGTTTAGGGAATTTGGTGAGATCTACAGAAGTGCTTCGCCGATCTTGACAGCGGCGAAAAAAACCGCTACAATCCAACCATAGACGAGGCGCGAACACATGTCCACCTCTCGGCTACAACCCCGGAGCGCCTGCATATTTCTCCCCATGTCTTTCTTCTCCTCAACCCCTTTTTTTGTCTCCCCCGGGCAGGCGCTCCCTTTTTAAAATACGTCCGGCTTAGCAGCTCTGTCCGCAAGCCGACCATGGTTCAAACACCCGCCGCCGTAGGAAAGCCCTACGGCGGCGGGTGTTTTGCCTTTCATAGAAAGGCAACCACCGGCTATGCCGGTGGTACAGGCTGTCGAGAAACCCCAGTTTTGCTCAGGCAAAACTGGGGTTTCTCGATTCATTTATGGCACGGCGGCGGGATCGACGGATTTCCCCGGGAATGCGGCGGATTTTGCGGGGGGAGGCAGATGGTATAAATGGAACAATTTGCAGTTGATTTATGATAGCGCGCCGGGGCTGGGTAGAGGATAATGAATAGAGAGCGGCCTGGCTCTGTCTGCCGGGCGCGACACTGCGAGGAGGGATACGATGCAACATCCGCGCTATGCAATCACGGCCCTGGAGCTCCGGCCCCGGACAGCGCTGCCCCCGGAGGAGCTGGCGGCGCTGCCGGTCATCGGGCCGTTTTTCCCCGCCGGGGGCGCGCCCGGCGATGCCAGCCCCACCCAATGCCGCGCCGCGGTGGTGGGCGGGACGCTGCTGCTGCACTTCACCTGCACGGAAGGCCCGGTGACGCTGCGGCCCGACGGCACCGGGCCCATGGCCCGGCAGGATCGGGTAGAGGTGGCCCTGCGGGGCCGGGCCCTGGGCCAATGGGACTTTGTCGTTCTGGCCGTGGAGCGCGGCGGCGCGGCGGAGGGCTTCCTGGAGACGGGCATGACCTATCTCGGCGGCGGCGAGGCCTACTCCGGCGGCCCCGACCGCAAGGACGACCAGGGCGTGCGCACGCCTCTGCCGCCGGCGAGCTGGACGGCGGAGCGGGCCTGGGAGGACGGGGCCTGGACGTGCCGCATCACGGTGCCCCTTTCCTGCTTCGGCGCGGCCCCCGGCGAGGCCTTCGCCATGCAGCTGTACCGCAAAAAGCATCAGACCAGCGAGATTCTCTGCCCCGTGCCGCTGGATCTCAATGTGAATTACTCCGACCGTTTTGAGTATGATCCCCTGACCTTCTTCACCGTGCGCCCCGGCGAAACCGACCGGCTCTGCCGGGCCGAAGGCGTGTTCGCCCCGGGGGCGGACGGCGTGGGCCGGTGGATCCGCCCCGGCCTTCTGACCCGGCCCGCGCCGGAGCTGACGGCGCGGATCGCGGCGTGGCGGGAGGAGGACGACCTGGGCGCCCTGGTGGAGCTGGCCCAGGCGTGGCAGGACGTGCTGACGCTGGACGGCGTGGACTTCTTCTTCAACCAGGCCATCGCCCACCCCTGGCCCTTCCGGGAGCCCTGGGTGGAGCGCATCCAGTTCAATCTCCTGCTGGCCCAGGGGGATGAGGCTGCCGCCCGGGCGCGGCTTTCCGCCTATCTCCTGCATTTGGAGCAGCTTACAGCCTGGTGGTATGCCGACCACACCCTGGGCAACGCCTCGCCCGCCTGGGAGAACCCCGGCGCCCTGACGGCGGCCCTCGGCGACGACGGCTGCCTGGCGCTGACCTTCTCCGGCGGCGCGGCGGGCACCCTGTGCGTGGCGGCGGGGGGCCTGCGGCTCTCCCTGCTGGGCCGGGGCTACTTCGACGCCGCGCCCACGCCCCTGCGGCCCTGTGAGGGCGGCTGGGAGGCCGACGGCCATCGGATCCAGCTCACCGCCGGGGTGGACTGGGAAATCCGCTTCGACGGCGCTACGGTGCTCGCCGCCCGGAGCCTGGAGCTGTGGCGGGAGGCCGGAACGGTCAGCGCCGTGTCGGCGACGCTGCCGCTGCCGCCCCGGGGCGCGGTGACGGGCTTTGGCGAGCGGTTCGACAGCTGCAACCAGCGGGGCAAGCGGCTGTTCCTCTATCAGCGGGATTCCTGCGAGGGCTGTTTGGCGGGCATCGGCAATCAGTCCTATAAAAATATTCCCCTCATCACCGCCGAGCACGGCTTCACGGCCTTTTTCAACCACCACGCCAAGCTCTGGGCCGACGTGGGCTGCGGCCGGGCCGATGGGCTGCGGCTGGTGGCGGACGATCCCTTCCTGGATCTATTTTACTGGGCCGCGCCGCCGGCCCAGGCGCTGGGACACTATGCCGCCCTCACCGGCATGCCGCTGCTCCCGCCCCGCTGGGCGCTGGAGCCCTGGGCGGGCGGCGGTGCGGGCCGGTGGCTCAAGGGCCCCCTGGGAGATCTCTACCGCGAGCAGCATGCGGTGCTGGAGCGCTTCGCCCAGGAGGACATCCCCCACAGCGGCTTCTACGCCGAGGGCGCCGGGGCGGGCTGGTTCGGCCCGGCCAAGAAGGAGGAGCTCTACAAGATCGTGGCGGCGGGGGAGAAGCGGGGGATCCGGGTGTTCTCCTGGCAGTTCCCCAACATGAGCCTGGCCATGGCCAAGGAGCTTTTGCCCGATTGCCCCGAGGCGGACTTGCCGGTGACCAAGGCCCCGGCGGGCCTGCCCACCTACATCGACTTCACCCATCCCAACGCGCCCAAGCTGCTCCGGGCCCAGTGGCGCGACCGGCTGGACGCCGGGATCCGCGGTTCCATGGTGGACTTCGGCGACGTGGTGCCCGAGGCGGCGCAGTTCTATGACGGCCGCACCGGCAAGACCATGCACAACGGCTATGCCATCACCTATGCCCGGGCCTACCGGGAGATGTTTGAAGCGCGCTACGGCGCCGACCACGTGCTCTTCACCCGGGGCGCCGGGGCGGGCTCCCAGGCCTACGCCTGCCAGTTCGCCGGCGACCACCGCACTAGCTTCCTGGGACTGCGGTTCACCCTGTGCGGCGGCGTCACGGCGGCCATGTCGGGCCTGCCCTTCTGGGGCGGCGACGCCGGCGGCTACGACGGCTTCGCCGATGAGGAGACGTATCTCAGGTGGACGGCCTTCGCCTGCTTCAACCCCCTGATGCGCTACCACGGCACCGAGCCCCGGGAACCCTGGGCCTACAGCGACTTTGCCGTGGCGGTCTACCGCCGCTACGCCTGGCTCCGGGAGAACCTGCTGCCCTATCTGTGGCACCATGCGGTGCTGGCCCACGAGACGGGCCTGCCCATCCTGCGGCCCATGGCCGCGGCGGCGGGAGAGCAGCTGGAGGACTGGATCTATAATAGCCAGTATTTCTTCGGCGAAGCCATGGTGGTGGCGCCGGTGCTCTGTGAGGGGGCGGCGCGGGACGTGTGGCTGCCCCCGGGGCGGTGGTACGGCCTCCTGGACGGACAGATGCTGGAAGGCGGCCGGGTGTACCGGGCGGCGGCGCCCATCGATCAGATCCCGGTGTATCTCCGGGCGGGGGCGGCGGTGCCGCTGGCCCTCAATGAAAATTTGAACCTGGGCAGCAGCATGACCACCAGCCGCTGCCGGGCGCTGCTGCTGACGGCCCCTGCGGGCCGGGCCCGGGGGCAGATCCATCTGCTCGAGGGCGGAAGCCTCTCCTACGACCTCTCCGACGGCGCGGCCTGCAGCGCCCTGACGCTGTCGGGGCGCTGGGAGGGAGGCTACCTGCTGCTGCGGGGCTTTGGCGGCGTAGAGGCCGTGACGCTGGGCGGACGGAAGCTGCCCAAGGCGGCCAACCGCGGCGGCCTGCTGCTGGACGAGGGCTGGTGCGAACTGGAAAACGGCGACCTGGCCGTGCGGCTTTGGCCGGGCAGCTGCCTGCAGATATCCATGGAGAAAGGAGATTATCATGCAAAAAGTTGACCATCATGGAAAGCACACCTACAATCCCGACGCCACCGTGGAGGAGGCCATGCACGTGGAGAAGGGCCGCTGCCACTTCACCTCTCAGGGCAAGCGGGACTTCGTCACCGCCGTCACGGCCTACGAGCCGAAGCCCTGGGGCGTGGAGCTGGAGGCCAGCACCTACCGGGGCGAGACGGCCCGGGTGCGGATCGCCTTTATCACCGAGACGGCCTATCGGCTGACGCTGCTGCCCGAAGGGGTGGAGGGTGTGGCCAACCCGGTCTTTTCCTTCCCGGAAAAGACGCCGGTCACCGTCACCGAGGACGAGACATATCTGAACCTCCAAACCACCCGGGCGACGCTGAAGCTGCGCAAGATCCCCTGGGAGCTGAAAATCTATCTGGACGGCGTGGAGGTGACCCGCCAGCAGATTCAAGACTTCAACTGCGGCCAGCGCTACAAGTCCATTCCCCTGGGCTTCGCCCGGGACGAGCAGGGCCGGGTGCAGTACGCCTTTGAGACCATGTATCTCTACACCGACGAGGCCTTCTACGGCTTCGGCGAGACGTTCACGCCCTTCAATAAGCGGGGCCAGAAGCTGACGGTGTGGCAGCGGGACGCCGAGTCCACCAACTCCGACGTCTCCTACAAGGCCATGCCCTACTTTGTGAGCACCTCGGGCTACAGCGTCTTTTTAAACACCTACACCCGCACCCACTTCAACATGGGCGCCAACTCCGGCGTGTCCTACACCATGGAGGCGGAGGATCCCTGCCTGGACTACTACATGCTCTTAAACCGGGATCTCCGGGGGCTGCTGATGGACTACACGGCCCTCACGGGCCGCTCGCCCATGATCCCCAAGTGGGCCTTCGGCTTCTGGATGAGCAAGATGAGCTACCTCTCCCGCCAGGAGGTGGAGGAGACGGTGGAGAAGATGGAAAAGTTCGGCATGTCGGTGGATGTCATCCACATCGACGGATGGGACAGCTTCTTCTCCGGCGGCAAGACGGAGCTTTTGACCTTTGACGAGTCGCGCTTCCCCGACCCGGCCGGGATGATTCAGGGGCTTCTTGCCAAGGGCGTCCACCTGAGCTTGTGGATGTTCCCGTATGTGATTGTAAAACTGCCCGGCGGCCAGGAGACGTATCAGTTCCAGATTATGAAGGAGCGGGGCTTCCTGGTGAAGAACCGCGACGGAGGGGTCTGCATCTTCCAGCCCGGCGAGGGCGACGCGGGCTTCGGCGTGGCGGCGCTGGACTTTACCAACCCCGGTCTGGTAGAATATATGAACGAGCGCGTGGGCAAGCTCATGGAGCTGGGCGTGGGCGTCATCAAGACCGACTTCTCCGAGGAGATCCCCGAGGACGCGGTGCTCTACGACGGCTCCACCGGCCTGGAGGCCCACAACAAGTACCCCCTGCTCTATGCCAAGACCATCTTCGAGGCCTCGAAAAAGGCCAAGGAGCGGATGGGTCAGCGGGCGCTGCTGTGGGGCCGCAGCGGCTATCTGGGCAGCCAGAACTACCCGGCCAACTGGGCGGGCGACTCCTCGGCGGCCCTCAACAACGGCGCGGCCATTCTCCGGGGCGGGCTGAGCATCGGCCTTTCGGGCGTGTCCTTCTGGGGCTTCGACATCGGCGGCTTCTACGCCAGCGACGACGAGGGCAAGCGGGCCATGCCCACCGATGAAGAGTATGTCCGCTCGGTGCAGATGGGCCTGATGAGCCCATTGAGCCGCAGCCACGGCCAGTCCACCCCCCGGGAGCCCTGGCACTACTCCGCCGAGGCCCAGGCGGCCTTCCTCAAGATCAACAAATACCGCTACCGCCTGCTGCCTTATCTCTATTCCACGGCCTACGAGACGCACAACTTCGGCCTTCCGATGATGCGGGCCATGGTGCTGGAGTTCCCGGCGGATCGGACGGTGCGGGACTTGAGCACCCAGTACATGCTGGGCGAGGCGCTGCTGGTGGCGCCGGTGTTCGACCGTCCCCAGTGCCACCCGGTCTATCTCCCGGCGGGCAGCTGGGTGGAGCTGGAGCACGGCCGTCGGCTGAGCGGCGGCTGGGACGAGGCCGCCTGGGCCCTGGACGAGGTGCCGCGGTATCTCAGAGAAAACCGCGGAATCTTCCTGCTGGGCGAAGCGCCGGAGCACATCGCGCCGGAGAACTTCACCGACCTCACCTTTGTGATGAACCTCACCGACTGCCTCACCCAGCGCTACTACGACGACGGCGTGGAGGGCTGCATCACGGCCAAGCGGACGGGCGACGCCGTGGCGGTCAGCGTGGAGGGCATCCCCCTGGCGGCGCTGGAGCTCTACACGCCCCAGCCGGTGCGCACCGTGACGGTCAACGGCGCTGCCTGGGCGGTGTCCGGCGGAGAGGGCCACTATACCGCCGCACGCCCCTGAGATACAAAAACGACAATAGTCCATAGCGAGAGAAAAGCGAGGGCCGCCCCTGTGTCCTATACTATAGGTATGCACAGGGCGGCCCCGCCCTGATTTTGAGAGGTGTTGATTCCATGATCCAGGTCAATTTACAGGGCAAGACGGGGTATTCCCCCGCCGCGGGCCAGGCGGACACGCTGGTGCTGGAGAAGGGCTACTGCCATTTCACCCGCGCCGGGCAGAAGGATTTTGTCAACGCCGTCACCGCCTATGAGCCCCAGGCCCACGGCGTGGTGTTTGAGACGGTGACCTTCCGGGGCCGCCGGGCAGTCGTCCGTCTGTCCTTCCCCACCGAGACGGTCATGCGCCTGACCCTCCTGCCCGAGGGGGTGCAGGCGGTTGCCAACCCCGTCTTTTCCTTCCCGGAGACGGCGGCGGTGACGGTGGAGGAGGACGAGACGTTCCTTCGCCTGCGCACGGCGCGGCTGACGGTTTCGGTGCGAAAGCTCCCCTGGGAGGTGTCGGTGGCGCTGGACGGCGCGCCGCTGGTGCGCGAGCAGATCGCCGATTTCAACGTGGATCAGCGGTATAAATCCCTGCCCTTAGGCTTTGCCGTGGACGACGCGGGCAAGGTCGTCCACTGCTACGAGACGATGTACCTCCACTGCGACGAGAGCTTCTACGGCTTCGGCGAGAAGTTCACCGACTTCAACAAGCGCGGCAGGAAGATCACGGTGTGGCAGCGGGACGCCGCCTCCACCAACTCCGACGAATCCTACAAAGCCATGCCCTATTTTATGAGCACCGAGGGCTACAGCGTCCTGCTCAATACCTACACCCGCACCCACTTCAACATGGGCGCCGACTCCGCCGTGTCCTACACCATGGAGGCGGAGGATCCCTGCCTTGACTATTATCTCTTCTGCAACCGCGACTACCGCGGCCTTTTGATGGACTACACGGCCCTCTCCGGCCGCTCTCCCATGATCCCCCGCTGGGCCTTCGGCTTCTGGATGAGCAAGATGAGCTACATCACGCGCCAGGAGGTGGAGGAGACGGTGGACAAGATGGCCTCCTTCGGCATGTCCGCCGACGTCATCCACATCGACGGCTGGGGCACGCTGTTCCGCCAGGATACGGGCGAGCTTCTGACCTTCGACGAGGAGCGCTTCCCCGACCCGGCGGGCATGGTCAGGCACCTGGCCGAGAAGGGCATTCACCTCTCCCTTTGGATGTTCCCCTACGTCCACGAAAAAAACCGCGACGGCACGGTCTCGGCGTCCTTTGAGAACATGAAGGCCCGGGGCTTCCTGGTGAAAAACCGGGAAGGAGAGGTCTACTGCTTCACCCCCGGCGAGGGCGACGCCAGCCACCTGGTGGCGGCGCTGGACTTCACCAACCCCGCCCTGGTGGAATATATGACCGAGCGGGTGGGCAAGCTCATGGAGCTGGGCGTGGGCGTCATCAAGACCGACTTCTCCGAGGAGATCCCCGAGGATGCGGTGCTCTATGACGGCTCCACCGGCCTGGAGGCCCACAACAAGTACCCCCTGCTCTATGCCAAGACCATCTATGAGGCCTCGAGGAAGGTCAAGGATCAGATGGGACAGCGGGCGCTGCTCTGGGGCCGCAGCGGCTACCTGGGCAGCCAGAACTACCCGGCCAACTGGGCGGGCGACTCCTCGGCGGCCCTCAACAACGGCGCGGCCATTCTCCGGGGCGGGCTGAGCATCGGCCTTTCGGGCGTGTCCTTCTGGGGCTTCGACATCGGCGGCTTCTACGCCAGCGACGACGAGGGCAAGCGGGCCATGCCCACCGATGAAGAGTATGTCCGCTCGGTGCAGATGGGCCTGATGAGCCCATTGAGCCGCAGCCACGGCCAGTCCACCCCCCGGGAGCCCTGGCACTACTCCGCCGAGGCCCAGGCGGCCTTCCTCAAGATCAACAAATACCGCTACCGCCTGCTGCCTTATCTCTATTCCACGGCCTACGAGACGCACAACTTCGGCCTTCCGATGATGCGGGCCATGGTGCTGGAGTTCCCGGCGGATCGGACGGTGCGGGACTTGAGCACCCAGTACATGCTGGGCGAGGCGCTGCTGGTGGCGCCGGTGTTCGACCGTCCCCAGTGCCACCCGGTCTATCTCCCGGCGGGCAGCTGGGTGGAGCTGGAGCACGGCCGTCGGCTGAGCGGCGGCTGGGACGAGGCCGCCTGGGCCCTGGACGAGGTGCCGCGGTATCTCAGAGAAAACCGCGGAATCTTCCTGCTGGGCGAAGCGCCGGAGCACATCGCGCCGGAGAACTTCACCGACCTCACCTTTGTGATGAACCTCACCGACTGCCTCACCCAGCGCTACTACGACGACGGCGTGGAGGGCTGCATCACGGCCAAGCGGACGGGCGACGCCGTGGCGGTCAGCGTGGAGGGCATCCCCCTGGCGGCGCTGGAGCTCTACACGCCCCAGCCGGTGCGCACCGTGACGGTCAACGGCGCTGCCTGGGCGGTGTCCGGCGGAGAGGGCCACTATACCGCCGCACGCCCCTGAGATACAAAAACGACAATAGTCCATAGCGAGAGAAAAGCGAGGGCCGCCCCTGTGTCCTATACTATAGGTATGCACAGGGCGGCCCCGCCCTGATTTTGAGAGGTGTTGATTCCATGATCCAGGTCAATTTACAGGGCAAGACGGGGTATTCCCCCGCCGCGGGCCAGGCGGACACGCTGGTGCTGGAGAAGGGCTACTGCCATTTCACCCGCGCCGGGCAGAAGGATTTTGTCAACGCCGTCACCGCCTATGAGCCCCAGGCCCACGGCGTGGTGTTTGAGACGGTGACCTTCCGGGGCCGCCGGGCAGTCGTCCGTCTGTCCTTCCCCACCGAGACGGTCATGCGCCTGACCCTCCTGCCCGAGGGGGTGCAGGCGGTTGCCAACCCCGTCTTTTCCTTCCCGGAGACGGCGGCGGTGACGGTGGAGGAGGACGAGACGTTCCTTCGCCTGCGCACGGCGCGGCTGACGGTTTCGGTGCGAAAGCTCCCCTGGGAGGTGTCGGTGGCGCTGGACGGCGCGCCGCTGGTGCGCGAGCAGATCGCCGATTTCAACGTGGATCAGCGGTATAAATCCCTGCCCTTAGGCTTTGCCGTGGACGACGCGGGCAAGGTCGTCCACTGCTACGAGACGATGTACCTCCACTGCGACGAGAGCTTCTACGGCTTCGGCGAGAAGTTCACCGACTTCAACAAGCGCGGCAGGAAGATCACGGTGTGGCAGCGGGACGCCGCCTCCACCAACTCCGACGAATCCTACAAAGCCATGCCCTATTTTATGAGCACCGAGGGCTACAGCGTCCTGCTCAATACCTACACCCGCACCCACTTCAACATGGGCGCCGACTCCGCCGTGTCCTACACCATGGAGGCGGAGGATCCCTGCCTTGACTATTATCTCTTCTGCAACCGCGACTACCGCGGCCTTTTGATGGACTACACGGCCCTCTCCGGCCGCTCTCCCATGATCCCCCGCTGGGCCTTCGGCTTCTGGATGAGCAAGATGAGCTACATCACGCGCCAGGAGGTGGAGGAGACGGTGGACAAGATGGCCTCCTTCGGCATGTCCGCCGACGTCATCCACATCGACGGCTGGGGCACGCTGTTCCGCCAGGATACGGGCGAGCTTCTGACCTTCGACGAGGAGCGCTTCCCCGACCCGGCGGGCATGGTCAGGCACCTGGCCGAGAAGGGCATTCACCTCTCCCTTTGGATGTTCCCCTACGTCCACGAAAAAAACCGCGACGGCACGGTCTCGGCGTCCTTTGAGAACATGAAGGCCCGGGGCTTCCTGGTGAAAAACCGGGAAGGAGAGGTCTACTGCTTCACCCCCGGCGAGGGCGACGCCAGCCACCTGGTGGCGGCGCTGGACTTCACCAACCCCGCCCTGGTGGAATATATGACCGAGCGGGTGGGCAAGCTCATGGAGCTGGGCGTGGGCGTCATCAAGACCGACTTCTCCGAGGAGATCCCCGAGGATGCGGTGCTCTATGACGGCTCCACCGGCCTGGAGGCCCACAACAAGTACCCCCTGCTCTATGCCAAGACCATCTATGAGGCCTCGAGGAAGGTCAAGGAGCCCAAGGGGGAGCAGGCGCTGCTCTGGGGCCGCAGCGGCTATCTGGGCAGCCAGAACTACCCGGCCAACTGGGCGGGCGACTCCTCGGCGGCCCGGAACAACCTCTGCGCCATTCTCCACGGCGGACTGAGCATGGGCCTTTCGGGCGTGTCCTTCTGGGGCTTCGACATCGGCGGCTTCTACCACTGCGACTACACCGGCCGCCGGATCATGCCCGACGATGTGGACTATATCCGCTCGGTGCAGATGGGCCTGATGAGCCCCCTGAGCCGCAGCCACGGCCAGATGACGCCGCGAGAGCCCTGGCACTACTCCGCCGAGGCCCAGGCGGCCTTCCTCAAGATCAACAAATTCCGCTACCGCCTGCTGCCGTACCTCTATTCCACGGCCTATGAGACCCACAACTTCGGCCTTCCGATGATGAGGGCCCTGCTGCTGGAGTTCCAGGACGACCTCACCGTGCGCCACGTGGCAGACGCGTACATGCTGGGCGAGGCGCTGCTGGTGGCGCCCACCTTTGACCAGACGGCCCAGGCGATCTATCTTCCGGCGGGCAGCTGGCTGGATCTCAACAGCCGCCGCCGGGAGGCGGGCGGGCGCTGGCTGCGCCGGACGCCGAAGCTGGATGAGATTGCGCTGTACCTGCGGGAGAACCGCTGCCTGTATCTGCTCCATGCGGCGCCGGCGCACATCGCGCCGGAGAACTTTGCCGACCTCACCGTGGTGATGAACCTCACCGACCGCCTCAGCCAGCGCTACTACGACGACGGCGTGGAGGGCTATATCGAGGCACGGCTGACCGGCGACAGCGTGGCCGTGACCGTGCGGGATGTCCCCGTGGCGCGGCTGGAGCTCCACACCCCCGTGACTGTCCACCGCGTGACGGTGAACGGCGCGCCATGGCGGGTGGAAATTTCGGAACACGCAACCCTGGCGACCCGGGGCGTGTAAATAAATCAACCAGAAAGAAACGGAGGAATTGCAATGAAGAAACTGCTCAGCTTGCTTCTGGTGGCGGTGCTGTTGCTCGGCCTGGTGGCCGGCTGCTCCAACTCCAGCCAGAACGATACCGCCAACAACGATTCCCAAGGCACCACCAACGACAGCGATACCCAGAACGACACCAACAGCGAAGAGCCCTACCAGGTGAACATGGTCATCACCCTGCCGGCCACGGCACCCGACGCCGCCGCCATCGAGCGGGTGACTGCCGCCATCAATGAGATCACCCTGCCCGCCCTGAACATGACCCTGAGCCTGGAGGTCGTCCCCTACTCCATGTATCTCGAGCAGATCCCCCTGCGCCTGAGCTCCGGTTCGGATATGGATATCTTCACCGCCTTCAGCGCCCTGGGCCCCAGCTGGATCAACGCGGGCTATATCATCGACATGAATGACTATCTGGACGAGTACGGCCCTGACATCATCGACACCTATGCCTCCGAGGATCTGGCGCGGGTCTGCTCCATGGACGGCTTCCTCTACGGCCTGCCCGTGCACAAGGAGATCGCCCAGCAGCCCACCATCTTCTTCCGCACCGACATTCTGGAAAAGCACAACATCGACGTGAGCAACATCAAGACCCTGGCCGACGTGGACGCGCTCTTTGAAGAGGTCTCGAAGCTGGAGCCCGACATGTGGATGCTGGCCGCCGACAACACCGCCCAGGGCAAGACCATCGTGGCCGACTTTCTGGGTACCACCACCGCCTCCACCTGCGTGCTGAACCCCGAGAGCAGCACCGAAGTGGTGAACCTCATCGCCTCGGACGAATTCTATGAGTGGTGTGATTACAACCACAAGTGGTTCGAGAAGGGCTGGATCAACCCCGGCGCGGCCTCCGACACCGAGTCCTACTATACCTATATCGCTTCCGGCCAGGCCTTTGCCTTCTTCTCCGACTACGGCCATCCCCTCTCCGAATCCGACCAGGAGGCCAACTGCTCCGGCACCGACCTCACCATGGTGCAGATGGGTGAGCCCTACTGCAACACCGGCACCTCCGCCGTGTTCTGCTACTGCATCGGCGCCGGTTCCAAGGATCCGGCCAAGGCCATGCAGATGCTCAACCTCATTATGACCAGCCCTGAAATTATGAACCTGCTCAACTGGGGCGAAGAGGGTGTGGACTACGTGGTCAACGAGGACGGTCTTTTGGACTTCCCCGAGGGCGTGGACGAATCCAACGTGGGCTACCACCTCAACGCCGGCTGGATCCTCCCCAACCAGTTTATGTGCACGCCTTGGTGCACCAGCGAACCTGACATCTACGAGCAGATCCAGGCTTACAACGAGACGGCAGTCGTCTCCAAGTCTCTGGGCTTTGTCTTTGACCCTGCGGCGGTGGCCGACGAGGTGACCGCGGTGACCAACGTCCGCTCGAAGTATTATAAGGCCCTGATCGTTGGCGCTGTGGATCCCGATGAGTATATCCCCATGTACCTCGAGGAGATGGAGGCTGCCGGCCACCAGAAGATCATTGACGAAATTCAGCGTCAGCTGGACGAATTCCTGGCCAACAAGGCTTGACGGCTCTCTGAGAGAGGAAGATCGCCATGACACGCCAAAAGAAACCGCTGCGCCTTCGGGCGCAGCGCTTTAAGAACTACCTGCCGCTGTATCTGATGATGCTTCCGGCCTTCATCTATCTATTTATCAACAACTATCTGCCCCTGAGCGGCCTGGTGCTGGCCTTCAAGCACTACACCGTCCAGGGCGGCATCTGGGGCAGCGAGAACGTGGGCTTTCAGAACTTCATGTTCCTCTTCCAGAACAAGGATACGGCTCTGATTTTGCGCAACACCCTGGGCTACAACCTGCTGTTCATGGTGGTCAACATGGTGCTGGGGGTGACGCTGGCCATTCTCATCACCGAGATCGGCAACCAGCGCCTGCGCAAACTGGCCCAGAGCAGCATGCTCATTCCCTTTGTCGTGTCCATCATCATTGTCTCGTACATGGTGCGCGCCTTCCTCGACCCGCAGGCGGGCCTGCTCAATACCCTTCTGAAGGCCATGGGCAAGAACCCCATCAGCTGGTACGACACCTCCGGCCCCTGGCCGTACATTCTGACCTTCGTCAACGCCTGGAAGGGCGTGGGCTACGGCTGCATTCTCTACATCTCGTCCATCATGGGCATCGATCCCACCCTCTATGAGGCGGCGCGGCTCAGCGGTGCGTCCAAGCTGCAGACCATCCGCTATATCACCCTGCCCTTCCTCAAGCCCACGGTGATTACGCTGCTGCTGCTGAACCTGGGCCGCATCTTCAACAGCGACTTCGGCCTCTTCTTCCAGGTGCCGCAGAATTCCGGCCTCATTATGGATGTGACCCAGACCCTGGACACCTTCATCTACCGCGGGCTGATTTCCCTGCCCAACATCGGCATGACCGCCGCCGCGAGCCTGCTGCAGTCGTGCATCGGCTTTATGCTGGTCATCGCCTTCAACGCGTTGACCCGCAAGATGAGCCGGGAAAACGCCATCTTCTGAGGGGGTAGCGCCATGATTAAATCCAAACAAGACAAGCGCTTTGAGGTGTTTGCCTCGGTGGTGATGGTGATTGTCATGTTCATCATCATCTTCCCCTTTGTGCTTTTGTTCATCTCCTCCATCACCGAGGAAAAGACCCTTTTGATCAACGGCTACTCCATCTTCCCCGAGAAGCTGAGCCTGGCGGCCTACGAATACATCTGGAATAGCCGCGACGTGATCTTCCGGGCCTACGCCACCACGGTGGGCGTGACGGTGATCGGCACGACGCTGCATGTGCTGCTGGTGGCCCTGGTGGCCTACCCGCTGTCCCTGCGGCGGCTGCCGGGCAAGTCGGTGTTCAACTTCCTGCTGCTCTTCACCATCCTCTTCAACGGCGGCCTGGTGCCCACCTACATGATCTACACCACCGTGTTCCACATCAAGGACACCTATTTTGCCCTGCTGGTGCCCAATCTCCTCTTCAGCTCCTTCAACGCCATCATCGTGCGCACCTATCTGCGCACCAACGTCCCCTCGGAGCTCTACGAGTCGGCGAAGATCGACGGCGCGTCGGAATTTCGCATCTTCCGGGAGATTGCCCTGCCCCTGGGCAAGCCCATTTTCGTCACCGTGGCGGTGTTTGCCGGATTGAACTATTGGAATGACTGGACAAATGGATTATACTATGTCAGTGATTCTGCGAAATATTCCATCCAGCAGATGCTGAACGTCATGGTCAAGAACATCCAGTACCTCACCCAATTCGGCCGGGCGCCCACCAGCGGCTCCATTCCCAGCGTGGGACTGCGCATGGCCATCGCCTTTGTGGCCATGCTGCCGATCCTGATTATCTACCCGTTTTTGACCAAGTATTTTGAAAAGGGCATCACGCTTGGATCTGTAAAGGGGTAAGCGTATGATACAGTGGCTTCGGTCGCTCAAATCCAACAAGGTCAAGTATATTCTCGTGGTGTGCGTGGCGGTGCAGCTGCTTTGTACGGGGCTGTATCTGGTGAACTTCGTCCAGGTGCGCCGCCAGGCGGCCCGGGAACTGGCCGACTACACCGATCAGCTGGCCGAAGCCATCTCCAAGGAATTGCAGCGCAACAACACCTATCTCGAGGCGACGGTATTCGACAGCACCTATCGCCATATGTTCACCTACCAGGGCATGGAGTGGGTCAACTGCGCCTCGCAGCTGCAATCCATGTATGCCCTGTGCAACACCCAGGCCACTTCGGACTACTACTTCTTTACCGCAGACGTGGAGACGGGGGATTTTTTCGAGGCGGTTACGGTGCGCATCCCCTTTGAGAACTACCGCGAGGTGCGCACCAAGCTCTTGGCGCTGTGCGCCGAGGGCGGCGAGCAGATCTACCGGCTGCTGGAGCTCTCCGACGGCAGCCGGGTGATCTACACCATCTGGCGCTACGACAACTTCGCCTGCGGCTGCTGGATCCCCGAATCCACCTTCCTGCGCAGCGCCGCCGTCATCGACCCCAAGGTGATGTACGACCTGGTGCTGGTCAGCGGCGCCGGCGGCGCCGCCATTCCCCTGGTGCAGACGGGCTTTACCTTCACCCTCCATTGGATCGACGGCGTCCAGCAGCTGGGCACCTCCGTGATGACCCTGGTGCAGACCGTCCTCTCCCTGGGCATGGTGGCAGGGCTGTCGGTGCTGGCCAACACGGTCAACCGCCGGCTGCTGATCCCGGTGCAAAATCTCACCGGCGTGCTGGAGAAATTCTCCCGGGAGCTCCGCCCCGGCGACAGCGCCCAGTGGAGTAACGCCATCGACGACGCCGGCGAGATTCTCGAGCGCCTGGGGCTCCAGGTGGAGTCCCTGAGCTTGAAGCTGGCCGAATCGGAGCTGGAAAAGCAGAAGCTCAACCTCAACTTCCGCAATCTCCAGATTCGCCCCCACTTCCTGGTGAACAACCTGGCCATGATCAACGGCATGGCCCAGCTGGGAGAGCTGGAAAAGATCAAGGCCGTCACGGTGCGCCTTTCCAACTACTACCGCTATGTCCTGCGGGACGCCGACGACCGGGTGCCGCTGCGCCTGGAGCTCACCCACCTCAAGAACCTCTTTGAGGTGACCCAGGTCTGCAACGGCCAGCCCATCGAGGCCCGCTTCCAGGTGGAGCCGGCGGTGGAGCAGGCGCTGATCCCGGTGCTGCTCATCAGCACCTTCGCCGAAAACTCCCTGAAATACGCCGGCGCCCGGGAGGGGCTGGTGGTGGAGGTGCGCGGCTCTCAGGCCGCAGAGGCGGCGGACATGGTGCGCCTGGAGATCCTGGACAACGGCCCGGGCTACCCGGCGGCGGTCATCGAGACGCTTCGCCGCCACGGCGACCTGCCCCAGACCGCGGGGCGGCGCATCGGCATCCAGAACTGCATCCGCCGTCTGGAACTTCTCTACGGCGAGCGGGCCAAGATCACCTTTTCCAACCGCCCCACCGGCGGTGCCGCGGTGGAAATTCTGCTGCCCATGGAGGTGGAGGCATGAACCTGCTCGTGGTAGACGACAACCGCTATGTGGTCGAGGGGCTCAAGGATCAGATCCTGGCCCTGGCGCCGGAGATCGACCAGGTCTTTGGCTGCTACAGCGTGGCCCAGGCCAAGGAGCTCTTCCGCGCCCAACCCATCGACCTGCTGATTTCCGACATTGAAATGCCGGGGGAGGACGGCTTCGCCCTGCTGGACTGGCTCAAGCAGGAGGGCATCCGCCCCGTCACCGTGCTGCTCACCAGCTATGCCGAATTCAGCTATGCCCAGCGCTCGCTGGCCTTCGGCGTGAGCAGCTATCTTTTAAAGCCCCTGGACGAAGAGGCCCTGGCCCAGACCCTGGGGCAGATGATCGAGACCAACGAAACCAGAAGCCGGGAGCGGCGGCGCATGGACATAGGCGACGCCTGGCTCCACCGCCAGCGGCGGGCCCATGCCGACTATCTCCGGCGGCTCCTGGCGGCGGCCCAGGGGGGCACGGCCTCGGCGGTGCGGATGCTCCTGGCCCACCCGCCGGCGCCGCTGACGGCGGCGGAGCAGCTGTTGCCCGCCTGCCTGTGCATCACCTGCGGCGCGACGGCCTGGCGCGGTGAACTGGTGCGCTACGCGGCGGAGAACGTGCTGCTGGAGCTCAGCCAGCAGAACCATCTGGAGTATACCTTGCTCTACCCGCTGGGGGAGACGGAATATGTGCTCTTGCTGCGTCTGGGACAGGAGCAGACCGAGGCCCAGGTGCAGCAGGGGCTGGACACGGTGCTGCGCTTCTTCGCCGAGTTCTTCCGCGACCACCTGGACATGACCGTGGAGTACCGCCTGGAGGACTGGTGCGCCCTGGAGAAGCTCCCCGAGGCCCTGGGCCGGAAGCTGCCCGGGGGCCGCGCCGCCGGAGATCCCGGCCCCGCTCTGCCGCCGTGCAAGGCCGATACCGACGCCTGGCGGCGGTTGATTCTGGCCTCGGATCTCGACGGCCTGCGCGCCTCGGTGGAGCAATACCTCAGCCAGGGCCGCCACGGCGGCATGCCCACGGACGACTTCCTGGGCGCGCTGCAGGTGGACTGGTACCTGATGCTCAATTCCATCCTCAAGGAGCACGGCAGCCTCACCGTCACCGACCTGCGCTGGGAGGGCTTTTCGCGGTGGGTCAACGCCACGCCGGAGCAGCTCACGGAGCTCTTGCTGGAAGACGCCTCCCGGGTGGCCGAGCTGCTGGACGCCGAGAGTCTGAGCAGCCTCAACGTCGCCCGGATCCGCGCCTATATCCAGGAGAACATCGCCGAGGTCTCCCGGGGCTCCATCGCCGAGCACTTCCACTTCTCGCCCAACTATCTCTCCAAGCTCTTTCGCAACGTGGAGGGCGTGTCCCTCATCCACTATATTCAAAATCAGCGCATGGAGCGGGCCAAGGACTTGTTGGCCAATTCCGATCAGACCATCAGCGAAATCGCCCTGGAGATCGGCTACCCCAACTTCTCCCACTTCTCCAAGCGGTTCCGGGACTTCATCGGGTGCTCGCCCAATGAATACCGCCGCAAGGCCCGCTCCGCCGGACAGAAAGGAAGCAGCAAATGAACAAAAAGCAACTTGGCAGCAGCGGCGTATCCGTCTCCTCGCTGATCTTAGGCACCTGGTCGATGGGCGGCGACTACTTCGGCGCCGCGGACGACCGCGACAGCGCCCAGGTCATCCGCACGTATCTGGAAAACGGCGTCGATACCTTTGACACCGCCGAGATCTACGGCAACGGCCGGGCCGAGACGGTGCTGGGCCAGACCCTGGAGGGCGTGGCCCGGGAGGACTATGTGATGATCTCCAAGGTGTTCCCCCAGCACTTCGCCACCATGGAGCAGTCCTGCGAGGACAGCCTCCGCCGCCTCAAGACCGACTACCTGGACGTGTACTTCCTCCATTATCCGCCCCAGGGCATGACCATCGGCGAGGCCATGGAGCGGATCATGGCCCTCAAGGCCCAGGGGAAGATCCGGGCCGTCGGCGTGTCCAACTTCTCCCTGGAGCAGCTCCAGGAGGCCCGGCGCTACGGCACCGTGGACGTGATTCAGCCCTGCTACAACCTGCTGTGGCGCTATGTGGAGCGGGATCTGCTGCCCTACTGCACCAAGGAAAACATCGGCGTCATCCCCTACAGCACCCTGGCCCAGGGCCTGCTCACGGGCCACTTCAAAAAGGACACCCCCATCACCGCCGGACGCAAGCGGGCGGCGCTGTTCCAGCCGGAGAACTACCAGCGCTGCCTGGAGGTCACCGCGGTGCTGGAGGAGGTGGGCGCGGCCTACGGCCTCAACGCCGCCCAGGTGTGCATCGCCTGGCTTTTGAAGAACCCGGCCCTGACGGCCCCCATCATCGGCGGCATCGACGACCGCCACGCCCGGGAGAACCTGGCCGCCGCGGCCTTCCAGCTGCCCCAGGCCGACTACGACCGCATCGACCAGGCCAGCCGGGAATTTTGCAGCCAGATGCCGGAGTACGTCCTGTTCTTTGACACCGCCATCCGCCAGTAAGGAGGAAATCGTATGCCCCTTGTGAAAGTCAACGAGCTGCTCCAGCACGCCACCGAACACCACTACGGCGTGGCAGCCATGAATACCATCAACTTTGAGACGATCCAGTGCGCCGTGGCCGCGGCGGAAAACGAGCGCGTGCCCATCATCATCCAGTTCTACCCCGGCTTTGACCGGTTTATCCCGCTGAACTTCATCTCCTACATGGCCAAGGAGCTGGCCCGCAAGGCCACGGTGCCGGTGGCGGTGCATCTCGACCACTCGGCGGGCTTTGAGATCGCCATGGCGGGCATCCGCGACGGCTTCCCCTCGGTGATGGTGGACGGCTCGGCCCTGCCCTTCGAGGAGAACGTGGCCCTCACCGCCCGGGTGGTGGAGGCGGCCAACGTGTTCGGCGTGGACGTGGAGGCGGAGCTGGGCCATGTGGGCATGGGCCAGAACCTGGCGGACATGGAGGCCGATCTCTTCACCAACGTGGACGAGGCGGTGGCCTTTGTGGAGCGCACCGGCTGCGGCAGCCTGGCCATCGCCGTGGGCAACGCCCATGGCGACTACGCCCGGGAGCCCAATTTGGATTTCGACCGCATCCGGGAGATCCGCCGGGCGGTGTCGGTGCCCCTGGTGCTCCACGGCTGCTCCGGCATCCCCGACGAGCAGATGCGCGAGGCGGTGAACCTGGGCATGAGCAAGTTCAACATCGCCACGGAGTATTTCGCCGCGTCCTACAGCGCCTTTGACCATGTCATCGAGGCCACCGGCCACAACCGCAACGGCGTGGCCATGTTCATCGGCGCCCGCAAGGAGATGACGGCCTTCGTCACCGAAAAGATCCGCCTGCTCAACCCCAACAAATTCTCGCTTTGACGCCGGAGGGTTTCCCATGAAAGTGGATATTTTTGGAATTGACCGCCCCTGCGTGGACTTCACCGTGGATCTCAACGACCTGCCGAAGCGCAACCTCGGCTGCATGCTCAACGCCGTGGGCTGGCAGGGCGGCGGCAAGGTGGCCACCGGCGTGGTGGCGGCGGCCCGGTTGGGCGCATCCTGCGCCATCGTGGGCCGGGTGGGGGATGATCTCTACGGCCGCTTCTGCCGGGATGACTTTGTCCGCCACGGCGTGGACGTGTCGGGCCTGGAGCTGGCCGCGGGCTGCATCACCGACCTGGGCGTGGTGCTCAGCGAGCGCTCCACCGCCACGCGCACCATTCTCTACCGCCCCGGCACCGTGAAGCTGCCCGAGGCCGCGGAGGTGGACTTTACCCCCCTCCAGACGGCCCGGTATCTCTACATCGCCCACACCGAGGGACTCAGCGCGGCGGCCATGGACTTGGCCCGCCGCTGGGGCGTGGAGATCTTCATTGACGCGGACTACTACACCCCGGCGCTGGAAGCGCGGATCGGGGACATCACCTACTTTGTGGCCTCGGAGTTCGTGTTCCGGGCCATGTTCCCCGACTTGGCCGACGGGCCGCTGGAGGCCATGGAGGACGCCTGCCGGGCGGTTCTGGCCCGGGGGCCGAAGGTGGCGGTGTTCACATTCGGAAGCCGCGGCTGCGTGGGCATGAGCGAGGCGGAGGGCTTCTTCGTCCAGCCGGCCTTTTCCGTGGCGGTGCGCGACACCGTGGGCGCGGGGGACGTATTCCACGGGGCCTTCCTGTCCCAGCTGTGCCGGGGGCGTTCGATTCGCGACTGCGCCCGCTATGCCAGCGCCACCTCGGCCATCAAGTGCACCTGTCCCGGCGGACGGGCCGGGATCCCCACCCTGGCGGTGCTGGAGCAATTCCTGGAAACGGGCGTCATCGACGACACGGAGCTGCGCCAACGGGTGAAATTCTACGAAAGAGGGATTGAATATGTATCAAGCTAATCTGACCCTGGGCGTCCTGCCCTCCCACCGCGCCATGCTTGACCGCGACACCGCCGTGCGGGAGAAGGAGCGGGTCATGGCCGTGATCTCCAAAATCCACGCCGACGTGGTCAAGCTGGTGGACGTGGAGGACGTGTGCGAAGGCGGCGTCGTCGCCAGCGACGCCCTGGCGGGGGCGGTGGTGGAGAAGTTCCGCCGCGCCGGCGTGGAGGCGCTGTTCGTCCCCTTCTGCGACTTTGGCGACGAGGGTTCCGTGGCCGACGTGGCCCGGGCGCTCCAGGTGCCGGTGCTGGTGTGGGGCGCGCGGGATCAATACCCCAACTCCGCCGAGCGCCGCGGCCGCGACACCCAGTGCGGCATGTTCGCCGCCACGAAGGTGCTGCGCCGCGCCGGCGTGAAGTACAGCTACATCTTCAACGTCGAGCCCGAGAGCGAGGAGTTTGCCCAGGGGTTCGACCGGTTTATCCGCGTGGCGTGGGTGCTGCGGGATCTTCGCAATCTGCGAATCGGCAAGATCGGCGAGCGTCCCGGCCCCTTCCGCAGCGTGATGACCGACGAGGCGGGGCTCATCAAGCGCTTCGGCATCCAGACCGTGGCCATCTCCCCCTCGGTGGTGCAGCTGACCATGAACCGCATCCTGGAGGCGGGGGCCGAGGCATTGGCTCCGGAGGTGGAGGAGCTCAAGCGCCGCTTTGACTGTTCCGCCGTCCAGGAGGACAGCCTTTTGAAGCTGGTGGCCACCAAGAAGGCCCTGTTGAAGCTCTTGAACGACGGCGGCTGCACCGTGGCGGCCATTGAGTGCTGGCCCGCCTGCATGCTGATGGGCATGCCGGTGTGCGCGGTGGTGGGCGAGCTCACCAACCTGGGCATTCCCGTCTCCTGTGAGACGGACATCAACGGCGCCATCACCATGGCCATTCTCCGCGGCTGCATGCTGGGCAAGGAGCCCTGCTTCCTGGCGGATCTCACCATTCGCCACCCCGAGAACGACAACGCCGAGCTCTTGTGGCACTGCGGGCCCTTTGCCTACGGCCTCAAGGCCCCCGAGGCCCAGGCCAAGCTGGTGGGCGGCCAGGAGCAGTTCGAGCTCAAGCAGGGCGAGCTGACGCTCTGCCGCTTCGACGACGACGGGGAGAACTACTACCTCTTCGCCGGCGAGGCCAAGACCACCACCGGCCCGGCCACCACCGGCACCTACGTCTGGATGGAGACGGAGAACTGGAAGGCCTGGGAGGAAAAGCTGATGTTCGGCCCCTACATCCACCATCTGGGCGGCATCTACGCCAAGCACCTGCCGGTGCTGCGGGAGGTGGCGCGATATCTCGATGTGAAGTTTGACTGCGTGGGCCAGGACGGGCCCCGCTGCCTGTAAAGGAGGAGCGACATGAAGGTGATCAAAGCCAAGCCTCTGACCCGGGAGGCCTTTGCCAAGTATGGCGTGTACGAGAATCTGCTGGACGACGCCGCGATGGGGCAGCACTCGGTGTTCCCCATGGGATTTTTTGCCGATCTGGTGACGCTGGATTTCGGCGGGCCGAATCTGCCCACGGTGTCGGTGTGCCAGGTGAGAAAGCAGCCGAAGAACATCATCGCCTCCCTGGAGACCCACAAGGGCACCTGCGAAGGCCTATTGCCGTTGGATGACGATGTTGTGATTTTTGTCGGCACGGCGTTCCCGGGGCGGCCGATGAGCGTGGATCGGGTAGAGGCGTTTTATGTACCCAAGGGGACGTTTGTGAAGCTGAACCCCTACATTGTCCACGGCACCCAGTTCCCGGTGCACAGCGAGGAGGCCCATATTCTCTGTCTGCTGCCGGGCCGCACCTTTGCCAACGACATCCAGGTGCAGGTCTTGGACGAAGCGGCCCGGGCCGAGGTCGTGCTGGAATAAAACAATCAAAACAGCAAGTGCGATTTCCCGCCCGCCGGGAAATCGCACTTGCTGTTTTTGGGGCGTAGCCCCGGGGGCGATCTGCCGCTCTACACCCGCCACCAGCGGCTGACCACCTTGGTCTGGCGGAAGCCGATGCGCCGGTAGAGGGCAATGGCGCGGTGGTTGGTGTCCACCACGCGCAAACTGAGGGTCGGCCCGGGGCAGCGCGCCAGGGCCGTCACCGCCAGGGGATACCCCAGCCCGCGATACTCCGGCAATACGCCGATGCCCTCCAGCCGGTTTTCTCCCAGCTCGACCACGGCGGCAGGTACGCCCTCCACATAGACCAAAAACGCCGAATCCTGCCCCAGAAGCCGCTGAATATCCCGCCGGTCGTAGGAGGCGTGGCCCGGCATGGCGGCAAAGCAGCGGTTGTAGACCGCCAGATAGTCCGCGCCGTTGTCCGCAGAAAGAGGCGTCAGCGTTACCGGCTCCACTGCGGGCAGGCGGCTGCGGGCCATGGTGAACTCCAGCACGTCGTGGCTGTGGGGCGCGGGCAGAATGGTTTGCTCATAGGAGGCGTACACCTCCCGGGCCCCCGCCTGGCGGCAGAAGGCCGCCCCCTCGGCGGCAAGTCCCTCCAGGTCGCCGTCCCACACCGACCGCACCAGCACATAGGCCAGGCCCGAGACGGGGATCTCCTTGAGGATCAGCGTGGCCGTGCCGTGGACGGAGGTAAAAATGGGGATATTCTGCATGAACTCACCTCACGAAATGGAAAAGAGCCGCTTGGCGTTGTCCAGGGTGGCCCGGGCCACGGTCTCCACGGGCAGGCCCCGGAGCGCGGCGATTTTTTCCACCATTTTGGGGATCATGGTGGAGTCGCTGCGCCGCCCCCGGTAGGGCTCGGGGGCCATGTAGGGGCAGTCCGTCTCCACCAGGAGGCGGTTTAAGGGCGCCCACTGGGCCACCTCCACGGCCTTGCGGGCGTTTTTGAAGGTGATGACCCCGGTGAAGCCCAGATACCACCCCCGCTTCACCAGCTCCCGCCCCAGCTCCAGCGAGCCGGAGAAGCAGTGAAACACGCCCGTGACGGATGGGAAGTCGTTCAAAATCTCCAACGCGTCGCCGTGGGCCTCCCGCTCGTGGACGATCACCGGGAGGTGAAGCGCCTCGGCCAGGGCCAGCTGGGCGCGGAAGGCCCGCTTTTGGATCTCCCTGGGCACGTCCTCGTAGTGGTAGTCCAGGCCGATCTCGCCGATGGCCACCACCTTGTCCGCCCCGGCCAGGCGGCGGTATTCCCAAAGGCGGGCCTCGTCCACGTGGCCGGCGTCGTCGGGGTGGGAGCCCACGGCGGCGTAGATGAAATCATACTGCCGCGCCAGCGCCACCGAAGCCTCCGAGGAGGGAAGGTCGCAGCCCACGTTGATGATCAGCCCAACTCCATTTTCTCCCATGGAGGCAAGGAGGGCCTCCCGGTCGCCGTCGAAGCGCCGCTGGTCGTAGTGGGCGTGGGAGTCGCAGAAGAACCGTTCATCCATGGTCGTGGCCGCAGGCGTGGCAGTCGCCGGTGCAAAACTGCTGCTTGTCGTATGCGATGCCGTGGCGATCGTAGTAGTCCTGCACCGCCGCCCGCACGGCCTCCTCGGCCAGGACGGAGCAGTGGATCTTGTTGGCGGGCAGGCCGTCCAGGGCCTCCACCACGGCCTTGTTGGAGAGGGTGAGGGCTTCGTCCAGGGTCTTGCCCTTGATCATCTCGGTGGCCATGGAGCTGGTGGCGATGGCGCTGCCGCAGCCGAAGGTGTTGAACTTCAC
>CALXCW010000008.1 GCA_944386905.1 uncultured Oscillospiraceae bacterium
CACCGGCTTTGAGGGAGCCGCTGCCGCCGGAGTTTCCATTGGCTGAGACGCCGCCGGAGCACCGTCGCCATCCTCTTGGAGCTTGGGACGGGGCGGATTGGTGACACGCACCGGCGCAGGCCAGCTCCGGGGCCGCACTTGCTGCGGCGAGACGGTCGGCGCGGCCACCGGCTGGCGCACCTGGGCTGTTGTGCCCTGGGTCGGGCGCAGCAGCTCCATGGCAGCACGCACCTGCTGCGGTTGGGGATTTCGCTGAGGCTGGACGCTGGGCTTCTGCGGCAGCTTCATCTCAGGCCGCTGGGTGGGGCGGTTGAGAGCCGAGAGAACACCGTAGTGCACTAGGTCAAAGACAGCCCGCTCATTGGCAAACTTCACCTCGGTCTTGGCCGGATGGACGTTTACATCCACCGCGCCGCTGGGCAGCGTCACCGTCAAGCAGCAGCTGGGGAACCGTCCGGCCATCAGCTGGTTGGCATAGGCCTCCTCCAGCGCCGCCGTAAGGAGCTTGGCAGAAACCGGGCGGCCGTTGACAAAGAAGAGCTGATTGCCCCGGTTGCCCCGGGTGGCCGTGGGCTTGGTGACGAAGCCGGTGAGCCGCAGGCCTTCCCAGCTGCTTTCCACGGGTAGCATGTCCACAGCCAGCTGGCGGCCGAACACCTGATAAAGCGCACCGTGGAGGTCGCCGTTTCCGGCAGTCTTGAGAATGGTCTCGCCGTCGCGAATCAGGCGAAACGCCACATCAGGATGAGCCAACGCCTGGCGCTGCACCGCACCGGCCACCTGGGCAGCCTCGACGGTATCGCGCTTCATAAATTTCAGCCGCGCAGGGGTGTTGTAGAAGAGATCGCGCACGACGATGGTGGTTCCCTCCGGGCAGCCGGCAGGGCCGCGATCCACCACGCGCCCCGCCTCCAGTCGGAGCGAAACCCCCTCGTCCTGCTGCGTCTTGGTCAGGAGGTCAATCCGCGACACCGAGGCAATGGCGGCCAGAGCTTCGCCTCGAAAGCCCAGCGTTTCGATGGCGGCCAAATCCTCCTTGGTGCGCAGCTTACTGGTGGCATGGCGCAAAAACGCCGTCTCTACATCCTCGGGGGCAATGCCGCAGCCGTTGTCTGTCACCCGCAGATAGGTCATACCACCATTCTGGATCTCCACCGTCACCTGCTTTGCACCGGCATCCACGGCGTTTTCCATCAGCTCTTTGGCAGCCGAGGCCGGACGCTCCACCACCTCACCGGCGGCGATGAGATCCGCCACATGGCGCTCAAGCTTTAAAATCTTCGGCATGGCGTTCTCCTTTCAGCCCCGGCTCAGGTCAGGGACATCACGCCGAAGCCGATGGCATTGATGGCCATATGAAGCAAAATCGGCGCCCAGATTGTATCGGACTTCTCATACGTCCACCCCAGAGCAATTCCTGCGGGAATATAGGGCAGTGCCGCCAGAAGTACCGAGGCGGCATCGTAGAGCAGCAGATACTGCCACACATGGAGCAGCGCAAAGAACAAGATGGTCACTGCGTAGGCGGCAATGCGGCTCTTGCGGCGGAGCACCCCGAAAATAAGGCCCCGCACCAGCGTCTCCTCCACCAGCGGCGCAAGGATTACCGAGCATACCACCATGACGGCAAAGTTCTCAGACGCCAAAGCCTGAACCGTGTCGTCATTGTAGGTAGAGACGGTGATGCGCAGCAGCCGCAAAATCAGATTCAGCGCGTAGTTACCGGCATAGTAGAGTACAAAGCCGAGAATCAGCGCCTGCACCAGCTCCCAAAACCGAATCCGGCGGAGACTGCGGAGGAGGAAATTGTGGAAGATCAAAAGAACAAATAACGTGTTCAGCACAAAATAGCAGATGTTGATTTCCAGGCTGGTGAGATTCCAGCCAAAGTGTGCCGACAAGAATTCCAGTCCCAGTGCCAGAAGCGCCACATAGAAGGGCAGATAGCAGAAGCCCGCCACCTGCTCAGCCGTGGAGAGCGGGGGGCCCAGGGAATAGGATTTGGGATTGGCCAAAAAGGATTCCTCCTTTAACGGATCATCTGCCGCAGCTCATACAGCAGGTTCATCGCCTCAATGGGCGTGAGGGTTTCCACAGTGATCTTGGCCAGGCGATCACGGATGGCCAAGGCATCCATATCGCCCAGCGACACCTGATCCTGGGGTGCGGCGCTGGCCGCAGGGGCGGCAGTCTTGCCTGCCTCCAGCTCCTTGAGGAGCTTTCTGGCCCGCTCCACCACCTTGGGCGGGAGCCCGGCCATTCTCGCCACCTCCACGCCGTAGCTGCGATCGGCGCCGCCGGGGACGATTTTTCGCAGGAAGATCATCTCATCTCCCCGTTTTTTTACCGAGATATTGAAGTTCTTCACGCCTTCAAGGGTATTTTCCAGGGCCGTGAGCTCGTGATAGTGGGTGGCAAAGAGTGTCTTGGCGCCCAGGGTTTTGCGATCGGCGGCATATTCCAGCACCGCCCGTGCGATGGCCATGCCGTCGTAGGTGGAAGTGCCCCGGCCAATCTCGTCGAGCACCAAAAGGCTTCGGGAGGTGGCGTGGGCCAGAATGTCGGCCACCTCCTGCATTTCTACCATAAAGGTGGACTGTCCGGCGGCCAGATCGTCCGACGCGCCGATGCGGGTGAAAATGCGATCCACCACACCCACGCGGGCCGACCGGGCGGGGACGAAACTCCCCAGCTGAGCCAGGAGCACAATCAGCGCCACCTGACGCATATAGGTGGACTTACCGGCCATATTCGGGCCGGTGATAATGGCAGCACGGCAGCCCTCGGTGGAGAGATGCGTGTCGTTTGGCACAAACATTTTGCCCCGCAGCATCTGCTCCACCACCGGGTGCCGCCCGGCTTCAATGGAGATTTCCCCGGAGAAGTCCACCTCCGGGCGGCAGTAGTCGTGATCCACCGCCACAGCCGCAAAGCAGCTGAGGACGTCGGCCTGGGCTGCGGCGTTGGCTGCGGCCTGCACGGCGGGAGCCTGGGCGGCAATATGATCTCGCAGCTGGGAAAAGAGCTCATATTCCAGGGTAAAGACCCGCTCTTTGGCATTGAGGATGGTGTCCTCCAGTTCCTTGAGCTCGGGGGTGATATAGCGCTCGCCATTGGCCAGAGTTTGCTTGCGGATGTAGGTTGCCGGCACCAGAGATACCTGTCCCTTGGCCACTTCGATGTAATAACCAAAGACACGATTGTATCCCACCCGTAGATTTTTGATGCCGGTACGGGCTTTCTCTGCGGCCTCGATCTCGGCCAAAGTCTCTTTGCCGCCGCTCATAATGTCCCGCAGGCGATCAATTTCTTGGCTGTAGCCCTCGCGGATCATGCCGCCCTCGCGGACGGTGAAGGGCGGATCGTCCACAATGGCGCTGTCGATCTCCTGACGCAGGGGCTCCAAATCCGGCATAGCCGCAAAGAGCTCCTGCAGCCGCTGGCTGCGGAAAACTGAGAGTCCTTCCCGCAGCGCCGGGAGAGGCGCCAGCCCCGTGGCCAATTGGCGAAAATCCCGGCTGGTACAGCTGCCGGTGACAATCCGGGCCATGATCCGCTCCAGATCCGTCACCTCTCGCAGCTGGTGGATGAGCTCCTCCCGGGCCACGGTGTTCTCCACCAGCTCCGCCACGGCCTCCTGGCGGCGGAGAATGGGCGCCGGCATGGCCAGGGGCTTTTCCAGCCAGGCTCGCAGCAGTCGCCCGCCCATGGCGGTCTTGGTCTTGTCCAGCACCCACAGAAGGCTTCCGCGCTTCTCACCCGTGCGAAGCGTTTCGGTGAGCTCCAAATTTCGCCGGGCCGTGAGATCCAGCTCCAAATAGCGGTTGGCGGCAGTGAGCTCCAACGTGCGTACATGAGGCAGTTCTCCCCGCTGGTTTTTCTTCAGCGTGGCCAACAGCGCGCCCGCCGCCCGGGTCACAGCCGGGGCGCCGGCAAGCCCCAGCGCCTCCAGCGAGGCGGAAAACTGGTGCTCCACCTGTTTGCGGGCAAGGTCAAAGGCAAAAAGGGCTTCCTCCCCCTGCTCCACACAACAGGGCACCCGCGTACGCAGCGCCTCCTGAAGCGTCCCGTCCTCGGCAGCCCGGCCACCCAGCAGCAGCTCCGCCGGCTGATAGCAGCCCAGCTCGTCCACCGCCCGCTCGGAATCTCCCGCAGCCGTAGCGGTGAAGCGGCCCGTGGAGATATCACAAAAGCACAGGCCGAAGCCGGTTCCCTCTCCATAGACACAGGCAAAATAGTTGTTTTTCCGCTCATCCAGCATAGAGCTCTCTGTGACGGTGCCGGGGGTGACCACCCGGACAATCTCCCGCTTCACCAGTCCCTTGGCCAAGGCCGGATCCTCCATCTGCTCACAGATGGCAACCTTGTATCCCTTGGCGACCAGCCGGGCAATGTAGCTCTCCGCCGAGTGGAACGGCACGCCGCACATGGGCGTTTGATCCGCCTTCTCCTTGCCGCGGTCGCGCGTGGTGAGCGTGAGATCCAATTCCCGTGCCGCCACCTTGGCATCCTCGGCGAACATTTCATAGAAGTCGCCCAGGCGGAAAAACAATAAGCAGCCGGGATTGCGCTCTTTCATTTCTAAATATTGCCGCATCATCGGCGTCAGTTCCGCCATATTGACCTCCTAGTATATTGGTTTCCCGGGGGATAAAGCGGGTATCGTCCCCTACTGCACCTTGGGTTTCCCCTCCAGGCTCCAGGTGGTGTGGCCGGTGATTTCCACGTCCACAAATCGGCCGATCCAGTCCGTCGGCCCCGCCAAGCGCACCAGTCGGCCGCCCTCGGTGCGCCCGGTGAGCACGCCGTCCTCGGCGCCGTCCACCAGGATTTTCACCGTTTTTCCCACGTAACCCAGGTGGATCTCCTCGGAAATCTTGTTCTGGGCCGTTACCAGCCGGTCAAACCATCTGTTTTTCTCCTGCCGGGGCACCGGATCCGCCATCTCCGCAGCCGGCGTGCCCTTGCGGGGAGAATAGATAAAGGTAAACAAAGCGTCGTAGCGCACCTTCTCAATGAGGCTGAGGGTATCTTCAAACTCTTCCTCCGTCTCTCCGGGAAAGCCCACGATGATGTCGCTGGTCAAGACCAGCTCCGGCATAACCTGGCGGCCATAGTCCACCAGGGAGAGATACTGCGCCCGAGTATAACGACGGTTCATCTCCTTGAGCACCCGGTCATTGCCCGACTGCACCGGCAGATGGAACTGCTTGGCAATCTTGGGGCTTGCGGCCATGGTGTCAAAGAGCTTTTTCGTGGCGTCCTTGGGATGGCTGGTCATAAACCGCAGCCAGAAGTCCCCCGGAAGCCCCGCAATCTCGGCAAGCAGATCGGCGAAGTCTATCCCCAGGCCCAGATCCTTGCCGTAGGAGTTGACGTTCTGCCCTAAAAGGGTAATATCTTTATAGCCGCGCTGCAAAAGGCCGCGCACTTCATGCAGAATCTCCTCCGGGTGGCGGCTGCGCTCCCGGCCACGGACATAGGGTACAATGCAGTAGGAGCAAAAATTGTTGCACCCGTACATCACCGACACCCAGGCCTTTACACCGCCCTGACGCAGCAGCGGGATTCCCTCGGCGATGGAGCCGGCGGAATCCTCTGCGGCAAAGACCCGCTTCCCCGTGGAAAGTGCCTGCCGGAGAAGCTCGGGAAAACGCCAGAGCTGGTGGGGGTTGAACACACCGTCCACATGGCGGTAACTCTTTTTGATCTTCTCCACCACATGGGGCTGTCCCATCATACAACCGCACAGGAAGATCTTCTGACCCGGATGGCGGCGCTTGGTGTGCACCAGGGCGCCCACGTTGCCGTAGACCCGCTGTTCTGCGTGCTCGCGAATGGCGCAGGTATTGAGCACAATGACATCGGCGCCCTCCTCGTCCTCGGCCATCTCATAGCCGCAGGCGGCCAGCATGCCGCGGATTTTTTCCGAATCGGCCTCGTTCTGCTGGCAGCCGTAGGTATCTACATAGGCACGGGGCACAATGCCCTGGCCGCGCCAGTGTTCCTTGATCTCATCGCAGATCCGGGCCTGCCGCGCCAAATCCTCAGAGGCAATCACAGTGGTCTTGGTGTCCAAATCCAATTCCTCCAACCTTGTGTTTCGTGATTTTGTATTATATCATTTTTCCCCCTGGTTTTCAAGATTTTCCCCGTGGGTGATGGCCTCCAGCAGATCCAATACGGCGGGAATCTCCTCGGCCCGCAGGTCTGCATACTGCAGCACAATCTCCCCTGTCGTCCGGGGGGCGGTGCCGGGAAAGTAGTTGCGCGCAAGGCTGTGGACGGGAACGCCGGCCTGTCGCAGCCGCTCATCCAGGGCAGCTGCCGGCAGCGCGGTGCGCAGGCGCAGGCACATGTGGAGGCCGGCGCCGTGATGCAGCACCTCCACCCGTTGTCCCAATCCTCGGGCAGAGTGCTCTGCAAGAAAGGCGTCTCGCAGTAGGCGGTAGTGCCGCTTCATGCGGCTGACATGCTTTTCAAAATAACCCTCGTCGAGAAACCGCGCCAGGGTCAGCTGCTCAAAACTCGGTACCGTGCAGCTGTAAAAGCCCAGCTTTTCCCGGTAGCGCTCCAGCAGCCCCGGAGGTAGAATGAGATAGCTGATGCGCAGTGCCGGGGAGATGGTTTTGGAGAAGGTATTGAGATAGATCACCCGGCCGGTCATATCCATGCTGTACATGGTTGGGATCACCCGGCCGGTGAAGCGGAACTCCGAATCGTAGTCATCTTCAATGAGATAGCGCTCCGGATTGGAGCCCAGCCATGCCATCAGCTGCCGCCGCCGGGCGATGGGGGTGACAATTCCCGTGGGGAACTGATGGCCCGGAGAGATATGGAGCACATCGGCCCCCGAGGCCACCAGCGTCTCCAGGCCCACACCGTTCTCGTCCAGCTCCACGGGCCGCAGCCGCGCCCCCCCGGCCAGATAGACCAGGCGGAGCTTGCGGTGGCCGGGATTCTCCAGGGCATAGCACTTGTCCCGACCCAAGAGCTGCAAGAGAATATTATAGAGGTATTCCGCCCCGGCGCCCACCACAATATGCTCAGGGTTCACTTCCATACCCCGGCTGCGCCGGAGCATCCCGGCGATGGCCCGGCGCAGCTGCAAAAGTCCCTGCCCCGGCACCGGCCCCAGTAGCGTCCGGCGGCAGTCCAGCAGGACGCCGCGCATCAGCCGGGCCCAGACCGAAAAGGGAAACTGTCCGGCGCTGAGGGGCGGCTCTTCCTGGACAATCGCCGCCGGAGGAGACGGCGGTGGGACGGTCGGCAGGGTCTGTAGATGCTCGGCATAGTAACCCGACCGGGGCTTGGAGATAAGATACCCTTCCGTAAGCAGCTGCTGGTAGGCATTTTCCACAGTGATGCGGCTGACGTTGAGATTCTCCGCCAGGGCCCGCTTAGACGGAAGCTTTTCACCGCCGGCGATGGCGCCGGTCAGCAAGTCCTCCTTAAGGAAGCGGTAGAGCTGCTCATAGAGCGGCACCGCCGACATGGGGTCGAGGGCATAGGTGCGCACGGCGCTGGCCTCCTTCTTTTGCCGAAAAACGGCAGCTTTGATAGGGTCAGTATACGTCAAAGGTCGGTAGAGCGCAAGATGCGGCATCAAAAATTTTTCGTTACAGGTGCAACTTTTTCACCACAATTGCTGTCTAAGAGGGTAGAGAGAGGAGAGGATTCTATGGAGGACAACGCCATTCTCGCGCTGTACTTCGCCAGGGATGAGCGCGCCCTAGATGAAACGGCGAACAAATACGGCGAGCGCTGCTTCGCCCTTTCCTATCAAATTCTCCACTGCCGCCAGGACGCAGAGGAGTGTGTGAACGACACCTACATCCGGGCTTGGAACGCCATTCCTCCCTCCAAGCCCACCTTTTTAGGGGCCTTTTTATTGAAAATTGTCCGCAATCTCTCACTGAGCGCCTACCAAGCAGCCCGGGCACAAAAGCGCGGCGGCGGCAGGCTGGAACCTCTCAGCCGAGAGCTGGCCGATTGCGTCACCGGAAATCCCGAGGCGCTTTTAGAGGCCGCAGAACTTTCGCGGCTTCTCGACCGCTTCCTGCGGAGCCTTTCGCAAAAGGAGCGCTGTCTCTTCTTGCGGCGGTACTGGTATGCCGATTCCATCTCCGATATCGCCGCCCGCTACCACCTCTCCGCCGGTACGGTAAAATCCAGTCTGCACCGCACCCGCGCCAAGCTCAAAGCCTTTCTTCAAAAGGAGGGAGTCTCTCTATGAAAGCCCAAGATTCCTTGCTCCATGCCCTTACCGACGTGGGCGACGATCTAGTGGAAGAGGCCGGACACCTCACCTTTCCGGCCAGTCCCCTGCGCCGCATTCTGCCCCTGGCAGCCTGCTGCGCCTTCATTCTCGGCGCTGCGCTGGCGATCCAAACCTGGAAGCCCAGCTTGGAAGCCCAGATCATCTTGCCCGATTCTGAGGATACCGCCCAGGAAGTTCTCCCATCGGCGGAGGATGCGCCAGCGACAGAGGTTCCTGAGACGACCGGATCTGTTTACATTCTCAAACTGGATGACGAAATCTACGGCGCCCGGCAGGCCGTAGATTTCGAGGGAAACGTGCTGGTCGAAGTGGAGCACGGCGAGCTCTACCTTCTCAAGGACGAGTCCACCGGAGAGGCTCTGGCCATCTGTGCCCGGGATAACCTGGAGGATGCCGAAATCGCTTCCCCCATCGATCTATATGATCTCGAGGGAACGTATCTCACCACGATAGAGGCCCTGCGCATCTCCTGCACCGGCAACGTCATCCAGGTCAACACCGGCGAGGAATACCGATACTTCAGCCGCACCGCCCATGCACTGCTGGCCTCGGGGTTTGAGGACGCCGACCTGCGCGGCGACTTTGTCCTGGCCTTCGACCTGGACACCGGGATGTGCTGCCTGTTCGACACCAGCGGCAGTATGACGGCCACCTTCCGCACCGAGCGCTACGACGGACGGCTTTTGGAGTGGGACGGGAAACACTATTTTGTCATCACCGACGAACAAGGGCGCGAGGGACTCATGGACACCTCCGGCGCCTGGGTGCTGGAGCCGGCCTGGGACGGCGTGACCGCCATGGCGCTGGGGCAGGCGGTGGTCTCCCTGGACGGGAAATATCAGGTCATCGATCTGGACAGCAAAGAAATCCTGTTTACCTGGCCTTATCACATCTACCAAATCCACGCCGAGGGCTACGTGGTGGAGACGGAGGACGGCTGGCAGCAGGCGCTGGATCTCGCCGGTCAGCCGGTGAGTGATCCGGCCTTCCGCATCGAGCTGCTCGACGACGAGGGCGACGGACAGGTGGAGCTGATCCAGGAAGTACAGACCGACAATCAGCTGGCTGTCTACCGCCGCACCGACGGCACGCTGGTGCGGGAGGTGAGCTTCCAGTTCGGCGAGCTCTACCAGCTCTCCGCCCGGACGGCCACTTTCCGCAAGGAAAACGGCAATCTGGAATGGATCATCGATGTGGAAACCGGCGAGAAAATCTACCTGGCCCACGAATACTTTTATTTGGAGATCATCGACGACTACGACGAGGCCATCCTCTGCTGCGGCTCCTACCGCGATGAAAACAACAATCTCCGCACCGACATCCTCAACGAATACGGCGAGGTGATCCTGCCCGACGTCCTTGGCGTTGTGGGCATCCAGCACCTGGGGGACGGCGTCTTTGCCGCATTGCGCAACGGCAGGCGGGCGCTTGTCCGGCTGGACGGCACCATCCTCTATGAGAGCGACGTGCCGGTGGGATACACCATGCAGATCGATCCGGAAGCGATCCCCACATATGCCTGCTATCTACTGTAAAAATAGGCATACGTACGGCGGTTTTGTTACCTATTCGTCACCATTGCACCCGGTTTGTTGTTGCATTGCCGGAAAAAATGCCGTATGATAGGGGTTGCATATTTCCCGTTTTTCGCGCAAAGGAGAAAACTATGGCAACGAAATCTCGTTCAGCAGCCAGCCGCGCCGCTAAAAAGCGCAGCCGGCGGCGCCGGCAGAGCGCCCGCGTCGGAGCCGTTGTAGTGCTGGCTGTGGTACTGTTGGCCGTCACCGGCGTCTTTGCCTGGGGCGTCATGCTGGAAAAGAGCAAGACCATCTATCCCAACGTCCACATGGCCGGGGTGGACGTTGGCGGTCTCACCATCGCCGAGGCCAGAACCCAGGTGGAAACCGCCGTGACTGAGGCCTATACCGCCTCCTCCCTGGAGGTACAGCTCCCCGACCGCACCATCACCTTCGACCCGGCGCAGACAAACGTGGCCCTGGACACCGAGGAGGCGCTCCAGGAAGCCCTCCGCTACGGCCGAAGCGACGGCGCTTTTCAGGCGGTATGGAACTATCTGCGCTGCCGCGTCAAGCCTTTGGACATCCCCCTGGAGACCTCCCTGGAATTTGACCGCCAGGCCATCGAGGAGGTCATCGCCGCCGCGGCCCAGACCGCCAACACCGCGCCAGTGAACACCGACTTTTCTCTGGACGAAGGCGCCGGAGCCATCATCGTCTCCAAGGGCCGTGACGGCCAGATGCTGGACACCCAAGGCCTTTATGAGGCCGTCTGCCTGGCCTTTGAGACCGGCAACTTCACGCCCATCTCCTGGGACTACCAAATTCTCCCCTATGAAGAGGCCGATATCGCCGCTCTTCACGAGACGCTGGTGAGTCAGATCCACGATGCGTACTACGACGAGGAGACCCACACCATCGTCGAGGGCGTCAGCGGCTACCGCTTTGACCTGGACGCCGCCCAAACCCGCCTTTCCCGCGCCGCCCAGGGGGAGAGCTTTTCCATCCCGCTGGTGGAGTCTGCCCCGGAGTTGGATGCCGAAACCCTCAACCATCAGATGTTCGGCACCAAGTTGGAGAGCCGCTCCAGCATCTACGTAGTCGATACCAAACGCACCGAAAACCTGCGTCTGGCCTGTGAAGCCATCAACGGCACCATTGTAAACCCCGGCGAGATTTTCTCCTTCAACGACACCGTGGGGGAACGTACTGCTGAAAAAGGCTATCAGCCCGCCACCATCTACGGCGATGGCGGCGCAAGTGTGGATGATTTGGGCGGCGGCGTGTGCCAAGTGGCCTCCACGATTTACTATGCCGCTTTGTACTTAGACCTTGAGCAGGTGCAGCGGGCGCCCCACATGTATCAGGTGACCTATGTGCCCGACGGCATGGACGCTACGGTGTACTTCGATTCCAAGTTGGACTATCAGTTCCGCAACAACCGCGAGAACCCCATTAAGATCCAGGCCAATATCGACGGCGGCAAAGTCAATATCACCTTCTGGGGCGTGAAGGAAAACGACAACTATGTGGAATTGTCCTCCAAGACCATTTCCACATACACCGAGCCCGACAAGGAGATTGTGGACGAAACCAAGCCTGTGGGCTATCGGCAAAAGACCCAGGGCGCTTATATCGGCGCCAAGGTGGAGACCTATCAGAAAGTCTACGACGGCAACGGCAATCTCTTGGAGAGCCGCACCATCTACAGCACCTACAACGCCCGCCCCAACATCTACGTGGTGGGCCCCACGGCTCCGGAACCCGAACCTGAGCCGGAACCCGAACCGGAACCTGATCCCGAGCCGGAACCCGAACCGGAACCGGAGGATCCCTACGGCCCTGTCGGAGACGACACGCTCTGGCCATAACGGTAAACCGCCAAGCGGGCGGGGACGCTTATTCACGTCCCCGCCCGTTTGGCGGTTTATTCATCTGTTGGGAAAGTGACCGTAACCGTCGTGCCCTGCCCCTCGGTGCTCTGGAGCTCCACCCGCGCCCGGTGGAACTGGGCCGCATGCTTGACAATGGAGAGGCCCAGACCCGTGCCGGAGACGTCGTCGGAATGACTCTTGTCCACCCGGTAAAACCGCTCAAACACCCGGCCCTGGCTCTCCTTGGGAATGCCAATCCCGGTATCCTCCACACGAAGGCGTATGCGCTTGCCTGCACTCACCGTAACGGTGACGGTGCCGTTGGGGCGATTATACTTGATGGCGTTGTCCAGAAGATTGTAGATGAGCTCTCCCAGAATGGGTCTGCTGCCCACCAACGTGGCAGCCTCTCCTTGAAGCGACAGAGCCACACCCCGCCGCTCCGCCTCGGGGCGCATCCGTGCAAGCTCCTGCCGGCACACTTCGTAGAGATCCACCGGCGCCGTCTCCCGGTGGGCATCGTCCTCATCCAGCTGGGAGAGGCGAATAATATCATCCACCATGTGTATCAGCCGCTGGGCTTCATCGTAGATGCTCTTGGCAAAGTCAGCCACGTCCTTCTCCGCGACCACACCGGACTTGAGAAGCTCGGCAAAACCGGAGATGGACGTCAAGGGCGTTTTGAGCTCGTGGGAGACGTTGGCGGTGAACTCCCTCCGCAGCGCCTCGCGCTGCTCGCCTTCGGTGACATCCACCACCAGCAGCACCGCGCCGGTGGTTTCACCATCCTGTCCCGCAGGGTTGGCCAACAATTGCAGCGTGCGGCCCGCCACCTCCAGCCGTCCTTCGCTGTGGCGGCCCGAGAGGGCGTCGCGCACCACAGTGCGGAAGGCCTCGGTGTGGTTGAGGGCCAGGACGCTGGGGTTCTCCGGCCGGCGGGTCGCCCCCAGCAACCGGAGCGCTGCGCCGTTGGCGCTGAGGACATTGGTTTGATCGTCGATGACCAACAGGCCTTCGGACATGTTTTCTGTGATCAATCGGAACTGCTCCTGCCGGCGCTGGGCCTGGTGGAGTTGGGCGTCGATGGTGCGTTTCTGCCGGGCGATTTTGCTCAGCAGCGGCGAGAGCTCTTCATAGCTCTCGCAAGCCTCCGGCGCATCCAAATCCAAATTGTTGATGGGCGCCACGATGGCCTTCGCCACCCGGTTGGCCAACACCATCCCGAGAATCAGCGCCGCAATGACCACCACCGCTGCAGGCTGCAGCACCGCCAACAGCAGCGCCCAGATGGAGCTCTCCGTGCCGGACAGCCGCAGCACCTGACCGCCGTCCAGGCGCAGGGCATAATAAAAGGTCTCCTGATCCAGCGTGGCACTCATCCGGCGGGTCGAACCGGCGCCCTGGGAAAGCGCCTCGCGGATTTCTTCCCGGTCTAAGTGGTTTTCCATCTGGTCGGCTTCGGCCATATTGTCATAGAGCACCGTTCCGTCGGCATCTACCAGGGTAATCCGGCGGGAGTGATCGGTCAGGGTGGTGAGATACTGCTCTCCCTGGAAGTCCAGGCCCTGGGCGATGTAGGCCGCCTCGGTGCGCAGTTCCTCCTCGGTACGGCTGACGAGCCGGTCGTAAAACAGCGCCAGCAAAACCGCCGAGCTCAGCACCAGCACCAGTGCCGCCACCAGACAGGCGGCTTTGAAAATCCTCCTGGCCATCTCACACGCCTCCGATCTTATAGCCGATGCCCTTGACCGTCTCGATGCAGTTGCCTGCCTCGCCCAGCTTCTTGCGCAGATTGCGGATATGGACGTCCACGGTGCGGCTTTCGCCATCAAAGCTGTAGCCCCAGATCTGGCTCAAAAGCGCGTCCCGGGTGAGCACCACCCCGGCGGAACGCAGAAGGGTGCACAGAAGTTCGAACTCCTTCAGCGCCAGCTTCACATCCTGACCGCCTGCGCGGACGATGTGCCGCGCAGGGCAGACGTAGAGCGTCCCCACCTGGTATTCCTCCTGGGCCGCAGGTTCGGTGCGCCGAAGCACCGCCTTGATCCGCGACACCAGCTCCAGCATACCGAAGGGCTTGGGAATATAGTCGTCGGCGCCGGCGTCCAGGCCAATGACCTTGTCGTACTCGGTGCCCTTGGCTGTGAGGAGTATCACTGGCAGCGTGGCCGTATCCGTACCGCCGCGCAGTTTTTTCAGCACACTCAGACCGTCCTCCTCAGGCAGCATGAGATCCAGCAACACAAGCCGCGGCTTTTCTGTGGCCATGGCCTGAAAGAAAGCCGACGGTCGCTCGAAGCCCTCAGCCTCGAAGCCGCTGGTGCGAAGCGTATAAAGAATCAGCTTGCGGATGTTGTCGTCATCCTCGAGAACATAAATCAAGTTTCGCGCTCCTTCCTATGCTGTCCTGCCCCCAGCGCTCCATCAGCCAGGGCAGGCATAATTCAAAATCCAGACCGTAGGGTCGGTGGAGCGGATTGGAAGCGGTGGCCGCCACAGTGTGAGCGGTGAAATCCGTGGCCAAACGGGCGGCTTCGAAGAGGCTGGCGCCGCAGGTCAAAGCCGTCGTGAGCACGGCGGCGAAGAGATCCCCCGCACCGTTGTACTGCCCGGGCACCGCCGGAGCCTGGCAAATCTCCATTTTCACGCCGTCCCAGAGCGCCGCACCCAAAAGCCCCGGCTCCAGGCTCACGCCGGTGAGCACCACCTGGCGCGCCCCCAGCTTTCCAAGGCTCCGGAGCAGCCGCTCTGCCTCGGCGCGATCAAGGCCCTCCAGACGGGGCGTCTCCCCCAAGAGCAGATAGCTCTCCGTAAGGTTGGGCACAATCACATCGGCCATGGCACACAGCCTGCCCATGGCCGCCACGTGGTCTGGGCCATAGCCGTGGTAAAGCCTTCCCTTGTCGGCCATGGCGGGATCTACCACCAGCGGGCCCTGGGGACACGTCTGCCGGGTCAGTTGCGCCACCACAGCGCACTGGGCAGGCTCCGCCAAATATCCGGAAAACACCGCGTCAAAGGTCAGTCCGTTTTCCACCCAGAGGGCGGCGGTGGTCTCCATCTGCGCCGTGAGCGCCGTGACCTCCACGCCTTTGAGCGCCGCGAAGTGTCCCGGCAGCAGGGCCGTGGGCAGTGCCACGCATTCCAACCCCATGGCCGAAATCACCGGCAGTACCACGGATAGGGAACATTTTCCAAAGCAAGATAAATCATGGATCGCTGCGATCCGTTTCTGCATTGACCTCGTCCTCCACATGCCGGCCGGTGATGGAGAACAGCACCCACTCGGCGATATTGACGGCGTGATCGCCGATACGTTCAAAATACTTGGCAATCATTAAAAGGTCAAGACAATTTTCGCCTGTTTTCGGATTTTCGGAAATCATGGCCGTCAAATCCCCCTTCACCTGGGTAAACAGGGCATCCACCTGGTCGTCGTAGGCCATGACGGCTTTGGCCTGGTGGGGATCCATGCTCACAAAGGCGCTGACGGCATCGGTTACCATCCGGCCTGCAGCGGCGGCCATCTCGGCGATGTGGCTCTTGCTCTCCGCCTCGGCGTCGGTGATATATTGCAGCGTCTCGGCGATGTCGGCTGCCTGATCGCCGATACGCTCCATGTCCGAAATCATCTTGAGCGCAGAGGAAATGATGCGCAGATCCCCTGCTACCGGCTGCTGCTGGAGAAGGAGTTTCATACAGAGGCTCTCAATATCCCGCTCCTTGTGGTCGATGCGGACTTCCAGGGAATTGATTTCATGGGATTTGACCGTGGTGCCTCGTTGGAGCGCGTCGGCCACCAGGCCTATGGCCTCCTCGCAGAGGGCCCCCATGGTAATGAGCTCCACATTGAGCTTGCCCAGCTGCTGATCGAACCTTGTACGCATTATCCAAACCTCCCGGTGATGTAGTCCTCTGTACGCTTGTCCTTGGGCATGGAGAAGATGGTCTCCGTCTTGCCGAACTCCACCATGTCGCCCAGGAGGAAAAAGGCCGTGTTGTCGGAGATGCGGGCGGCCTGCTGCATGTTGTGGGTGACAATGATGATGGTATACTGTTTTTTGAGATCCATAGCCAATTCTTCAATCTTGCCCGTGGAGATGGGGTCAAGGGCGGAAGTGCTCTCGTCCATCAGAAGAACCTCCGGCTCCACGGCCAGGGCGCGCGCAATGCAAAGGCGCTGCTGCTGACCGCCGGAGAGACCCAGGGCGCTTTTCTTGAGACGGTCTTTGACCTCATCCCAAATGGCCGCCTGTGTAAGACTTCGCTCCACAATCTCATCCAGCAAGACCCGCGAGCGCACACCGTGGGTGCGGGGGCCATAGGCGATATTGTCGTAAATACTCATGGGGAAGGGATTGGGCTTCTGGAATACCATGCCCACCCGCTTCCTGAGGGTGTTGACGTCCATGCCGCCGTAGATCTCCTGATCGTCCAGCTGCACCGAGCCAGTGATACGGCAGCCCTCCACCAGATCGTTCATCCGGTTGAGGCTTTTGAGAAGCGTGGATTTTCCACAGCCCGAAGGGCCGATGAGGGCTGTGATCTCCCGGGCAGGGAAGGCCACATGGATGTCCTTGAGGGCGTGAAACTGGCCGTAATAGAGGTTTAAATCGGTGACGGTGATTTTGTTCATTCTAATCTCCTTTGAGACAGGGTGGATGGATACCACGCCTTGATCTATTTTACAGGCACAGGGCTTATCCCCGCCCGCAGGCGACCATGCCTGCGGGCCCTACGTTGTTTATTTCTGGCCGTCGCCCGTGAGCTTCTTGGCCAGATGGGCGGAGCCTGCGTTGATGGCGATGACCAGCAGCAACAGCACTACGGCAGTGGCCTGGGCTTCTTTCATGTGAAGGCCTTCGCTCATCAGGTTATACATGTGCACCGACAGTGTCCTGGTGGACTGGAACAGCGGCGCGAAGAGGTCGGCGAAGAAGTTGCCGCTCTTGCCGAACATGAGATTGTCCTTGCCGGAGCCGGAGGTAAAAATCAGCGCGGCGCTCTCGCCCACGATTCTGCCGATGGAGAGGATGATGCCCGCCAGAATACCCGGCATGGCAGGAGGCAGGATCACCTTGAACACCGTTCTGAGTTTTCCCGCCCCCAGGCCGAAGGAGCCCTCGCGATAGCTGTCGGGCACAGAGAGCAGCGCTTCTTCCGTGGTGCGAAGAATGAGGGGCAGGATCATAATGGCCAAGGTGACCACACCGGCCAGCATGGAATAGCCCCAATTGAGGAAGATGTTAAAAAACATCATACCAAAGAGGCCGTAGACGATGGAGGGGATACCCGAGAGGGTCTCAGCGGTGAGGCGCACAACCTTTACCAGCTTGTTGCCGCGCTTGGCGTACTCCACCATATAGATCGCGGCGCACACGCCCACGGGCACCGCCAGCACCAGGGTCAGAAGGGTCATCACCACAGTATTGACCAAGGCCGGCATCATGGACTGATTGTCCGTGGTAAATTTCCAGGCAAAAAGATCCAGGGTGAGATTGGGGATGCCGGTGACGAGGATATAGCCCACCATGAGCAAAATCACACCGGCAGTGAGGAATGCGGCCAGCCATACCAGAAGCTTTAAGAGCCAGGAATAGTACCGCTGGCCCCGGGATCGGGCCATAATCTCCCCCGCAGTGAGCGCCACACGGCCCCGGGGCATGGGCTGGGCAGGATTGCTGCTTCTCATGCGTCTTTCCTCCTCTTCATCAGGGAAAAACAGGTGTTGATGATCAAAATGAACACGAAGAGCACCACGCCGGTGGCGATGAGGGCCTGGCGGTGCAGGCCGGTGGAATAGCCCATCTCCAGAACAATGTTTGAGGTCATGGTGCGCAGGCCGTCGAGAAGGCCGCCGGGCATCCTGGGCTGATTGCCCGCGATCATAATGACAGCCATCGTCTCGCCGATGGCCCGCCCCACACCGAGAATCACGCCGGACATGACGCCCGAGGCCGCGGCGGGGAGGATGACCGTAAAGGTGCTCCGCTCATGGGTGGCGCCCAAAGCCAGGGCGCCTTCATAGTAGCTCTGGGGCACGGCCCGCAGCGCGGGCTCGGCCGTGCCGATGATGGTGGGCAAAATCATAATGCCCAGCAGCACCGACGCGGTGAGCAGTCCCTTACCGGAGGTGCCGAAGAGCTGCTGTACCACCGGCACAATGACCATCAGGCCGAAGAAACCATAGACAATGGAGGGAATGCCTGCCATCAGACGCACCGCGGGGTTCAAGACCCGGTACAGAGGTGCAGGACAAAACCGCGCCAGAAAGATGGCGCACAGCAGGCCGATGGGCACGCCCACCAAAATAGCGCCGGCCGTCACATAGATTGAGCCAATGATAAAGGGGAAAATCCCGTAGAAATCTTGGCTTGGCTTCCAGGTGAGGCCGAAGAAGTTGGGCAGACCAATTTCAAAAATCGTCGGCACGCCGTTGCCCAGCAGGTACACACAGATCAGCGCCACCGCTGCAATGGACACGCAGGCGGCGGCCAGAAATACATATTGCATGGCGGTTTCTTTGAATCTTGCCATATTGCACTCCTTCTCGAGAAACACCGCAGACTTGCGGTGGGACTGATCTCGGCTCGGCGGTGTCGAACCGACATCACTCCCGCCCCGAAGCTGCGGAATGGGGTTTGAAATCAGGCATGGGGCGGGGGATATCCCCCGCCCGTTTGTTTGCTGTCAGCCCACCTGGCTCCAGTCGGTGATCTCACCGGTATAAATCTTCTGGATGGTCTCGGCGCTCAGGTCGGACACGGGGTTTTCCAGGTTGACGATCACGGCGATGCCGTCCAGGGCAATGGTCACAGGGGTCAGACCCTCGGCCACTTCCTCGTCCTTGAGCTCGCGGGAGCTCATGCCGATTTCGCAGGAGCCGTCAATGGCGGAGGTGATACCGGTGCCGGAACCGGTCTGCTGGACATCGATGGTCACATCGGGGTTCAGCGCCTTGTAGCTTTCAGCCAGCACTTCCATCACAGGGCCCACAGAGGTGGAGCCGTTGACGCTCAGGCTGCCGGACATACCGGAGCCGGTGTAGCTCTCCGCCGCATCATCGGCGGCAATGTAGCCCTCTTCAGTGAGAATGGCCTGGCCCTCGGCGCTCATAATGAACTTCACAAAATCGGCGCCCAAGTCGCTGAGGTTCTCTTCCTTGTAGCAGATAACGAAGGGACGGGACACAGCATAGCTGCCAGCCTTGATATCCTCCACGCTGGCCTCCACGCCGTCAACCTTCACAGCCTTGACCGCGGAAGCGTCATAGGAGCCCAGGGAAATATAGCCGATGGCGTTCTTGTTGCCCGCCACAGTGCTCTGCACCAGAGAGGTGGAGTTGGCAATTTCGGCATCTACGGTGGTGTTGTCCACATCGTCCACCAGCACGCCCATCAGCTCGGTGAAGGCGCCGCGGGTACCGGAGCCCTCTTCACGGGAGATGACGGTGATGGCGCCGCTCATAGTGGAAGCAGTGTTGTCGGTGTTCTGTTGGTCGCCGGTCGTATCGGCGGTGTCGTTGGTGGTGTTATCCTGGTTTGCAGCGTCACCGGCGCAGGCGGCAAGGCCGAGCACCAGCATCAGTGCCAGCATCAGTGCAATCAGCTTTTTCATGGTTTGATTTCTCCTTTAATGGTAGTTTTTGTTGGATTTCTTAGGTACAGGCCCATTGTACAAATCCAATGTTAAGTCGAAAAGACCGGCGCTGTTAATTGTGCGTAAAGTGTTTTTAACACAAAACAAGGTGGGAAATTTCCGGCCTCCATTGTAAACTGCCCGCCGGATGTGGTATAATCAAGAAAAATTCCCACGTGTCACAGGAGGCACCGTATGAAATCACCCTACCTCCCCACCGGCCAGATCGTCACCACCCATGGCCTGCGGGGCACGCTGAAGGTCATGCCCTGGGCGGACGACCCGGCAGATCTCTTGGACTATGATCGCTTCTTTATCGACGGGCGGGAATACGCCGTGGAGCAGGCAGCGCTGCAAAAGTCCATGGTGCTTTTAAAGCTCGAAGGGATTGACACCATCGATGCGGCCGCGGCGCTCCGGGGCAAGGAGCTCTCCATCGCCCGGGCCGATGTGGAGCTGGCCGAGGGTGTGGTCTTTGTGGCCGATCTGATTGGCCTGCCGGTCTACGCAGGCCAGCGGGAAATCGGCAAGATCACCGAGGTGCTCACGCTACCGGGCAACGATGTCTACGTCGTCAAGGGCGAGCATGAATATATGATCCCCGCTGTGAAAGAATTTATTGAAACCCTCAACCCCGAGGACGGGTTCATCCGGGTCAGGCTCATCGAGGGGATGGAAAGCGATGCGCATTGACATTCTCACTCTATTCCCCGACACCGTGGGCGACATGATGAACGAGAGCATTCTGGGCCGCGCCCAGGAACGGGAGCTCATCCGCATTACCGCCTGGCAGATTCGCGACTACACCGCCAGCAAGCAAAACCAGGTGGACGACTATCCCTACGGCGGCGGCCACGGGGCGGTGCTCCAAGCCGATCCTCTCTACCGCTGCTGGGAGGCCGTGTGCGACGAAGCCGGCGGGCCGGTGCACACCGTCTACCTCTCCCCCTGCGGCAAGACCTTTACACAAAAAGACGCCGTCCGCCTGCGCGACAGCGTGGAGAACCTCATCTTAGTCTGCGGCCACTACGAGGGCATCGACCAGCGGTTTATTGACGAGTGCGTGGATGAGGAGATCTCTCTGGGAGACTTTGTCCTCACCGGCGGCGAAATCCCGGCCATGGCCGTGGCCGACGCCGTGGCCCGTCTGGTGCCGGGCGTACTGGGCGACGAGGCATGCTATACCGACGAGAGCCACTGGGCCGGTACTTTGGAATATCCCCAGTATTCCCGGCCTGAGGTGTGGCATGGTTTGGCGGTGCCCAAGGTGCTCCTCTCCGGCAACCACGCCGCGGTGGATCGCTGGCGCAGAAAGATGTCGCTCCTTCGCACCTACCGCCGCCGTCCCGACATGTACAAAACCCTTCGTTTTGAAACCAAGCAGGAGAAGAAACTCCTCAGAGAAATGGAGGAAGAATATGGGCAGTCTTTCGACCCTCAAAAACTGGATTGAAGAGAGCCGCGCCATTGTCTTTTTCGGCGGGGCAGGCGTCAGCACGGAATCGGGCCTTAAGGATTTTCGCAGTCAGGACGGCCTGTATCATGAGAAGTACGACTATCCCCCCGAGACAATTCTGAGCCACAGCTTTTTCTTTGCCCACACCGCAGAATTCTACCGCTTTTACCGCGACAAAATGCTCTGCCTCACGGCCCAGCCCAACCCGGCCCACCTGGCCCTGGCCCGGCTGGAAGCGGCGGGCAAGCTCTCGGCGGTCGTGACGCAAAATATCGACGGCCTTCACCAGGCAGCAGGCAGCAAAAAGGTCTTTGAACTCCACGGCTCGGTGCACCGGAACTACTGTCTCAAGTGCGGCAAGTTCTACACCGCCGAGGACATTGCAACGAGTACCGGCGTACCCCACTGCACCTGCGGCGGCCTCATCAAGCCCGACGTGGTGCTCTATGAGGAAGGGCTGGATCAGGCCTGCCTGATGGGCGCCGTCCAGGCCATCGCCGGAGCCGACCTTCTGATTGTCGGCGGCACCAGCTTGACGGTCTATCCGGCGGCGGGACTTTTGCAATACTATCGAGGCCATCGGCTGGTGCTCATCAACCGCGACGCAACGCCCCTGGATGGTCAGGCCGACCTGGTGTTCCGCGACCCCATCGGCAAGGTTTTGGGCGAGGCGGTGGCGGAATAAAGCCGCCCCACTGTCACAGCGCAGCAAAGGAGGCCCTATGGAATACGGTAAGGTATGCCTTCGGCGAGGCGAGGAACAGGATGTGCGCCGGGGCAGCTTTTGGATCTATGACAACGAAATCGACTGGTATGACGACATCTGCCCGCCGGGCGGCATTGTGGACGTCATCGACAGCCGCCGCCAGTTTCTCGCCCGCGGCTATTTCAACCCCAACAGCAAGATTACCGTGCGCATCCTCACCCGGAACGAGGGCGAAGCCATCGACGCAGGCTTTTTCCGCCGCCGCATCGAAGCCGCCTGGGCCTTCCGTCGGCAGCTGGGTTTCTCCCACGCCTGCCGGGTGGTCTTTGGCGAGAGCGACGGCCTGCCCGGCCTCACTGTGGACAAGTTCGGCGACTACCTCTCCTTTCAGATCGTGTCTCTGGGCATGGAGCAGTGGAAGGACGCCGTGGTGGATACGCTCATCGATCTTTTCCACCCCCAGGCCATCTGCGAACGCGGCGACGTGGCGGTGCGGGAAAAGGAAGGGCTTCCCCAGGAAGCCCGGGTAATCTACGGCACCCTGCCGGATCTGATCCTATTGAAGGAGCACGATGCCTGGCTCTACGCCGACCTGCTCCACGGCCAAAAGACCGGCCACTTCTTGGATCAGCAGGAAAACCGGGGCCGGCTAAAGCCCTATGCCCCGGGTAAGACGGTGCTGGATCTGTGCTGTCACAGCGGCGGGTTCGGGATCCACGCGGCGCTCTACGGCGCAGCGTCCGTCGAGTGCGTGGACGTCTCTGCGGACGCCCTGGCTCTGGTGCGGAAAAATGCCGTTCAAAACGGCGTCGAGGTAGACACCACCTGCGCCAACGTCTTTGATCTGGTGAAGGAATACGACGAGGCCGGGCGGAAATTCGGTCTGGTGATCTGCGATCCGCCGGCCTTTGCCAAGAGCCGCAAGGCATTGGAAAGCGCCTACCGCGGATATAAGGAGCTCAATTTGCGCTGCCTCAGGCTCACAGAGCCCGGCGGCTTTCTGGTGACGTGCTCATGCAGCCAGTTTATGACGCCGCCCCTCTTTGAAAAGATGCTCACCGAGGCAGCAGGCGACGTAGGCCGTCCCATCCGACTGCTTGAAACGCTGACGCAGTCGCGGGATCACCCCGCCTGCCTCACCGCCGAGCACGCCTTGTACCTCAAAGGGCTGATCGTCCAGGTGCTGTAAAAGGCGCGGCCTTTGGCGCTTTCTATCATTACAACGTTTGGAGTCTGATATCATGTATGAATTGATTACCCAGGAAACCCTGGCTGAATACGAGGCCTTTGTCCAGTCCCATCCCAAGGGAAACTTCGCCCAGAGTTCCCTCTGGGGCAAGCAGAAGCCCATGTGGATCTGGAAGGCCATCGCCGTCCGGGGTGCCGACGGCAAGATCAAGGGTTCTCTGGCCGTGATGATCCGCAAGATGCCCCTGGTGGGACGGACGCTGATGTACGGCTGCCGCGGCCCTGTGTGCGACCTCGATGACCGGGAGACTTTTTCCCAGCTGCTGGCCGGGGCCAAGCAGCTGGCCAAGGAATATAAGTCCTACGTCATCAAGATTGACCCGGACGTGCCTTCGTCCAACACCGGCTTTTACAATATGCTCAAGAGCTTCGGCTTTGAGAGCAAGGAGGGCGGCAAGAACTTCGAGGCCATCCAGCCGCGGTATGTGTTCCGCCTCAATGTCGAGGGCAAGACCGAAGAAGAGATCCAGGCGGGCTTTCACCAGAAGTGGCGCTATAACATCCGCGTGGCCCAGAAGAAGGGCGTGGAGGTGAAGATCTGCGGCAAGGAGATGATCCCGGCCTTTGCCGATTTGATGCTCACCACCGGCGTCCGCGACGGCTTTGTCACCCGTCAGCCGGAGTATTTCGCCAACATGCTCGACAACCTGGGCGAGCACTGCCGGCTCTACATGGCTTTCCACGAAGATCGCCCCATCGCCGGCACCCTGGCCATCCACTACGGCGACAAGGTCTGGTATCTCTACGGCGCCTCCTCCAACGAGGATCGAAACCTCATGCCCAATTACCTTTTGCAGTGGCGGATGATCCAGTGGGCCATCGAGGAAAAGTGCCGGATCTACGACTTCCGGGGTGTCTCCGGCGACATCAGCGAGGACAATCCCCTCTACGGTCTCTACCGCTTCAAAAAGGGCTTCGGCGGCGATTTCACTGAGTTTGTCGGCGAGATGGATCTGGTGCTGAACCGGCCCGTCTACGCCTTTGTGGAAAAGAGCACCAGCCTTTTCAAAGACCTTCGCAAGACCGTCTACCTCATCCGCAACCGAGACAGAAAGAAGTGAGATTTTGAAGGCGTATTGTGTGGAAACGGCGGCTGTCCGCTACAATCTCGACCGGTTGGTGACCCTGGCCGGAAAGACGCCCATCTGGGCCGTGCTCAAGGGCAACGGCTACGGCCTGGGCGCCGGGGAGATGGCGAAGCTCTGCCATGAGGCGGGGATCCGCCGCTTTGCCGTGACGGAGATCTCCGAGGCGCTGGATATCCGCATGCAGTTTCCCCAGGCGGAGATTCTCATGCTCCGCCCCACCACCGACCCGGGAGAGCTCCAGCAGATGCTGGATTTGGAGATCATCGCCACCATCTCCTGCTCGGCCGAGGCCGCGGCCCTCAACTCCCTGGCCCTCCAGCGGGGCACCGTGGCGGAGGTGCACGTGAAGGTAGACACCGGCATGGGCCGCTACGGCTTCATGCCCCACGAGACGGAGAAAATTCTCTCGGTCTACCGCCACAACGACCATCTGGCCGTCAGTGGGATCTACACCCATTTCCACTCCGCCTTTTGTAACGAAGCCTCGGTCTTTGCCCAGGCCGACGCCTTTCGGGGCGTCCTCCGGGCGCTCATCGACGCCGGGGTGGAACCCGGCGCGGCCCACTGCTGCAACTCTTCTGCCTTCCTCCGCTGGCCGGAGCTCCACATGGACGGCGTGCGCCTGGGCTCGGCGCTTTTAGGCCGGGTGCTTACGAAGGCAGACCTCCGGCGGGTGGGCCGGTGCGAAGCCTCGGTGGACGAGATCCGCTGGCTGCCCACGGGCCACTCCACCGGCTACGGCGCTGCCTGGAAGGCGAAAAAGCCCACCCGCACCGCCGTCATCGGCGTGGGCTGGTACCACGGCTTCGCTGTGAGCTACGGCGACGATATCTTCCGCGTGCGCGACTGCATCCGGGCCATGATCCGGGCATTTTTGAACATCCTACGGCGCAAAAAGCTCTATGTGCGCATCAACGGGGCGCTGTGCCCGGTGCTGGGCCATGTGGGTATGCTCCACACGGTCTGCGATGTCACCAAGGTCAGCTGTTCTGTGGGCGACACAGCCATCTTGGACATCAACCCCCTTCTGGTGCGGGGCATGGAGATCCAATTTCGCTGAGCCCTTGCCGAGCATGTCCCCGGCTACCGATGGGTAGCCGGGGACATTTTACACAACTCCCGCGTCTATTGGGCAGCAAAAGGCCGGCTCCCTGGGGAGCCGGCCTTTCGTGGCAAATCATCTTATGCGCGTTTGCGTTACAGCAGTGCAGACATGGCTTCGTCCATCTTGGCGATCATGGCGTCGGCCTCAGCCTGGGACGAGGCAGCAGCGGTGTAGTAGAACTTGATCTTCGGCTCGGTGCCGGAGGGACGGAGAATGATCCGGCCTGCATCGCCCAGGGTCAGCATGACCATATTCTCCGCGGGCAGGCCCGTGGGCGTGGTCTCGCCGGTCTTGGCGTCCTTCATCACCTGGGCCTTGAAGTCCGCCACTCCCGTCACGGCGTAACCCGCCATCTCCTGGGGCGGTTCGGCGCGGAACTCATCCAGCAGCGCCATGCACTTGGCTTTCTGCGCGTCGGAGGTAAAGACCACATTCTTCAGTCCCGCCACGAAGTAGCCGTACCGCTGATAGATCCCGTCCATCACGTCGCCCAGGGTCTTACCCTGGAGCTTATAGGTGGCGGCCATCTCGGCAATGAGCATAGCGGCCACCACGGCGTCCTTGTCGCGGGCGTAGTCGCCCTTGAGGTAGCCGCAGCTCTCTTCGAAGCCCAGCACGAAGTCCTCGGGGTGTCCGGCCTCTTCCAGCTCGAGGATGACGCCGCCGATGTACTTAAAGCCCGTGAGTACCGTGCGGATCTTCACGCCGTAGGCGGCGGCCACCCGATCGGCCAGCGGAGTGGAGACGATGCTCTTCACCGCCACAGGCTCCTTGGGGAGCTTTCCGGCCTTTTGCAGGGCGGAGAGGATGTAGTCCAGGAGCATACAGCCCATCTCGTTGCCGGAGAACTTGCGGAAGCCGTCGCCGGCGGGAATGGCCACCGCGATGCGGTCGGAGTCGGGATCGGTGGCCATGACCAGATCGGGCTTCACTTCCTTGGCCAGGGCATAGCTCTCATTGAAAGCGGTGTCGTTCTCGGGGTTGGGGTTGGGGCAGGTGGCGAAGTCGCCGGAGGGGTTTCTCTGGGAGTCGGGGATCCAGTAGGTGGCGCCCAGGCGTTTGAGCATCTCCTGCACCGGCTCGCCGCCGGCGCCGCACAGCGGCGAATAGACCACCTTGAGTCCGGCTTCCTTCACCGTCTCGGGGGCAATGGCCTCCTGGGAAATGCGCTGATAGTAGGCTTCCCACACATCCTGGGAGATATATTCGATGGCGCCCTTCGCAAGAAGGCTCTCGTAGCTCTCCTTCTCGGGAGCAAAGAGATCCACGGTCTCCATGGCGGCGGAGACGGCGGCGGCGGGGATCTCGGTCATCTGGCCGCCGTCGGGGCCGTAGCACTTCAGGCCGTTGTATTCCTTGGTGTTGTGGCTGGCAGAGATCACCATGCCCACGCCGCACTTTAAGTACCGCACCGCAAAAGAGAGCATGGGCGTGGGGCAGAGCCGGTCGTAGAGGTAGACGTGGATACCCTCGGCAGCCAGCGCCGCGGCACAGACCTCGGCAAAGCGGCGGGAGTTGTGGCGGCAGTCATAGCCGATGGCGCAGGTCTTGCTGCCGCCGGATTCGAGGAGATACTTAGCCAGGCCCCGGGCGGTCTGGCGGACAGTCAGGTCATTGAGCCGGGCGGTGCCCACGCCCATCACGCTGCGGATGCCGGCGGTACCGAAGCTGGCGCGGCTTCCAAAGGCAGCCTGCACGGCCGCGTCATCGTGTTCCATAGCCAGAAGCTCCTCAAGCATCTCGCCCTGGCAATTGGCTTTCCAGCGGTTGAATTCAGTTCTTGCATCCATTGGTGTCACGTCTCCTCTAATTTATGATAAGATAGCCACCCGTCGGCAGCTGCTGATTTCCCGTTTATTATACCATGGTCTCCCGGGGATGTACAGCCAAAAACTGTTAATTATTCCAAAAGGTTTTGCTTTCCCAGTTGCATCCTGGGCGAAAATGGCGTAAGATATCCTTAATCTACGAGACGGAGGTTCCGCCATGTCTGAATTGGATTTAAGAGAACATCAGACCGGCTCAGAGCTGTTGTTTAACGGCAAGATTTTGCATCTCTATCACGACTCTGTGGCGCTGCCCAACGGCTCCAGCGCTTCGCGGGAGCTGGTGCGCCATGTGGGTGCAGTATGCGTGCTGCCCATCACCGACGACGGCTGCGCCGTGATGGAGCGGCAGTACCGCTACCCGGTGGATCGGGTGCTACTGGAAATTCCCGCCGGGAAGCTCGACAGCAAGCAGGAGAATCACGAGGCCGCCGCCCGGCGGGAACTGGAGGAGGAGACCGGCTACCACGCCGCGGAGCTCATTCCCCTGGGGCTCTTCTACCCCGCCTGCGCCTACTCCGATGAAACCATCTGGATGTATCTGGCCAAGGGGCTCACCCGGGGCGAACGCCACCTGGACGAGGACGAGTTTTTAGATGTGGAGCTCATTCCCCTCAAGGACTTGGTGGCCGAGGTGATGGCCGGAAATATCCCCGACGCCAAGACGCAGATCGCCATTTTGAAGGCTGCCGTCCACGAGGGCGTGCTGGCCCCGCGGGACTAAGGAGGTTCTCATGGCAAAAAACACGGTACTCAACAATCTCCACGAGGATGAGGTGCTCTGGGCGGATACCAAGCGCTTTCTCGGCATGCCCATCACCTTTACCAAGTACAGGGTGGACGAAAACCGCCTGTATTGCAAAAAAGGTTTCCTCCGTACGGAAACCGACGAGCTGCTCCTGTACCGCATCATGGACATCCGTTCCAGCCAAACCCTGGGCCAGCGGATCTTCGGTGTGGGCACGGTGGTGCTCTTCTGCACCGATAAAACCAGTGGTGTCCTCGAACTCAAGAATATTAAAAAGCCCGACCAGGTGCGCCGGTTCCTCAGCGACCTGGTGGAGCAGCGACGCACGGAAACTGGTGTCAAGGGCAAGGAGATCTTTGGCAGCGGCGGTGTGCTTCACAGCCCCGACTGCGATACCGACGGCGACGGGATCCCTGATTGCGACGAGAATTGAGGTGAAATGATGGCAAAGGAAGGAAAACGGTTTGAAAAAATCTACTCCCAGGGTGCAGTGAACGGCATGGAGATCTGGGTGGATCGAGAAACCGGGGTCAACTATCTCTTTTCATTTAACGGCTATGCAGGCGGCCTGACGGTGCTTCTGGGCAAAGACGGCCAGCCGGTGATCTCCCCGGTGCAGCGGCCCGATCCGGC
>CALXCW010000009.1 GCA_944386905.1 uncultured Oscillospiraceae bacterium
TACGATCTGGATGATGATGTCCTGTCTGCCATTCAGGCTGAAAAGCAGGAAGGCTCTCGTGTTGCCCGGTTTAAAGCCGTATACCGCACGGAGCCGGTCAGCGGCGATTATCTCCAGTATTTCGGCAACGGCGCGCTGACCCGGGATGGAGAGGCTTTTGTGGTGGTGGACGGCCTCAGCGCAACGGCGTCCGCTGCGGCTGGCACGCTGTTCCAGGCGCCCCAGGGGAAGGAATTTGACGGCTGGAACACCGAGGCCGGAGGCTATGGAACGGCCTATGCTGCCGGCGCCACGGTGCCTTTGGAGGAGGTTACCGCGCTCTATGCCCAGTGGAAGGATGAGCCGGTGCAGCCCCCGGAGACACCCGACGAGCCCAGCCATTCCACGGGCAGCTCCGAGAGCTCCAAGGACGAGACGACGACGGTAAAAGTCACCCAGCAGGAGATCGCCCAAGCCAAAGGGGAAGCCGTTGCGCTGCCCATGGAGCCGGTAGCTGCCACGACGGATCGCGCTGAGGCACCCACGGTGGTTGTGGATTTGCCCAGCGGCACCACGGCCAAGGTGTCGGTACCTGTGGAGAATGTGACGCCCGGCACGGTAGCTGTTCTGGTCAAGGCCGACGGCACCGAGGAAATTGTGCGGACGTCCGTTGTCTCGGAGGATGGGCTGATCCTCACGGTGGAGGACGGCGCGACGTTGAAGATTGTGGACAATTCTAAGGAATTTGACGATGTGGCCGACAGCAGCTGGTGTGCCGACGCTGTGGCCTTTGCCAGCAGCCGTGAACTGTTCCAGGGCACTTCCTCTACCCAGTTCAGCCCCGACAGCGGCGCCAACCGCGCCATGGTGGTGACGGTGTTGGCGCGCCTGGAGGGCGAGAACACCGACGGCGGCGATAGCTGGTATGACCAGGGCCGGCAATGGGCCATGGAGAACGATATCTCCGATGGCAGCAATATGGATGCACCCATCACCCGCGAACAGCTGGCCACCATGCTCTATCGCTATGCCCAGCAGCGCGGCATGGATGTCACCCGGTCTGTCTCTCTGGAGGGCTTCAACGATGCCGCCTCGGTTTCCGGCTATGCGGCGGAGGCAATGCGTTGGGCCGTTGCCAACGGCATCATCACGGGTAAGCCCAATCAGACCCTGGATCCCCAGGCCGGCGCCACCCGTGCCCAGACGGCTGCGATGTTGATGCGGTTCTGCCAGATTCTCTGATATTTCAGCAAAATACCAAGCCCGCCGGGAAGTCCCGGCGGGCTTGGATTGTCAAAGGGCCGTGTGTTTTTGAATGCGAGCGAAGAAACCACGCGTGGCTTTCCGCGCGGTCGAATGTATTGTGCCACGCGGTCAAAACATTTGTAGCTTTGCAAAGCGTCCCAAATGTTCTCGCTTTGCAATATGCACAGGCGCTTTGATGCCCTGAATCCCCCCGCGCGCTGTTCCCTCCAACCTAGGAGCGTCCCTTGACAGCCAGCAAGCGCTCAGGGATGTTCCTGCATTCTGCGGTTGATCTGCTGCAGGCGGCGCTTGATGGCGAAATACTGTGCAGCCCATATGATGGCATAAATCCCGAGAAAGGTGGCAAAATAACCGGCCACACCGGCCGCGCTGTGCGCCATCCAGCGCATCAAGTAAGCAATGGGGAAAGTGGCCAGGGAGCAAATTGCCAGATGGGTGACGCTCTGGCGCAGAAGGCTCCAGCGCTCCAGTTCCCAGATGACCGACGCACTGCCCCAGGTTGCGCCATAGAGAAGCGAGCAAAGGGCCTGTAGTATCACCGCGTAAATTTCCGAGCCGCAGACTGCGCTCAGCTCGGGCACCACGGCGTAATACCGACCGTCTCCCACGGCGTAGGAGATGATAATAGAAATCAAGGTGCTGATGGCAAGGCCCAAGGGTGCACCCTGCAATCCGCGCAAAAAGATCTTTTTTTTCATGGATATCACCTCATATTCCCAGGACTTCTTTGATTTTTCCAACATATCTCCGGGAGACATAAGTCACAGACCCATCTGAGAGAGAGACACAGATGGTGCCGGTATAGCGGAGGTCGAAGGCTTTGACCTGCCGAAGATTGAGGATTTCAGAGTTGGAAATGCGGACAAAATCCCGCCGGTTCAGCCGCTCCTCCAACGCGTAAAGCCGCAGACGCAGCAGGTATTTCCCCTGCTGGGTGAGGGCCCAGACCTTGCCAGACTCCCCATAGATCCGCAGCACGTCGGATTGCCGCAGGAGCGTCAGCTGATCGCCCTGAAAGCCGGGCAGATACGTCGGGGTGTCGGCGGAGAGCTGACTGATCAGCGCGTGGATCTCATCGGTGATCTTGTCGGTCACGATCACCACTTTTGTCTCCCGGCATGTAGCGTCCAGCTTAACTTCAACCTGCATTGCGCGCACCTCCCTGTGCTGGTTTTAGTATAGACGACGGAGCGGGAAAGGGCCACCGATTCCCAACAGACGGTCGCTTTGCGGCCATAACTGGTCTGAGGCAAACAAAACGCGTAGCCGCTGCAAGGCGGCTGCGCGAAAAGAGAGACGCTCCGATTGTGGGATTTGGGCGATGAGGAACGGCTTCACTCTGCATCCTCGTCTAAGGCCTCCACCAGGAAGCTCACCGGGCGGAAGCCGTCGTTGCATGAGAGCATGGCGGATCTGGGGTTCTTCATCCAGCCTCCGTAGAAGTCCGCGCCTCCATGGCTCAGAGCCAGCACAAAAGGGGAGAGGGTATCCCAGGCACTCTGGCAGAAACCTACCGGCCGCTCCCAGCCGTTGGCGATAAACACCTGTCCCTCGGTCATGTCACAGGCGTGAGAGATGGGGTTTTCGTATTGGGCCATCAGATCCGGGTAGTGCGTGATACGCATGACGGTAATTCTGCACTTTTTCATATGATGATCCCCTCACAGTGGTCAATCTCGTGCTGAATGATCTGGGCCGTCCAGCCGGTGAAGGTTTTGATCCGATCTTGGAATTTCTCATTTTGCCAGCGTACCTTGATGGTGTGAAAGCGCTTGGCTGGGCGAGTGCCGGTGAGGGAGAGGCACCCTTCCTCGGCGCTATAAGGGCCCGACATTTTAAGTATCTCCGGATTGAACATGACCATGGAGGTTCCTTCACTGTCAAAGACGATGGCGCGCTTGTTGACGCCGATCATGTTGGCTGCAAGGCCCACACAGCTGTCGCGATGGTGGGCCAGGGTGTCCAGCAGGTCAGCGGCAAGGGGAAGGTCGTCCGGCGTGACGGGTTGTGCCTTTTGTGCCAGGAAGGTTTCGTCTTTGCAGATATCACGGATCATAGCGGCCTCCTTCTATCTTCCTGGTGACCCAGGCCATTGGAACTTGATCGCATTATATCATAACCGGAGAAATCATGCCATGCTTTTTACTCAGTTTGCCATGATTGGGAAACTGATTCGACGTTTGTTTGCGCTCTGAGACAGAATCTTCCACCGCCCAAAATCAGAGCCCCTGTGATGAGAATGACGGAGGGATATATTCGGTGTGATTAAGGCCTGGGCAGTTTCCCTGTGCGGAGAGCGCTGCCAGGAGGCCGGCGGCAAAGGCCCGGTGGCCAGCCGCGGTGAAATGCACGCCGTCATAGGTCAGGGAGATGTTCCAAGCCCCGGCGTCGGCAAAGGGGATACCCAGCCGCCGGGCGAGGGCTTGACAGCTTTGCGTGAAGGCCAGGGAGGCGTCTATATACTGCCGGTTGGGTACCCAGGCGCCCAGGGTCAAGGGCGGCGGGGCGATCAGCAGGATCTTTGCCGGCTCCAGCGGCAGAGCGGTGAGGAAGCCCTCCAGCGTTGCGGCGGCGGCATCCGGGCTGCGGCCCTGGAGCAAATCGTTGGTGCCCAGCATAAGGATCAGCAGATCGGTGTCTTTTGGAAAGAGGGGGGCAGCCGGCGGGATCTCCCGCCCGTTTTGGCCCATATTGCAGACCGTCCAACCGGTTTTTGCGGCCAAGATGTCCACCCACCGGCTGTCCGCATCATACCGGCTTCCGAGCCAGGAGCGGGGGTCATAGCCAAAAGTATTGGAATCGCCAAAGCAAATGACGTTCATATTTGCCTCCTAGTATTGGGTGGGGATTTCTTCCGGGCCGATGGCATAGAGGCGGCGAAACGCCTCCAAATCGTCAGGGGTGCGGATCAGCATGACCTCGCGAAATCGTCCGGTGCATGTGTCCTGAAATCCTGCCACCTTCTCCCCGGTGCAAATGCTGCAGCGGATAACCGGCCTCTGATGCTCGCGGTCATAGGTGCAGATTTCCTGCTTTTTTTTGAAAAACATCCTGTGTCCCTCCTAAAAGAGTGGCGTATGGCCGCACGGCGCGTCCGACGGCGGTAGCTCCATTGTACACGGATATCCGGCAATTCTGCAAGCGCCGATTTGAGCAGGCGGTTGAAGAAGGCAGTGTTTCGTGGTATAGTTTTGATAATAAACAGCCCATGCCGGCGCAGTGCGCGGCGTTTGGGGAAGGGAGCGCTCTATGAAACAGGCTGGATTTTACGGCTGGGAACAGGCAACGGTTCCGGCGCGCACAGAGGAGTATCCGGGGATCTCCACACCCCGTGACCTCTATCATCGGTTGATGGAGGGCGGTTGGTGCATGGAAACCTGCGCGCCGCGGCTGCGGGGGAAATGGTCGGAGACAAATAAGACCTGCGGTCAGTGCTCGATTACGGCGTTTCTCGCCCAGGATATCTTCGGCGGCGAGGTCTACGGCATTCTCCGCCCCGATGGGAACTACCATTGCTATAATGTGGTGGATAGCCATATCTTTGACCTCACCAGCGAACAATTCGGCGGGGAAATTCTGGACTACCGTGACAATCCGCCTCAGGAGCGGGCGGTGCACTTTGCCAAGGAGGAAAAACGCCTGCGCTATGAGCTTTTGAAGGAAAGACTGCGAAACTACTGCACGCGATAAGAAAGCCGCCGTTGAAAATACCGCCACCCAGTCCTCGGGCGGCGGTATTTTTACATCTGCTCAAAATCGGCGTCCATGACGCTGTCGTCGTGTGGGGGTTGAGCGCCGTTGTCGGAGCAGCCCACGTCGGCCAGAATGCGCTCGAGATTCTCGGCAGCCTGTTCCATGGCGGCGGGATCCTGGGACTTTACCGCCTGCTTGGCCTGCTTGACGGCGTCGTTGAGCCGGGCGCGGCAGGCTCTGTCCACCTTGGCCGCACCGGCGCGGTAGATAAGCTGCTCGCAGCGATCTCGAGCCGTGGCCTCGGCACGGGTTTTCGCGTCCTCCTGGGCATACTGTTGAGCCTCCCACACGGCCCGGTCGATCTCCGCCTGGCTCATGTTGGATGTGGCGGTGATGGTGATGTCCTGGGCCCGGCCGGTACCCAAGTCCTTGGCCGAGACGTTGACGATGCCGTTGGCGTCGATGGCGAAGGTAACCTCAATCTGCGGCACTCCTCGCATGGCCCGCCGGATCCCCGTCAGCTGAAACCGGCCAAGCTCCTTGTTCTGCCGCGCCATGGGCCGCTCGCCCTGAAGGACGTGAACATCCACTGTGGTCTGGAAGTTGGCGGCGGTGGTGAAAATCTGGCTCTTGCGGATGGGCAGGGTGGTGTTGCGCTCGATGATCCGGGTGCACACGCCGCCCACGGTTTCAATGCCGAGGGAGAGAGGCGTCACGTCCAGCAGCAGCAGCCCCTTCACCGTTCCGGTGAGGACGCCGCCCTGGAGACAAGCCCCCATAGCCACGCACTCGTCAGGGTTGATGCCCTTGAAGGGCAGGCGGCCCGTGACGGTCTGCACCAGCTCCTGTACCGCCGGAATCCGGCTGGAGCCGCCCACCATCAGCACCTTGGAGATCTCGCCGATGGACACGCCGGAGTCGTTGATGGCCTGATCCATGGGTGCCCGAGTGGCCTGCACCAGGTGGCTGGTGAGGTCGTTGAACTTGGCCCGGGTGATAGAGATTTCCATGTGGAGGGGGCCTTCTTTGCCCACGGCGATATAGGGCAGGGAGATGGTGGTCTCTTTCATGGCAGAGAGCTCGATCTTGGCTTTCTCAGCGGCCTCCCGGATGCGCTGCATGGCGGCGCTGTCGCGGCTCAAGTCCATGCGGTGCTGGCGCTTGAACTCCTTGATAAGATAGTCCACCAGGCATTGGTCGAAGTCGTCTCCACCCAAGTGGTTGTTGCCCGCCGTGGCCAAAACTTCGATGACACCGGAGGAAATCTCCAGAATGGACACGTCGAAGGTGCCGCCGCCCAGGTCGTAGACCATGATTTTCTGGCTCTCTTCCTTGTCCACGCCGTAGGCCAGGGCCGCGGCGGTGGGCTCGTTGATAATGCGCTTGACCTCCAAGCCGGCGATTTTGCCTGCGTCCTTGGTGGCCTGGCGCTGGGCGTCGGTGAAGTAGGCCGGCACGGTGATAACCGCTTCGGTGACCGTGGTGCCCAGGTAGCTCTCTGCGTCGGCCTTGAGCTTTTGGAGAATCATGGCCGAGATCTCTTGGGGGGTGAATTTTTTGCCGTCGATGGTGACGCGGTAGTCGCTGCCCATCTGACGCTTGATGGAGGCGATAGTGCGCTCGTGGTTGGTGACGGCCTGGCGCTTGGCGATGGTACCCACCATGCGCTCTCCGGTCTTGGAAAAGGCCACCACGGAGGGCGTGGTGCGGCCGCCCTCGGCGTTGGGAATTACCACCGGCTCGCCGCCCTCCATCACGGCCACGCAGCTGTTGGTGGTGCCCAAATCAATTCCTATGATAGTTCCCATTGTTACGCTCCTTTTGGGATTATTCGCAATTGGCCACCACGACCCGGGCGTGGCGGATCACCTCGTCATCCATGGTAAAGCCCACCCGGAGCACCTCCACGATCTCATCGCGGCGGTACTTGGGATCGGTGATCGTCTCCACAGCCTCATGGTAAGTGGGATTGAACATCCGGCCCAGGGAATCCATGGGTTTGATGCCCAGAGAGGCGAAGGTGTCCAACAGGCTGCGGTAGATGAGCTCCACACCCTTATAGAAGGCTTCATCGCCGCAAGGACATTGAAGTGCCCGGCTGAGGTCGTCGTACAGGGGCAGAAAGGCCGCCGCGGTTTGCCGGGCGGACTTCCCTTCTGCCGCTTCCAGTGTCAGGGCGGTGCGGCGGCGGTAATTTTGATATTCTGCCAGCAGCGCTTCATAGCGGCTGTCCGGTTGAGGCGGCTGACGCCGCGAGAAAAAGACCATATCAGTGTTCCTCCCAAGCATAGACGCGGTTTTCCTCCGACCAGGGGCCGGTGGACTCGGCGTAATCGCTGCTGTATCCGCTGTAGCGCGAGGTATATCGCGGTGTCAACAGGGAACTTGCCATGCAGCTGACCAGGTTGAAGAGCAGATACACAATCAGCAGCGTCCGCAGGATCTGGAAGGGGCGTACCCGGCTGGTATGGCGGCTGCTCTGCTGGCCATAAAACCCTTGGAAGAAGAAGTCGAAAGGATCCTGCTCCTGCTGGGGCCGGTAAGTGGTGTAGGTGGTATAGGGGTTCTGATAACCGCCGGGGCGTTGGGCCGCGTAGGCGGCGGGGTTCTTCAGCTGGTCGTAGGCCTGATTGATCTCGTTCATTTTCTGTGCCGCAGTTGGGTCGCCGGGATTGAGGTCGGGATGGTAACGCTTGGCCAGGCGGCGATAGGCGGCTTTGATTTCCTCCTCCGACGCGCCCCGCGCCACACCCAAAACCTCATAGGGATCTCGTGCCATGGGTTTGTTCGCCTCCCATGCGTATGATTGTCTTTATTTTACATGAGTATTGCCGGAAATGTGTGAAGCAATTGCGAACAATGGGAAAAAAACAGCTGTTTTTCCCGCCGATTTCCGACACCGGGCTTGCGGATGCGGGGGCGGTATATTATACTGGGTAGCAATGGAGGCGATCGTATGAGTCAAATTGCCATTGTTACCGGCGGTACTTCGGGGATCGGTCTGGCCGCCGCCCAAGCGCTCAGTCGTGCCGGATATACCGTTTATACCTTCAGCCGCCGGGGCTCCGGCCCGGCGGGCCTGCACCATCTGGCTGTGGATGTCACCGACGAGGGTGCGGTGCAGGCGGCCGTGGCACAGGTAGCCGCTGAGGGGCCGCTCTCACTGGTGGTGCACTGTGCAGGCTTCGGCATTTCGGGGGCTGTGGAATTTACCGACACCGAGGCAGCCCAGAGGCTCTTTGATGTAAACTTTTTTGGTATGGTGCGGGTCAACCGTGCAGCGCTGGCCCATCTGCGGGCCTCTCGGGGGCGGATCATCCTGGTGAGCTCTGTGGCGGCGCCGGTAGCCATTCCGTTTCAAGCCTACTATTCGGCCACCAAGGCCGCGATAAATAGCTACGCCCTGGCCCTGGCCAACGAGGTTCGTCCCTTTGGCGTCTCGGTTACGGCGGTGATGCCCGGCGATATCGCCACCGGCTTTACCGCCGCGCGGCAGAAATCGGAGGCTGGTGATGATGTCTATGGAGGCCGGATCGCCCGCAGCGTGGCCAAAATGGAACACGACGAAGAACATGGCATGTCTCCGGCGGTCGCCGGGGCATTTATCGCCCGCGTGGCTCGCAAGCGCCACGTCAAGGGGCTCTATGCCATCGGCCTGACCTATCGATTTTTTTGCCTGCTGGCAAAGCTCCTGCCGGTGCAATTGCTCAATTGGCTGGTGGGGCAGCTCTACGCACAGTGATCAAAAATCCCCGCATCCCATAAGGATGCGGGGCAGTGCACAAAAGTATCGTTACGCGGGAGAGAACTGATCCTTGCCCACAGAGCACATGGGGCACTCAAAGTCCTCGGGTACATCTTCCCACTTGGTGCCGGGGGCAATGCCGCCTTCGGGATAGCCGGCCTCTTCGTCGTACTCCCAGCCGCACAGATCGCAGACATATTTCATCGTTCGTACCTCCTATCCATTGGATTGTTCATTATCTTGCCCATCCATAGCCGCTTCCATTTGCTCCATGGCCGCAGTGAGGCCCAGAATCAGCAGCAGCGGCACGACGGTCAAGACCATCAAGGGGCGGCGGTTGAGGAAATATCCACCCAGGAGCAGAACGGCTGCCAGCAGCAGGCAGAGCGTGCGGGTGGCCTGCGCCACGCGGCGGCAGCAGGCGAGATGGCGCTGAAACTGCGCCGCATCGGTGAAATACTGCCGCGCCGTCCACGGTATACACCAGAGCTGAAAAAATTTCTTCATGGATCCGCCTCCTGATGCCATCAGTATAGCGTGTTTCCGGCGGCGGCGCAAGTCCTATTTCCAAAGGAGTTGAAAAATATGGATGCTGGAGCGTTGGGGCGGTGGGAGCCGCTGCTGGCGCCGTTTTTAGACGGCGACGCATTTGAGACGTTGATGCAGAGGGTGGAGGCGGCCTACGCCGCCGGGACGGTCTATCCGCCTCGGGAGGAGGTATTCCGCGCCTTTGTTCTGACGCCGCCTGAGGCGGTGCGCGTGGTGATTCTGGGCCAGGATCCCTACCATGGCCCCGGTCAGGCCCATGGCCTGGCCTTTTCGGTGGCGCCTGGGGTGAAGCCGCCGCCATCGCTGGTGAATCTCTTCAAGGAACGTAAGGCCGATCTTGGCGTGCCGCCGCCCGATGATGGTTGCTTGATACCCTGGGCCGAGCAGGGGGTATTTTTGCTCAACACTGTGCTCACTGTGGAGGCGGGCCGGGCCAACAGCCACAGCGGGTTGGGATGGCAGGACTTCACAGACACAGTGGTGCGATCTCTGGCAACACTGGAGCAGCCGATTGCCTTTCTGCTCTGGGGCGCCCAGGCACAGAAGAAGGCGGCCTGGGCTGCGGCTTCGCCTTATCCCCGCCTGGTGCTGACTGCGCCCCATCCCAGTCCCCTCTCGGCCTACCGAGGCTTTTTTGGAAGCCGCCCCTTCAGCCAGGTGAACGACTTCCTCCTGGTGCATGGGGAGAAGCCCATTCACTGGTAAAGAGTAGCCGCAGACCATTTCGTTTTGGTCTGCGGCTGTTCTTTACGGCGTATAGATCAAATCGATGCCCTTTTGGAGGGTTGCTTCGTCGATGGCGCCGGTGGCATAGGCCGTGCCGTAGCCCTCGGCATCGATAAAGTAGGTGGTGGGCAGGGAATAGACGCCGTAGGCAATGGCGGCGGAGCTCTCCGTGTCAAAGAGCACCGGGAAGGTGTAACCTGCCTCCGCCAGATAGCTCTGGGCATCCTCCAGGGTTTCTCGGCTGCTGGTGGTCATGTTCACCATGAGAAACTGCACATCCTCGCCCAGCTCCTCGTAGGCTGCCTGGAAATGGGGCATTTCACTCTGACATGGCCCGCACCAGCTGGCCCAGAAGTTGAGCACAATGGGCTTGCCGAAGTAGTCAGAGAGGTTGACCGAATTGCCTGCGCCGTCGGTAACCGTAAAATCCGGTACCTGTGTGGGCGTATCAGGCTCACTCTGACCGGCGCTGTCATCCTCCTGCGAATCGTCCTGCGCTGTGTCGTTCTCGGAGGCGCTGGGTGTTTTCTCAGGCTGCTGGGAGACCAGCGAATCGGTAGAGATCTGGGGCGCCAGGAATTGGTAGAGGGCATAGGCCGCTGCCAGCAGCACCACCAGCGCCACAATCACAATCCAGAGGGATTTTTTGCTTTTCATAATGCCTCCTTAGCTCATCAGGGCCAACAGGTGTCCCAGCGTGCCGGTGGCCATAAGAATGCCCACCAGGATCAAAAAGCCGCCGCTGATGCGGTTGATGATCTTGTAATGGCGTTTCACCCAGTCAAAGGTGGATTTGAGCTTATCGATGAGCAAGGCGCTCAGGAGGAACGGCACCCCCAGGCCCAGGGAGTAGACGAGGAGCATGGTCATACCCACCAGAACGTGGCCCTGCTGGGAGGCCAGAGCCAGGGCTGAGCCCAGAAAAGCGCCTACGCAGGGCGTCCAGCCCAGGGAGAAGATCAGGCCGAAGAGCACGGCGGAGAAAAAGCCCATGTCCTCGGTGTTGTGCATCCTGCCGCTGCCGTGAAAGAGGTTCAGGCGGAATACACCCAGGAAGTTCAGGCCGAAGAAGATCACGATGAGACCCATCACCACGTTCAAAGCCGTCTGATGGGACTTCACAAAGCCGCCCAGAGTACCGGCCAGGGCGCCCATGGCCACAAATACCACGGTGAACCCCAGGATAAACCCCAGGGCATTGCGCAGCGTTTTGGAAGTGGAGCGCGCACCGCCCCCGGCGAAGTAGGAGACATAGATGGGGAGCATTGGCAAAAGGCACGGTGAGAGGAAGGTGATGATGCCCTCCAGGAATGCGATGAAATACTCCATGGCGCCTCCCATCAGCCCTGCTCGGCCAGGTATTCGTCGGCGTAGAAGGAGGCTACGGCGCCGTCGGCGGCAGCGGTGACCACCTGCCGCAGCACTTTGGTGCGCACATCACCCACGGCAAAAACGCCAGGGAGATTGGTGCGGGTGGACTCGTCGGCCAGAACATAACCTGCGCCGTCCAACTCCACCTGACCTTCTACCAGCTGGGTAGCGGGCTGACGGCCGATGCTCACAAATACGCCGTCCACGGGAAGGTCGCTGACTGCGCCGGTCTTTTTGTTGCGCAGCCGAAGGCCGGTGAACGTCTCGCCGCCCAGCAGGCTCTCCACGGTGCTGTCCCAGTGGAAGATTACATTTTCGGCCTCCATCAGCGGCTGATGGTAGATCTGGGTGGCGCGGAGGGTGTCACGGCGGTGCACCACGTGCACTTCCTTGGCAACCCGAGACAAAAGCAGCGCGTCGGCAGCAGCGGTATTGCCGCCGCCCACCACCGCAACGGTCTTGCCGCGGTAGAACATGCCGTCGCAGGCGGCACAGTAGTGGATGCCTCGGCCCACCCAGGTATCTTCGCTGCTCACGCCCAGGGGACGGGGCGTGGCGCCGGTGGCCAGAATAACCACTTTGGCCTCAAAAACACCCGAATCGGTGACGGCGCGCTTGATCCCGCCGGTAAGCTCCAGAGAGAGCACTTCGGTATACTCCGTCACAGCGCCAAAACGCTCGGCTCCGGCCTGCATCTTCTGGCCCAGGGTAAAGCCGTCGATGCCCTCGTCAAAGCCGGGGTAGTTGTCCACCCATTCGGTCAGGGCGATCTGCCCGCCGGCGGAGAGCTTTTCCAGCACCACGGTCTTAAGACCGCTTCTGGCACAGTAGAGGGCCGCGGTATAGCCGGCGGGGCCGCCGCCGACAATCATCACATCATAGCTTCGTTCCATGGGAATACCTCCTAATATTTCGCAGGGGCTTTTTTCTTAGCATACCGCAAAAAGCCCCAGTCTACCGTGATAAACTCACAAAAAAACCGGCCCCGCGGCGGGCAAGCTGCCTGGGGACGGGAAAGGGCGCGTCAGTCCCGGGCCGAGAGGGCCACGGCGTGCCGCAGAAAGCTCAGCGGCGGCACGGCCCGGGGCAGCTGCATGGTAAAGCGGCTCTGGGGCGTCTTGGGCTCTAAAAGAGTGTTTCCGTCCAAGTCGGCCATGGGCGGCACGGAGAAGGAAAAAGGCTTGGTGTCGGGCCCTACGATCTCCACCTGGTCGCCGACGGCAAACTTATTGCGAAGGCTCATGGTGGCAAGACCTTCGGGAGTACACTGCTCCACTACGGCGCAGATCTGCCAGCTGCGCAGATACCGGCCGTTGGCGGTATACTGTCCCGGCTCGCCGAAGTAAAACCCGGTGGAGTAGGGGCGGTGGGAGACATGCTCCACTTCGTCGCGCCAGATGGGATCCACCGCCCGCCCGGCGGCCACATCGTCCAGTACATGGCGATAGGCGCCGGTGACGATGGCGGCATAGTAGCCGGATTTGGCCCGGCCTTCAATTTTCAGACAGTCGATGCCCGCGTCCATGATTTCTCCCAGGTGATCAATCATGCACATGTCCCGGGAATTCAAGATGTATGTCCCTTTTTCGTCCTCAAACACCGGGAAATACTCTCCGGGGCGCTTTTCCTCCATCAGGGCGTACTGATACCGGCAGGGTTGGGCGCAGGCGCCGCGGCCGGCGTCCCGGCCGGTCATGTAGTTACTCAGAAGGCAGCGGCCGGAATAGCTGACGCACATGGCGCCATGGCAGAAGGTCTCCAGCTCCAGCTCCGGTGAGACCTTTTGACGAATCTCGGCGATCTCCGGGAGAGAGAGCTCCCGGGCCAGCACCACCCGCTGGGCGCCCAGGTCAAACCAAGCCTGGGCCGTTTCGTAGTTGCCCACGGACTGCTGGGTGGAGATGTGGCGCTCGCAGCGGGGGGCGTATTTCCCCGCCAGAGTGAACGCACCCAGGTCGGCCAGAATCAGGGCGTCCACCCCGATGTCATTGAGGCATTCCAGGTAGGCGGGCAGGGCAGCGACCTCGTCGTTGCGGGGCATGGTATTTACGGTGACGTGTACCCGCACGCCGCGGCTGTGAGCGTAGGCCACGGCTTTGGGCAGGGCCTCGGGGGAGAAGTTCCCCGCAAAGGCCCGCATGCCGAAGGTGGTGCCGGCCAGATATACGGCGTCGGCGCCGTAGGCGACGGCCAGCTCCAGCCGCTCAAAATCTCCTGCCGGGCAGAGAAGTTCCGGCTTTTTTCTCTCTTGCATGGCGCGCACCGTCAGTCGCTCATGGGGCCGGCGCCCAGGATGTCGCCGGTCATGGCATCCACATAGACAAAGAGGGAAGTGAGGGGGTCGTTCTGATCCACAAACCACACCGACCACATGGCCTGGCCGTGGAAGAGCGCCTGGCCGTCCTCGTCCAACCCCTCCCACTCGATGGCGGGAGTAAAGGTCTCGCCGGCTGGGATGAACTTGACGCTCTCCTCGCTGGTCTGGAAGTCGGATTCCCAACCCTGATAGTTGTATTCATCCTTCTTGGCCTCTTCCTGGGCGATGGCGATGGCCTCCTCCCGTGTCACCTCGGCCTCATCCTCGGTGATGTCGGGGGGCGTCTCTTCCTCCTCACCCAGCAGGGAGGAGAGATAGGACTGGTACTCATAAGCGCTGGCGAAGAAGTGGTGGTTGATAGCCTCCGCTTCGGGGGCATAGAAGTAGTAGTCCGTCTCCATGGGATAAAGAGCCGCCCGGATGGAGCTGATGCCGGGGTTAGAGATGGGGCCGATGGGCAGGCCGGCATTGGTATAGGTGTTATAGGGGCTGATGATGGCCTTGTCGGCATTGGTAAGGATCTCCTTGCGCTCCGGCAGGACGTACTGGATGGTGGCGTCGATGTTGAGGCAGGGGTAGGTCTTGGAGCACAGGCGGTTGTAGATTACCGAGGCGATCATGCCGCTTTCACTAGAGCGGTAAGTCTCTTTTTCCACCAGGGAGGCCACGATGATGGCGTCATGGAAGGTGAGCGCACCTGCGGCAATTTCCGCCTCGGAGAAACCGGCCTGTGTCATCTTGGCCTGGAGATCGGCGTTGAGCTCAGTGAGGGCAGCGTACATCTCGTCGGTAATTTTATTGTTGAAGTTCCGCAGGAAACGGCCCAAAACATTCTCCGGCGTGTCGTCCAGATAGAACTCATAGGTGTCGGGGAAGAGGTAACCCTCCAGGCGGCGGTAGTCGCCATAGTCGAGACCTTTGAGGAAATCGTAGTCAAATTCATAGTTGGCGGCCGCTTCCTCCAGAGCGGACACCGAGCACACGCCCTTTTCCTCCAGCAGCTGGAAGATATCGGCGGCCTCGTAGCCCTCGGGGATGGTGACCTCCACGGTGGCGCGGTTTTCCGACGTTTCGATCATGCCGTTGATAAGGGCGTGATAGTCGTAGATGGTGTTGAGCTCATAGGTGCCCGGATCGATCTTATCCGCGGCGTTGGAGATCATGCAGTAGAGGCTGAAGAGCCAGCGGTAGTGGATCAGCCCTTCCTCCTGGAGAATGTCCGTCACCTGGGACATGGTGGCATTTTCCGGCACAGTGACCGTGACCACCCGTTCCTCGGCGGTAAAGGCGCAGACCTCGTCGGCGCACTTCCAGGCGAATACGGCCAGCAGCACCGATGCGGCCAGCACACAGCAGACGTACAGGATGACCCGCACCGGCCCCGGCAGCCGCAGGGGTGGCAGAGGTTCATCCTCCAGAGCCAGCTCCTCGTCGGTGGTGAGATCGGCGTACTCCGCCGGAAGGGTGGGCTGGAAAGCCTCCTGTTCCGATGGCATCTCGTCCAGCTCCTCATGGGCGCTGGCTAGGATGGCGTCCAGGGAGAGATCTTCCTCAGACGGCTGTTCCTGTTCGAAAAAATCCTGATCGGCCATAGTTGCCTCCCTTATGCGCGATAAACCATACCGGCGCGCACCTGCGCGGCTACGTCGGCGCCCTTGAGAGCCTCCAGCAGCAGGAGGCCGAAGTCCAGCGCCGCACCGGGGCCGCGGCCGGTGAGCAGCGAGCCGTCGCGAACGGCGCTTTGCTGCTCCATCTTGGCTGTGCCCATCTGATCCTCCATACCGGGGTAGCAGACGCAGTGTTTACCGTCGGAGATGCCCAGGCGGGCGAGAATGGTGGGAGCAGCACAGATGGCAGCCACCAGCCGGTTTTCCCGCCAGGCCCAGGAGACCAAGTCCATGGCCTCGGGGCTCTCCAGCATGGACTGCACGCCGCCCAATCCGCCGGGGAGTACGACCATCTCCAGCTTCTCCCGGTCGACTTCCGAGAGCTGCAGGTCACAGCGCACTTCGATGCCGTGGCCGCCCGTGACGGCGGCGCCGTTGACGCCGGTCAGCGCCACCTCCACACCGCCGCGGCGGAGAATGTCGCAGGGGGCGATGGCTTCCACTTCTTCAAATCCGGTTCCCAATAAGATATATACCATGTCAATCCCTCCAGAGTTAGAGTTCGATGAGAGGCGCCACCGCGGCAGCAATTTCCCGGTGAATGTCCTCTACGGTGCGGAGCCGTCCATCTCGGGCGCAGTCGATGACCTGCCAGCCGTAGAAGGCGGCGGCCTGACGGGCTGTCTCGCGGCAGCGGGCCAGATAGGTGAGATCCCGCTCGTGGATGTCGGCGTGGGTGTGAGTATCTGCCTCTCGGCGGCGCATCAGCTCCACCGAGAGAGAAAGGGGCATGTCCAAAAGCAGCACCAGATCGGGCTTGGGCAGAGCCATGCGGGAGAATTCCAGATCGTAGAGCCACTGGAAAAAGGTCTCCCGCTCCGCTGCGTCCACTTTGCCGCCCTGGTGGTAGGCGTTGGAAGTGGTATAGCGGTCGCAGAGGATGAGCGTTCCGGCCTCATAGTCTGCCCGCCAGTCCTGGAGATAGGATGCGCAGCGATCTACGGCGTAGAAGGTAGAGGCAGCGTAGGCGTTGACGGCGCTGGGGTCGGTGCCGAAGGCGCCCTCGAGATAGAGACGGATCAGCGCGGAAGAGGGCTGGTCATACCGAGGGAAGCGCAGGCGGCGAAAGGGCGTGCCCTGGGTCTCCAGCTGCTGGGAGAGCAGCCCAAACTGGGTGGACTTGCCGGTGCCGTCGGTGCCCTCAAGTACAATGAGTTTTCCCATCAAGAAGCACCTCTCATACGTTTTCGAACCACCAGCAGGAGAAACTTCGGCAGGCGCAGCATGCGCCCGAAGCGTTTGGGCTCTTGGATCAGCCGATACAGCCATTCCAGGCTCAGCCGGATCATCCATCTGGGGGCGCGCTTGACAGTGCCGGCGAAGGCGTCCAGACTGCCGCCCAGGCCGGCCATGAGGCCCACGGGGAGCTCGGCCTGGTGGGCAGCCATGAATTTTTCCTGCTTAGGAGCGCCGAGGCACACGAAAAGTACGTCGGGCTTGGCTGCCTGGATGGCGGCGACCACGGCTGCCTCATCGGTGAAGTAGCCGTCGGCCATGCCGCAGATGGTGAGGTCGGGATATTTTTCCAGGAGCTTCTTTCCGGCCAGTTGGGCAATGCCCGGCTTTCCGCCCAGGAAATAGACGGTTCCGCCGGTCTCGGCCAGGTGGCCCAGGAGCCGGTCGGCAAAATCCACGCCGGCCACCTTCTCCTTGAGAGGCGTCTTGAGGAGCTTGGAGCCCAGCACCACCCCGGCGCCGTCGGGCAGCACCAGATCGGCCCGGTTGAGGAGGGTTCGCAGGCTTTCGTCGCGGATGGCCTCGTAGACGATTTCAGAATTGGGCGTAACCACATAGGCGCCCCGCCGCTCCGGCAGCAGAGAGATGGCCTGGGCCAGGGCTTCGTTCATGGTGACATTGTCGAATTGAACGCCCATCACATCAATTTTCATTCCAAGGAATACCTTCCCACAGTAATAGTTTGTTCCATTTTATCACAGGCCAACCGCTTAGGCAAGCACACAAATGGCGACCCTTGGCATAAACTGTGATGGAAGCCTCGAAAGCGCCCTTATCGTCGCCCGGCTTCACATTCTATCAGGGAGGTAATCCTATGCCCGAGCAAACTCCGGCCTGCGATCTCAGCGGCATCCGCGAGGCCGTGTGCATCCACACGAAAAAAATCACCGACGCTTGCCGTGACAAGGACTGCGTGGAAGATCTCCGCGTCTACTTAACCCGCGATTCCCAGGCCATTCTCGACCGGGCTGCCAGCGCCAAGGCGCGCTGCATTGAGCTCGTCCACGTGGATATGGCCGTGGAGCCGGTGCCTTACAACACCGGCTTCTATACCCTCGATCTCACCTTCTATTACAAGGTGGTAGCTGACGTCACCGTCTGCGGCACCCGCCCGGTGACGGTGTACGGTCTGGCTGTGTTCTCCAAGCGCGCCATGCTTTTCGGCGGCGACGGCAGCGCCAAGGTTTTCACCAGCGGCATGTGCTGCTGCCGCGGCGGCGACGCCTCCAATGCGCCCCATGCCGTGGTGGAGGTGGTGGATCCCATGATCCTGGCCTCCAGTGTGGTGGACGCTTGCAATTGCTGCTGCTGCAACGGAGATCTGCCCGATCTGCCTGAATGCGTCATGCGCTGCTTCGACGACGAGCTGGTGGTTTCCGGGGAGTGCCGCCGGCTGCTGGTGACCATCGGCCAGTTCTCCATTATCCGTCTGGAGCGGGACACCCAGCTCCTGATTCCCGCCTTTGACTACTGCATCCCCACCAAGGTTTGCAGCGAGGGCGGCAGTGTGGGCGCAGCCGAGAGCCCCTGCGACATCTTCGGCCGGATTGATTTCCCCGTGGATGCCTTCTACCCCAGCCGCAATGAGCCCTGCATTCAGCCCAAGGACAGCTGCACCGGCTGCTACCGCACCACCAGCAACTAAAGCCGCAGATACCAAAGCCGTGATTCTTTCTTGCATTTTCTCCGCTGGGGCTGTATAATGTAGGCGTATATGCAATTGCACCAGTTTGGAGGTTAAGAAGATGGAACATATTAAGACCCTCAACACCCGCAATCTCTGCGACAGCGCCAAGAACGGCGGCTGCGGCGAGTGCCAGACCTCTTGCCAGTCCGCCTGCAAGACCAGCTGCGGCATCGCCAATCAGCAGTGTGAGAACGGCAAGGAGAGCAAGTAAACCTTTCCCCCTAAAGGGGCTGTTGCGGCGCAACAGCCCCTTTTTAATACGATTTGAAGGAGTCAATATGATACATAGCTATAAGATGGGCGGATACAATATCGTGCTGGACGTCTGCTCCGGTTCGGTGCATGTGGTGGACGATGCCGCCTATGATATCATCCGTGCCTTTGAAACGCAGCCCCGCGGGGCGCTGCTGGATTCCCTGGAGGACGGCTACGCCGCCAAAGGGGTGACGCGGCAGGAACTGGAAACGTGCTATGACCAGATCCTCGACCTCAAGAACCAGGGCAAGCTTTTTGCCCCGGACGTCTTTGCGGCTGAGGCGGGCACCCTCAAGGCCCGCAGCGGCGGCGTGATCAAAGCCCTGTGCCTTCACGTGGCGCACACCTGCAACTTAAACTGCGCCTACTGTTTTGCCAGCCAGGGCAAGTACCACGGCGAACGGGCCATTATGTCCCTGGAAGTGGGCAAGCGTGCGCTGGATTTTCTGGTGGAGCACTCCGGCAGCCGGAAAAATCTCGAGGTGGACTTCTTCGGCGGCGAGCCGCTGATGAATTTCGAAATGATCGAGGAATTGGTGGCCTATGCCAGAACCCTTGAGCCCATCCACCACAAGCATTTTCGTTTCACCCTTACCACCAACGGCGTGCTGTTAGACGAGAAGGTGACGGAGTTTGCCAACCGGGAGTGCCACAACGTGGTGCTGAGCCTGGACGGGCGAAAAGAGGTGCACGACCGCTACCGGGTGGACTACGCTGGCCGGGGCAGCTGGGAGAAGATCGTGCCCAAGTTCCAAGCCTTTGTCAAGGCTCGGGGCAACCGGGATTACTATATGCGCGGTACCTTCACCCATTTTAACCCCGACTTTTTAAAGGACATCGAGACCATGCTGGACTTGGGCTTCACGGAGCTGAGCATGGAGCCGGTGGTGGCTGCCCCCGGCGATGAGGCTGCCTTGACCGAGGAGGATCTCCCCATCGTCATGGAGCAGTATGAAAAGCTGGCCATGCTGATGAAGAAGCGCCGGGAGGAAGGCCGCCCCTTCACCTTCTACCACTATATGCTCGACCTCACCGGCGGCCCGTGCATCTACAAGCGGATCTCCGGCTGCGGCAGCGGCACGGAGTATATGGCCGTGACGCCCTGGGGCGACCTCTACCCCTGCCACCAGTTTGTCGGCGAGGAGAAGTTCCGCCTGGGCGACATCTGGCAGGGCGTCACCAACGAGGCGGTACGCCAGGAGTTTGCCGGGTGCAACGTCTATGCCCACGACGCCTGCCGCGACTGCTGGGCACGGCTATACTGCGCCGGCGGCTGCGCGGCCAACGCCTACCACGCCACCGGCACCATCCGCGGCGTCTACGACCTGGGCTGCAAGCTCTTCCGCAAGCGGATGGAGTGCGCGCTGTTTCTGGCTGTGGACAAGCAGCTTTCCGAAGGCTGATGGAAGCGCCTATCTACGATTTTCTGCGCGACTATGCGGCCCGGGATGTGCTGCGCCTGCATATGCCCGGCCACAAGGGTTGCGGCGCACTGGGGTGCGAGAGTCTGGATCTTACGGAGATTCCGGGCGCCGACAGCCTCTATGAAGCGTCGGGGATCATTGCGAAAAGCGAGGAAAATGCCGCGGCGCTTTTTGGCTGCCCCACCTTCTATTCCTGCGAGGGGGCGTCGCTGGCCCTCCGGGCCATGGTATATCTGGCGCTCAGGCAGGCGTGGTCGGCGGGACGCAGGCCGGTGATCGCGGCGGCGCGGAATGTCCACAAGAGCTTTGTGTACACGGCAGCGCTGCTGGATGCGGAGATCTTGTGGATCGGCGGCGAGGGGGAGAGCCATCTCTCCTGCCACCTGACGCCCGAGGCCGTGGCCAGAGCCCTGGACGCCGCGCCGGACATGCCTGCCGCCCTTTACCTCACCAGCCCGGATTACCTGGGCCACATGGCCGATGTGGCCGCCTTGGCGGAGGTCTGCCACAGGCGGGATGTGCTTGTGCTGGTGGATTGCGCCCACGGGGCCTATCTCAAGTTTCTCCGGCCCTCTCTCCATCCCATGGATCTGGGAGCAGATCTCAGCTGTGCCTCGGCGCATAAGACGCTGCCTGTCCTCACCGGTGGGGCCTATCTCCATGTGGCGGCCCGCCATCCGGCCCTGGTGCGGGAGGCCAAGGCTGCCATGGCCCTCTTTGGCTCCACCAGCCCTTCGTACTTGATTTTGGCATCTCTGGATCTGGCCAACCAGACCCTGGCCGGGGCCTTCCCCGGGCAGTTGGAGGCTGCGGCCGGGACGGCGGCGGCGCTCCGGGCCCGGCTTGCCCAGGCGGGCTTCCGGCCCTACGGCGACGAGCCCATGAAGCTGACGCTGCGGCCCAAGGCACTGGGCTATACAGGCACGGCTCTCTGCGAAGCATTGGCCCGTCAGGACATACTATGCGAATTTGCCGATGAAGATTTCCTGGTGATGATGCTGGCGCCGGACACGGATTATGTGCGGCTGGAGCAGGCGCTGCTGTCTTTGCCGCGAAGAGCGGCCATTTCCGGCGGCCCGCCGCCGCTGCCGCTGCCGCCCCGGCGGCTCTCTCTGCGCCGGGCCCTCTTTGCGCCGCGGGAGACCGTGGCGGTGGAGCGGGCCGTGGGCCGTGTTCTGGCCGACGTACAGGTGAGCTGCCCGCCGGCGGTGCCCATCGTGGTGCTGGGGGAAGAGATTACCCCCCAGGCCGCCGCTGCCTTTTCCTATTACGGCGTAACGTCTGTGGCTGTGTGCCGCACAGAATAGCTCCCGCCCCGCCCGGGCGGGATTTTTTTCAAAGCATTGCAGCGCTGGACGTCCTTCATTCGTTATCCAGGCAGAAGGGAGGCGAACCCCTTGTGGGAAGAGCTCTATGAACGATATTTTGACGAGCTGGCTGCCTATGCCGCGGGTATGTCCGGCAGCCGCGAGCAGGTGGAGGACTTGGTGCAGGAAACCTTTGTCCGGGCGCTGATGCATGAAGACACCGTGGAAGAGCTCTCCACGGGACAGCGCCGGGCGTGGCTGTACCGCACGATGAAGAACTTGTACTTCGATCGCTACCGCCGTAATGTTCTGGAGCACCAATATCTCACCACCTTGCAAAGGGACGGGGAGGAGGATCCCGGCATCCAGGCGGTGGAGCAGGCGATGGTGCTCGAGCAGCTCCGGCCGGAGGATCGCACGATCTTCACGCTGTGGCATTTTGCCGGCTACGCGCCGGGAGAGATTGCCGAACTTTTGCATTTGCCCTCCGGCACGGTACGCTCCAAGCTGTCCCGCTGCCGCCGGGCGCTGCAGGAAACCCTGAAAATCTGAATGGAGGAATATGGATCATGGCAAAGAAACTTTCGATCAACTGCGCCATCTGCGATGCGAGAAAGGCACAGGAGGAACACTACGCCGAATACGAGGATATTTCGATTAACGCTTCTACGATACTGGTCAATGCAGCCGGAAAGGCGCTTTTGCACAAGCTGCCCTTCACCCTCAATTGCTCTGACGTGATGGAGCTGGAGGGGGATGTGGAGGTACGCACCATCAATGGCGCCGGAGAGATCAAGGCCGGGGACGCCGTGGCGGCAAAGCCCTATTACCTGGTGGTCAACGGTACGCTGACCATTGAGGCAGGAACCGAGCGGCAGCTGGAGCAGTGTGCAGGCATCCTGGTCAACGGTGCGCTGACTTGCCCCCAGAGCGTTTTTGCCCAGTTAAAGAGTGTCAAGGTCAACGGTGCCACCACCACCTATCCCGATGGCGCCGTGGTGCTCAAGCGAAATGCTGTCATCGACTCCCTCTTTGCCCTGCGGGCAAAAAACTGCCTCTACTGGGCGGCGCGTCGGATGGTGATGGTGGATTCCCAGCTGGATGCAGCGATGCTGCGGCAAAAGGGCGCCACCTTCTCAAGCCGCGAGGTCATCCTGGCCAAGTCCTTGGTGGAGGAGATGGTGGATCTCATCGACCCGGCAGCCGAGCTGGTGATTGTGCCTGACGGTACGGCGGTGGTGCGGGACGATGTGACGCTGGATGAAGCGCTGCTGCGCCGTCGCGGTGCGAAGCTCTATATTCTCGGCGACGTGACCGTGCCTGAGACTGGCGATTGTCTGGACAGCTTGGCGTATTTGGCGGTCAGAGGCGATGCCCGCGTGCCCCAGGCCCGGGCGGAGCAGCTTCAAACCGTGGCTGCGGAGATTACCGGCAAGGTGAAGCTGGCGCGCGCCAAGGGCTCTGTGGTGGAAAACAAGCCCTATGTGACGGTGACGCGCTGGATGCTGGAGCAGCAGCCTACGGGCTTGGAGGTCTCCAACTGTGCCGTGGTGACCATTGCCGAGGATGTACCCCGGGAGCTCATTGTCCAGCACCTGCATCTCTCGGATTGCGCCCAGGTGCGCTGTACCGACATCCAGCGGGATGCCGTGGAGCTCATCAGCGAGGACGTGGCCCAGATCGGCGAGGAGGAACCAGAAAAGCTGCCCTCGCTCGATACCAAGGTCATCTGCGCGTCGGAATACGTGCTCTGATGCCCAAAGTGGCGCGTTGCAAATGCAACGCGCCACTTTTATGCACTGCACCTGTAAGGGCAGCGCTTCACAATGTGCCGGCAGTTTCCTGGATGCGCCGGAGGATTTCCGTGTCCGCCGGGCAGAAGTCGTATTGGGGAATCTCTGCCGGGGTGATCCAGCGGATGTCGTTGTGCTCCAGCTTTTGGGGCACACCCGAGGCAATGGCCGCGTGGAAGAGCGTCAGGTGTACGGTGAGGTCGGGGTATTCGTGGATAACCTCCATAAAAACCTCGCCCACATCCAGGGTGACGTCCAACTCCTCCCGGCATTCCCGGATCAGAGCCTGCTCCCGGCTCTCACCGGGTTCCACCTTGCCGCCCACAAACTCCCACAATAGCCCCCGCGCCTTGTGGGCAGGCCGCTGGCAGATCATAAATTTTCCATTGTCCCAAATGAGCGCCGCCACCACCTCGGTGAGATCACGCTTCGAAATGGTCTTGTTCATATGGTTCGCCTCCTGTTTCTAGCATTACAGGCACTTCGCCGGTGATGGAAAGAGTCTCGGGGGTAACGCGGCAAGTAACTGCCTTGACCTCCACGCCTGCTGCCGCTGCCGCGCAGAGCGCCTGGGCAAAGGCAGGATCCCGAGGCGCGTTGGGGGAGAAGCCGGTTACGCCCTCCATCTGAATGACAAACAGGGCTGTCGCCCGGTAGCCTGCCGCCGCGGCGGCCTTCAGCGCCATCAGGTGCTTTCGCCCCCGCTGGGTGGGGGCGTCGGGAAAGCGGGCCACACCGCCTTCATTGAGGGTTACACCCTTGACCTCCACGAAGCCCCGAACGTCGCCTGCCTCGTAATAGAGATCCAGTCGGGAGTCGCCATAGGTCTGTTCAGCCTTGAGCAACTCGGGGATCACACCCAGTCCGCCTCCGGCCACATACTCCGCCGCCACATGGTTGGGCGCCTGTGAGTCGATGTTTACCAGAGCGTCGCCTTTTTGCACGGTCAAAAGGCTCCAGGCTGTTTTGCGGCCTGGAGCCTCAGCTTTTCCGCACCACACCGCCGCGCCGGGGAGCAGCAGCTCCCCCAGGCGGCCGGTGTTGGGCACATGGCACCGCTGCACTTCTCCGTCCAGCTCGACCAGGGCAATGAAGCGATTGGGACGGGCTTGGAAGATCCCCGGTGCCATGGGCAAGGGATAGCGCATTACTTCTGTGCCTTAGCGGCCAGGCGCTCGTCCTTGGTCTTGAGAAAACGTTCCAGTGCCGGCACAAAAAGGATGCACACCAGGCAGGCAGTGAAGCCGCCGTTGTAGAGGAGGTAGCCGCCGTGGAGCGCGGGCACGCAGGTGACCAGGGTGTAGTGGAGCATACCGGCCACAATACCGGCCGGCCAGCCGTACTTGCCGGTGATGGGGCTCATACCGTTGGCATAGCAGAGGCCGGTCAGAATGGCCTGGGCGTTGATGGCCAGCGTGTAGCTCTCCCCCACAAACAGCCATTTGGAGAGGAAGCTCATCACCACATAGCCCACCATGATGGGCCAGACGTTGCCGGGGTGGCTGCCCGCCACACCGCAGGCCAGCATGCACAGAACCAGACCCAGGGTTGCGCCGTTGAAGCTGGCGCCCACCAGGGTGTAATAGAGCATGATGAAGAGGCCGTAGATACCAATATTCATCAGAGCCAGGGCGGGGCCGAACTCGCTGGAGAGGTCGGTCTTATATCCAGAGGACATAAGGAGCTTGCCGTAGCCCTTGAAGCTCCAGCCATTCTTCCAAAGCCCCAGCACCAGGCAGAGGACAAACACGCTGCCCAGGAAGGCGTAGAAGATGATCGGACGGCTCTCACCCAGCACGGCTTCGGTGGGGGGCAGCTGGCCGCCCAGAGCGGTGTAGAAGAGGGCTCGCAGGAAGAAGGCCATCATGCCCAGGGGCAGAGCGGCGGAGAGCAGGGAAAAGCCCTTGTGGGCATTGGGGGAGTAGGCACAGCCTGCCGGGGTGAAGAAGCCGATGAACAGGCCCACACACAGGCCCAGTACGATGGACGCAGCGGTATAGCCGTGTAATTCCAAACCGGGATAGCGCAGGAACATATCCGTGACGATGGGGGCAATGCCGGTGGAGAAAAGCATAAAGTTTACATTTTTTGCCACGGGTTCCCGTTTGACGGCGCTGTAGAGCACCACGCCCAGCATGCAGGGGAGGGCGTTGATGGGGTGCATGCCCCAGAAGGCGAAGCCCACGGTAAGGCCGAAGCCAATGAAGGAGGTGCCGTTGGCCACGGCGCCGGGGAGCATGTATAAAAGGGCGCAGATCAGGCTGATCAAAAAGGCGTTAAAGAAAGTGGCGCTGACACCGCCCACGGCGAAGTAGTCCTTGGTCACCTGGGCGGGCGTTGTGTAGAGGGATTTGAGGCCACTCACCAGACCGCCTCGGTCGGGGCTCACCAAGGCAGCCACCAGGAAGGCTGCGGTGAAGAGCCAGAATACCAGCTTGAGCATGGAGCTGGCGTCTAATTTTTTCCATTTCTCAGTCATTGGTTTTTTCTCCATTCAGAAAGGGCCGCTGCGCCCAAAAAGCGGCAGCGGCCCGGGTGGGGTTGGTTATGCCAGAGTGCGCTCGGCGGCCTCCACCACGTGGCCGATCAGGACGGAGGTGGTCACAGCGCCCACACCGCCGGGGACGGGGGTGATGGCATCGACAATGGGCTCCACCTCGTCAAACACGGCGTCACCGGCAATGCCGTTCTTCTCGGCATCCCAGTTGATGGACACATCGATGACGATTTGGCCGGGGCGGACATAGTCCTTGGTCAGGCTCTTGAGGACACCGGCGGCGGAAATCAGCACGTCAGCCGCACGGGCCTCGGCGGGGACATCCTTGGTGCGGGTGTGGCAGACGGTGACAGTGGCGTTCTTACCCATGAGCATCATAGCCGCGGGTTTGCCCACTACCAGGCTCCGGCCGATAACCACGGCCTTTTTACCGGTGAGGTCGATGCCGTAGTGGTCAAGGATCTCCATGCAGGCAGCGGGGGTGCAGGGGGCGAAGCCCAGCTTCTTGCCCATGAACACGCCGGCATTGGAGCCGTCAGTCATGCCGTCCACGTCCTTGGCGGGATCGAGGCGATTGCAGATCTCGTCCTGATCGGCCTTGAGGTGCTTGGGCAGGGGACGGAACATGAGAACGCCATGGATTTTGTCGTTGGCATTGATCTCATCAATGGTTTTGAGGAGTGCTTCCTTGGTCACATCCTCCGGCAGGAGGAATTTTTCCACAGCCACGCCCAGCATATCGGCGCGCTTGGTGGCGCCGCGCTCATAGCTCAGGTCGTCCGGCCGCTCGCCGCAGCGGACAATGGCCAGAGTGGGCTGGACGCCCTTGGCCTTGAGAGCCTCGCACTGGGCGATGATTCTCGCATTGAGTTTTTCATTGACTTCTTTTCCCAAAAGCAGCTTTGCCATGATTTGTTCCTCCTTATTTGAAGAAGCCGGCCTTGACGGATTCAAAGATCTCGTCGGCCATCTTGCCGTACTTGTCCAGCATGGAAAGGCACTTGGCATTCATTTCCTCGGCCAGAGCCCGATCCTTCAAGGTTTTGGTGTTGATAAACACATTGAGAGAGGCGGCCTGGAGGGCGGCTTTGACACACACAGCGCCGCAGCCGGCGTCGGAGACGGCCAGGCGGCTGCCTTTGGCGGCAAAGACGGCGATGGCGTCCAGCGCTTCACAGCACAGCTCCATAATCTTTACCGGCACGCGGCAGGCCACGATGGTGGCTTCTTCCAGGATTCTTTCCCGATCGGGGTTGTCCTTGGGAATGCCATAGGCCTTGGACAGGGGTTCAAAGCCCTCGGCGTCGGCAGGCACCTGATCCAAAAGGTCGGTCTGGAGCTGATCGCACTTTTTCTTAAGGGCGATGATTTCCTCTTCCACGTCGGCGTATTTCTTCTTGCCCACGGTGAGAGAGCCCACCATGTTGCCCAGAGCCGTGCCGATGGCGCCTACCAGGGCGGCTGCGCCGCCGCCGCCGGGCACCGGGGCGTTGGAGGCCAGGACGGTCACAAATTCACGGCAGGAATTTTGCGTAAAATCCATGTCAAAGTTCTCCTTTATGTGTTAGTAGGCCGCCCTGCGGCCGGAGACAGTAGCAAAATATCCGGCGGCGGGAAGCCGCCGGACATGGCGTGGGAAACGTATGAATTAGAACAGGCCGGAGATCTTGCCGGTCTCGTCCACGTCGATGCGCTCGGCGGCGGGAACCTTGGGGAGACCCGGCATGGTCATGATCTCACCGGTGAGAGCGACCAGGAAGCCGGCGCCGGCAGACACCTTGATGTTGCGCACCGTGACGGTGAAGTCCTTGGGTGCACCCAGCTTGGTGGCGTCGTCGGTGAGGGAGTACTGAGTCTTGGCCATGCAGATGGGCATTTTGTCGAAGCCCAGGTCGGTGAGGGTCTTGATCTGCTTTTCAGCGTTGGCGGTGAAGTTGACATCCTTGCCGCCGTAGATCTTGGTCACGATGGCCTCGATCTTCTCCTTGATGGACATATCCAGGTCATAGGCGAAGGTGAAGTCGTTGGGCTGCTCGCACAGACGAATAACTTCCTTAGCCAGCTCAATGCCGCCGTCGCCGCCCTTGGCCCAGACTTCGCTGAGAGCCACATTGACGCCCAGCTCGCGGCACTTGTCCTCGACCAGCTTCAGCTCGGCCTCGGTATCCAGCGGGAAGCGGTTGATGGCGACCACGCAGGGGAGCTTGTAGACATTGGTGATGTTGGACACGTGCTTGAGCAGGTTCGGCAGGCCCTTCTCCAGAGCTTCCAGATTCTCGTTGCCGAGATCCGCCTTGGGCACGCCGCCGTTGTACTTCAGGGCACGGACAGTGGCCACGACGACCACGGCAGAGGGCTTCAGGCCGGCCATGCGGCACTTGATGTCCAGGAACTTCTCAGCGCCCAGATCGGCGCCGAAGCCGGCCTCAGTGATGGTGTAATCGGCCAGACGGCGGGCAATCTTGGTGGCGGTGACGGAGTTGCAGCCGTGAGCAATGTTGGCGAAGGGGCCGCCATG
>CALXCW010000010.1 GCA_944386905.1 uncultured Oscillospiraceae bacterium
CCACCCCACGCCCCCAGGAGCTATCTCTATGCCTTTCTGGCACGAATTACCCGCCATGTGGCGCTCAATTGCTGCCGGGAGCGCAAAAGTCTGAAACGCTTCGCCCATCTCACAGAGCTGAGCACAGAGCTGGAGCAGTGCCTGGCCGCACCGGACAACTGCGCTGCTCGGGTCGACGATCTGGGATTGGCAGAGGCCATCAACGGCTTTCTCTCCACGCTCAGAGAGGAACAGCGCAATATTTTTCTCCGCCGCTATTGGTATTTGGACTCCATTACCGCCATCGCCGTGCGCTATTCTCTCTCTGAGAGCAAGGTAAAATCCACCCTCTTTCGCTGTAGGAACAAGTTCCGCAACTACTTGGAAAAGGAAGGTTATTCCCTATGAATGGCGCAACATTATTGGACAAAATGGAGCTGGTAGAACCAAAGTATTTGGAAGCGACAGAGCGGACGCCACAAAAAAAGCCGCGATGGATTCGCGTCTGCGCGGTGGCTGCCTGCCTCGCACTGGTGCTGGCGATCCCAGCCATGGCTGCCGTCCCCGCCATCTATGAGGTGCTCTATGCGCTCTCCCCTGCCACAGCGCAGTTTTTTAAACCGGTGGCGCTCTCTTGTGTGGACAACGGGATCCGCATGGAAGTTTCCGCCGTCTATCTCCACGAAAATACTGCGGAACTTTATATCACCATGCAGGATCTAACGGGGGATCGTCTGGACGAAACCACAGATCTTTTCGACAGTTATCAAATTCACACGCCCTTCGATTCCACCGGTCACTGTGACAGGGTGGGCTACGACTCAGCCACCAAGACGGTCACATTCCTCGTCACCTTAGAGCAGTGGAACAAGCAGGATATCACCGGTGACAAGGTGACCTTCTCGGTGGGGTCGCTCCTCACCAACAAGCAGCGCTTCGAAGGCGTTCTTTCGGATGTGGCGTTAGGCGATGCGGCACTTACGCCGGATACCCAGGTGGCAGACCTGCGGGGCTTCAGTGGGGAGGCGGTTGACCCGGTCGCGCTCGTCCCGGGAGACGTGCTTTCCACGCCGGTTGAGGGTGTGAGCGTGACAGGTCTGGGCTTTGTGAACGGGTGTCTCCATGTGCAGACCCACTACGACAACATCCACCATACCGACAACCATGGCTACGTGACGCTGGTACACCGGGAAACCGGTGAAGTGCTTCAACGCGAGCGCTCCCTCTCGTTCTTTGACAGCGACGGCACAGGCAGCTACCAGGACGAGTGCTTCCCTGGGATCACTCCCGACACGCTGGGAGACTACGACCTGTATGGAACCTTTGTCACAGCTTCTCCCGCCATTACCGGCAGATGGAGCGTGACCTTTCCGTTAGATCCCCAGAAAATACAGCCATAACCGGTGCGATATGGCAAAAAAGGACTGTCTCACTCAGAGACAGTCCCTTGCTTTGTATTCCAATCGGCGGGATAGGTCACGTAGACAAAGCGTGTCTTTTCGGCGGCAATAAATTCGATCTGACTTCCCTTGGGCAGCAAGATCACCTCACCCGGGCCTGCTGAAACCGTCTTTGCGCCGCAGCGAATTTCCAGTCTGCCTGAGAGCACCACATCTACCTCATCATAGGTCAGTGTCCAGGGGAAGGCTGTCGCCTCCATCTCCATCAACCCGGCTCCCAGCCGCGGGCTTTCCTCCAGGGTGAAGAAGTCCCGGGTGTAGACCCGGTGCGCCGGGTTACCGGTGTCCAGTCGATCCGCCTGTCCCAGCGTTATGGTCTTAGGAACCGCCTTTTTCACCGGGCAATCCCCCGCCTCTTCCCGAAGAATCTCTAAAATCAGATTCCGCAGCATCTCACGATCCATGTGCTCTCCTCCTTGTAAGCAGCAGCGCCACGGCGACTGCGCTGATTCCCCCCGTGAGCTTGGCCACAATCACCGGCAGAAGAAGTTCTGGAGCAAAGCCAGCCGTGAAGCCCAAGTGATCTCCCAGAACGAAGGCCGCCGATACAGCAAAGGCGATATTCACCACCTTGCCCCGGTCATCCATCTCGTGCACCATACCAAACATCGGGATGGAATTTGCCAGCGAAGCCACCAGTCCCGCCGCAGCCACTTCATTCATTCCCAGAAGTTTCCCCAGCCGCAGCAGAGGCTTTCGAAACACCTTGGTAATGACATACACCAATGGAAAGGCTCCTGCCAGAACAATGGCAATACTACCGATAATCTCATACCCCTCCGAGAGTGGCGCCAGACCGGGAATCAGAACCAAGCCCGTGAGCGTCTCCACGATGGACGCCGTCAAGCCCACAGTGATCACAGCCAAAATCACCTTGCCGAATGCGGTAAATCCCAAAATCATCCACCGCTCCGCCTTCCAAAGTCCCAGGGCGATGAGCAGGGCAAAAAGCACGATGGGCACCAAATTGCGTACCACCAGTGAAACACCAAATCCCGCCAACAGGCCACCCACCAGTGCCCCTAGGGGAATGGTGACTATCCCCGCCAGAACGCCTTGGGCTAAAAACTTCCGATCCTCCGGCCGCAGAATCCCCAGAGCCACCGGCACGGAAAACACTACCGTGGCGCCCAGCATGGAGCCTACCACAACGCCTCCGAAGAGACCGGCCCGACGATCCTGGGCCAGCTCCAGTGAAAGCGCCGCACCGCCCATGTCGTTGGCCAAAATTGAGCCGGGGAACATGCCTGGGTCAGCCCCGAGAAAGGAAAAAAGCGGCACCACCACTGGCCGCAAAACCTGCGCCAACACTGGCGCCAGGACGATGATTCCCAGCATAGAAAGTGCCAAAGAGCCAAAGCTCATGATACCTGCTTCAAACTCCTGTCCCAATCCAAGCTGACAACCAAAAATCCGATCCAACGCCCCAAGGACGAGAAAGACCGTCATCAAATAGAGAATTATTTCATGGATGGACAGATTACCTCCTCCTTTCCGACGCCTCATCGAGAATCGCGATTACAGCGGCGTCACAGGGCAAATTCTCCTGCCCTGCCCGGGCACCGCTGCCCAACGTAACCAGCACCGGATCGCCGAGCCCCGCTCCCACCAGATCCGCTGCTACAACCACGCCGCCCTCCCATTTTACCTCCAAAAAGGTCTGGCCCTGGAGCGCATCGCACTTTCTCGTGGCCCAAACCGCACCGGTCACTTTACCTAGTATCATGCCATATCCCTCTCAAAGCCTATTTTTAGAGGTCGCACGCCCAATAGCAACAGTCGCTCCTCCGCCTGGCGGAGTTTCTGCCGCAGCAGGACGCCATGGGCAGCTCTGTGATAGGGCTGTGGTTGGTAGAGATACACAGGTAGCCCATCCAGCAGCGCCCGGCAAACCGTCTCGTCCGGCTGGTGAAACACCAATCCCGGTGGCAATAGCCCCAGTACCACAGCATCATAGGGCGGCAAGTTTACATAATTATATTGTGTGGAAATGGGCGGCGGCGCGCCGATCAAAAGCGCCCTCTGCTGCCCAGCAAGCCGCGCCTCTACGCGGCAGATGAGCTCATCCAACGTCACCGGAGGATCATCCCCAAGTCGCCGGTGCGAAATCCGCATCCGTTGGCTTCATCATAATCCAGATGCGCATAGGTGCAAAAATCAGGACTGACCCGCACAGCCACATCCTCAAGTATCACCGGTCTGTCCGTAAAGGTTTTGAGCCGGACAACATCTCCATCTGCCACATGCTGCGCTGCAGCATCGTCTGGGTGCATGTGGATATGGCGCCGCGCCACCATCAGACCGCGGCCCAGCTCCACCGATCCCTTGGGGCCCACCAGTGTCACCGGCAGGGTTCCTGCAAGATCCCCCGAAAGGCGCACCGGCGGCCGGACTTTCAACGCCACGGCGTCGGTATAAGAGATTTCCACCTGCGCCTCCCGCCGGGGCGGCCCCAGCACCGCCACGCGATGCAGGGCACCCTGGGGCGTTTTTACCGAAACCCGCTCCTCGCAGAGATACTGTCCCGGCTGAGAAAGAGGCCGCCGTGGCGTGAGGCCATGGCCAAAGAGCTGCTGCGCCTGGGCCTCGGTCACATGGACATGGCGACCCGAAGCCTCCAGCTCCACAAACAGGCGGCGGAGAAGGCCATCGGTGAGGGCATCAATGCTGTTCTCCAAGGCTCTGTGCCTCCTTCTTTTCTTGAATCATCAAAATCCATAGCGTGCTGCTGACGCGGTTGAGGGCACGGATGAGATCCACCCGGCGCACCTGTCCGTCGCGATCTTGAAAAGCACGGCAGGCTGCCAATTCCGCGGCTCTGGCTTGGGTTCTTGCCCGATTGAGTCGCAGCAAAAGGCTGCTGTCCGCCACGCTGGGCATGAAATGGGGCTGGTCATAGTAGCGCTGAGGAAAGTGACTACGCTTACGCAATTCGTCCTCATCGAGGCGGCACAGTTTGAAGGGCTCCAGCGGCTCTTCCAATACATCGCAGCGAATCAGCCGCCGCACCAGCTCCAAAATTTCCTCCACCTGCCGCGCTACCTCTCGATGGTTTGCCGCCACTGCCTCTCGGCCCGCCAGCAGGAGCTCCGCCTCCAGCGTGTCGATTTCGCCGCGAAAGGCGATGCGCGGATGGGTCTTTTCCACCAGCACATCGGCGCGGAGATGGGTCATGTGTTCCGGCTTTTCCCGATAGACAGCTCCCGAGAGCGTGGTGTAGGCGGCCACAGCCGCCTCCTCGGCGGGAAGAATCTCCACGCCATCCCGTCGGAGAAAGTCTCTGGCCGCAGGAGTGAGGCGGTCACGGCTGTCCAGATAGAACACCCGACGACCTTCCCGCACTCGCACATTGGCCCGCGCTGCCTCTTCGGTAAACACCGCCATGTTACGCCTCCGCCTGACCGGGGCGTCCCTTGGGCAGAATCACGTCTACCTCGACATGGGGACGAGGGATCACGTGTACGGAGATGAGCTCTCCCACCTTTTCCGCTGCAGCGGCGCCAGCGTCGGTGGCGGCCTTGACCGCACCCACGTCACCGCGTACCATCACGGTAACCAGGCCGCCACCCACCTGCTCCTTACCCACCAAGTTCACATTGGCGGCCTTGACCATAGCGTCGGCAGCCTCGATGGCTCCAACCAGTCCTCTTGTCTCTACCATACCCAGTGCGTTGGTGTTAATCATATTCAACCACTCCTTTTAAGACTGCATCAGCCGCTGGAGGAGCTTCTCAGTCAGTGCATCGAGAAGCGCGCCGTCGGCGTCATTTTTTGTAGTATGCCCCGTGGAACTTTCCTTATGCCCCCAGGCCACACGGCGGAGATTGACCAGATCCAGCGGGCCAATATTGTTGCTGGAAGAACTACCGCCCACAGCGCCGCAACCCAAGGTGAGCGCCGGAAAGAGCCCCGTGGTCATTCCCACACCTCCGAGGGATGCCGGCGTATTCACTAAAAACCGCGACACCGGCACTTCCAGGGCAAAGCGCGCAACCACACGCTCATCATTGGCATGAAGCGCAAAAGTGTGACCTTTTCCCTCATAGTGGAGGATCTCACAGGAAAGTGAGAGCGCCTGTGCCTCAGACTCCACGGCGTAGAGCCCCAGCACCGGACAGAGTTTCTCTTGAGAATAGGGATGCTTGTTCCCCACCCCAGTCTCCCGGGCCAGGAGCACCCTGGCCGCACGAGCCTCCGAGCCCAGCCCAGCCATGGCAGCGATTTCCCCTGCGGTCTTGCCCACCACAGCGGGGTTCATGGTGCCATTCGAACGGAAAAGATGCCGGGCAAGTTTTTCTCCCTCCTCTTTTGTGAGAATGCATCCACCCTGCGCCAGGAGCGACGCAGCAACGGCTTTTTCATCGGCCAGGTGGTAAATGATGCTCTGCTCTGAAGCACAGATGGTGCCGTTATCAAACGTTTTGGAGCGGAACACATCTGCCACAGCCTCGTCATAGGGGCGGCTGGGATGAAAATAAGCCGGGCCGTTGCCTGCCCCCACACCGATGGCAGGCTTGCCGGAGGAATAGGCAGCGTGCACCATGGCCGCGCCGCCAGTGGCCAGAATGAGCCGCACGGCGCGATGAGCCATGAGCTCCTGCACCGCATCCATCGTTGGCTGTGTGATGCAGCCAATAGCGCCAGGCGGACAGCCTGCCGCCTCCGCCGCAGCCATCAGCCGCCGAGCTGTCTCCAAAGTACACCGCTTCGCCCCCGGATGGGGCGAGAACACAATGGCATTGCCTGCTTTTAGCGCAATCATGGCCTTGTAGATCACCGTGGAGGTGGGATTGGTAGAAGGGACGATGCCCGCAATCACGCCCACCGGCACGCCCACATCCCAAACCATGCGCGCCGTATCGCGATGGAGGATTCCCACAGCCTGGATAGAGCGGATGGCTTCATGGAGCGTCTTGGCCGCAAAGCGGTTTTTCTCAGCCTTGTCAGCAGCGTTGCCAAAGCCCGTCTCCTCCCAGGCCATACGGCCCAGTTCCGCAGCATCACGGTTTCCGGTTTCAGCCAATGCTGCCACAATTTGATCCAGCCTCGCCTGATCAAAGGTATTGAGCTTGGCCTGCGCCTCTTGGGCTGCGGTCACCAACTGCCGTACCTCCTGACGGCTTTGCAAATCCTGATCCAACTGCATTTACATTCCTCCCAAATCCTGTGGCTGTGACGCCACGGCACGGATTGCCTCACCAAAGGCGTCGCAAGCCGCCTGACAGGCACTCTGTGTTCCTGTCAGAAGGCCGCCGGAGAAGTTTGTCTCCGTGGGCGGCCGAAAATACTGTTTAAGTTCCACATCCGAGGCCTTGAGGGCTGCATCCAGCCCTACCAGCGCCTCCACCGGCGGGGCAATGAGATAGGCCAATGCCTCTCCCACCGCTACACCAGCAAGCCCTGCTAGATATGGCCCTGTCCGGGCAACGCAATGGGCAAGATATACCACCCTGTCATCGCGTGAAGCACTCTCAAAGGCGGCGCCATGCGCCAAGAATTGCTCCACACGCCTGAGGCCGCTGGCCACTTCCGCCGGTGTGGGCCCAGCCAATACGCCGATGACCTCACCTGCCAGCGCCGTAGTGGCGTTGGCCGCCCCGGCGTAGAGGCTCCGGGCGTAGACCACCTCCACATTTGCCGACTTGGTGGCCTCATCCAGGGCCAGATACATGAGATCATCGCTGTCCGCCGACACCAAACCGATGGCACGATATGCGTCCCTGAGGCCCAGAGCCTGGGCCAGAGAGGGACTGAGATTGGGGATGAGGCGGCAGCACAAAAGCTGCCCCGGCAGTTTTGATCCTATCATGGCCTCACCTCAAATCCACACCGGAGGCCTTCTTCTCCAGCATGGTCACCATCAGCTCCGCAATGTGCGCCCCTGCCTCCAGCGCGAGCGTGCCGTGGCGATGGATATTGGAAACCACTGTGCGCTTGGATTCTGCAATTCCAGGTCTGGGCATATAGGTGATATAGGCCGACATGGATTCACTGGTGGTAAGGCCGGGCCGCTCTCCCACCAGCATGCATACCAGCTCTGCACCGGTGATTTCGCCAATGTGATCGGATGCTCCCACACGGGCAAATTGCACATAAAGCGTTTTGCCCAGCTCGATTCCATGGGTCTTGAGTCCCTGACGGATAGCCTTGGCACAGTCCATGGCGTTGGCCAGAATGGCATCGGAGGACAACCCGTCACCGATAACCAGAAGCGCTCTGGGATTTTTGCCGCATGCTTCGCGGATTACGGCCTGCTGGGGTTCATCAAAGCGTCTACCCAAATCCGGACGGGTGAGGTATTCCTCTTTATCACGGCATTTGGTCTGCACGGCCACCAGGCCGTTCTCTTCTGCAAAGCTGGGCGGCACGAGCGAAAAAACACTGTCTTGCGCGGCTGCGTGATCGGCACGAAAGCGGAGCATCGATGCCGTTTTGTAGCGACTCCCGGCTCGCCCCAGACCCAGTCGGGCCGAGGTTTTTTGCTTCAATCGTCGAAAAGCCTCGCCGTTGACGGGATTCTCCACCAGGTATTCCCCGCGAAGATCCACCGCCGTGAGATCCGGCAAGACATCGCCGCTGCCGGCTGTTTTCGCCGGCTGGGGCTTGTCCATTTCCAGCAGCAGCTGGGCCACCATCTCCTTGAGTTCCTGTCTATCCATGGCGCACCTCCCCCAAAAGTACCGAGCCGTCTCCAGCCTTGGCCGTCAATCGACCATTCTCCACAAAGCCCATCCGTTCCAGCCACGCCTGGAAGGGCGCAATGGCCGTCTTGCCGAAGAGGGTGCGGAGCGTCGCCGTTTCACGGTAGCCCGTGGTCTGATAGTTGAGCATCACATCATCTCCGTGGGGAATGCCCATAAAGTAATTGCACCCTGCGGCAGTCAAAAGCGTTGCCAAATTCTCAATATCATTCTGATCAGCTTTCATATGGTTGGTATAGCAGGCATCACAACCCATGGGTACGCCTAGGAGCTTGCCCATAAAGTGATCCTCCAACCCAGCCCGGGTCACCTGCTTGGCGTCGTAGAGGTATTCCGGGCCGATGAAGCCCACCACCGTATTCACCAGGAAGGGTGAGAAGTGCCGGGCAAATCCATAACAACGCGCCTCCATGGTCACCTGATCGGCGCCATGATGGGCCTCGGAGGAAAGTTCGGAGCCCTGGCCCGTCTCAAAGTACATGACGTTGGGGCCGGTAGCCGTACCGTCGCGGAGCGCCTGGAGGCGCGCCTCTTCCAAAAGTGCAGCTGTGATGCCGAAAGCCTCATTGCCCTTCTGGCTGCCGGCAATGGATTGAAAGATGAGATCCGCCGGCGCGCCCTGGCGAATCGACTCCATCTGTGTGGTCACATGGCCCAATACACAGATCTGAGTGGGAATCTCCCAGCGGTTTCTTACCTCGTCGAAGCGGCGGAGAATTTCTCCCAATCGTTGACTTGAATCCGTCACCGGGTTGAGACCCAGCACCGCATCCCCTGCGCCGAAACTCAAGCCCTCCACCAGGGAGGCAAGAATGCCGTCTGGATCGTCAGTAGTGTGGTTGGGCTGGAGGCGGCAGCTGAGCGTGCCAGGCAAACCGATGGTTGTGTTGCAATGGGCGGTAATGTGGATCTTGGCGGCCGCAGTAATGAGGTCGAGGTTTCCCATGAGTTTTGCCACCGCTGCGGCCATCTCGGCAGTGAGCCCTCGGCTGATGCGGCGAATGTCCGCCTCTGTGGTCGCCTCGTCCAACAGCCACTCCCTAAGCTCCGACACCGTCCATCCTGCGATAGAAGCGTAGATACGCTCGTTCAAGTCATCCTGGATAATTCGGGTCACCTCATCGTCCTCATAGGGCACTGCTGGGTTTTCCCGCAAATCACGGAGCGTGAGGTTGGCCAGGACAATCTTGGCTGCAACCCTTTCCCGGGCGTCCTCGGCGGCAATGCCTGCCAGCCGATCGCCGGATTTTTCTTCGTTGGCCTTGGCCAAAACTTCTTTTACCGAGGCGAAGCCATAGACGCGGCCAAAGAGCATGGTTTTCAGCGTCAAATCATTTCCTCCTTGTCCATCATACAAATGCCAGCGTTTTGATGACCACCGGCAGGGCTGTGCCGCCGCCCACCGGAGCGGCCAAATCGAGATAACTTCCCGGCGGCGTATAAAGGCCATCCAGGCAAATCAGGGGCTTTTCCGGCGGCACCAGCGTCGCAAGCGCTTGTCCCAGGGCTTTTGCCATGTCCTGCTCCAGCACCACAACCAGAGGCACTTCTCTCCCCTGCCCCTTTGCGCCGTCGGCGATGGTCTCCGCCAACCGGGTCAGCCCATCGTAGTCCAACGCCTCCTGGCGAGGCAACGCCAGGGCAATCGGCACGTCGTAGCCGTGCAAGGCAAGGCCCTGGCGAATCCCGTCGGCGAGATTCTCTTTCTCCAAGGGCGCCACCGGCAGATCGTGGAGGGGGAATACGGCGTGGCGGTGAAAAATCGTACTGCCTGAGAGCTCCGTCGCATAGTTCCCTGCCCCCACCACCGTGGCACGAATGGTCTCTCGACCCAGATCATGGGGCAGCGTGAAGAGACGCGAGGCGGCAATGGCGCGAGCCAAAAGCACGCCCAAGTCGCCGTAGGCAAGCCAATTCTCTTCCTTCTCATCCAGCAGCGCTGCCACGCCGCCGGAGAAAGACAACGCCTCCACCGGCGGCTGGGTGGATATGGTTTGGTCGGTGATACGATCCCGGAGCAGTGCCGTGGCCGGACGCAGACCCACAGCCTCCTCCAGCGCCGCCACCAGCTGGGCCAGAAGCGGTGCGAGGGATTCTGGCGTGGCCCGCTCTCCCACCGCCGGGGTATCCAAACCAAAGAGTGTCGGAGAGACATAGGTGACCACGCCGTCCGGATTCAGCTTCACCAGCCTGCCTCCCACGTTCAGGCATCCCGTCTGCACGATGCGTCCCTCGGCATCGAGAAGTGCCAGATTCGTAGTGCCGCCGCCGATATCCAGATGAAGCAACCGCTTCCCCATGGACTTCGCCAGGGACTCTGCTCCGGCGCCGCGGGCAGCTAGGACGCTCTCCAGTGCCGGCCCTGCCGTAGCCACCACAAATTCTCCGGCCAAATGGGAAATGGCCTCCAGCACCGCTCTGGCATTCTCCTTCCTGGCCGTCTCGCCGGTGATGACCACCGCGCCGGTCTGTACGGTTTCCGGCCTCATACCAGCCAGACGGTACTCCTCTGTGAGAATGGCAGCAATGGCTTCCGCGTCCAGGGTATCGGTGCCTAAAAGGGGCGTCAAGTGGATGGCACTGCGGTAGAGAATCTCCCGGTGTAAGATCTCCATGCGCGGCACGGTGAAGGCTGGAGCCGTATTGGCAAGCGTAAGTTTAGAGAAAATCAATTGGGTGGTGCTGGTGCCGAGATCCACACCCACGGAGATCATTGTCTCTGCCAAGGTACCACCGCCTTCAGAATTTCCTCCACCATGGCTCTGGTCACCGGCAGAGGGTTGGTCTCACAGCAACGATCCGCTAGTGCGGCTGCGACAATTTCCTCCCGCTTGGCCGCCACGGTTTCCGGCGCCACACCGGCCTCTCGTAGATTTGCCGGAAGACCCAACCGCCGCCTGAGGCGGCAAAGCGCTGCCGTGAGATCCCGCACAGCCAGGGCGTCTGTGGCCGCTTGAAGGCCGCACTGTCGTGCCAGGGCGGCATAGGCAGGGCGCGCAGCCGGAGCATTGGCTGCCAACACCGGTGGCATCAACATGGCGCAGAGCCGCCCATGGGGCAGGTGCAGCACACCACCCAAACTGTGCGCCAGGGCATGGAGCACCCCCAGTCCGGCATTGTCAAAAGCCATCCCTGCCATGGTGGCCGCCTCGTGAATGAACAGACGTACCGCCGTCTCGCCCCGGTAGGACTGCTCCAAATGGGCAAAGGCCAACCGGGCCGCACCGTGCGCCAGGGCATCGGAAAAAGCTGTGGCTCCAGTGGCCGCAACGGCCTCCAGGCAGTGAGCCAGGAGATCCATACCGGTGTCGGCAATGAGCGCCTTGGGCATTGCTTCAAGCAGCGTTGGCTCCAGAATGGCCGCATCCGGCCGCAGCAGCGGATCAACCAGAGGCTTTTTGATGCCATCATGGGTGAGGATGGAAAAGGACGTGGCTTCAGCGCCAGAGCCTGAGGTAGTGGGAATCGCCACAAAGGTCATCGCCGTCTCAGAGGCCAGACGGATGGCCTTGGCACAGTCCATGGGACTGCCACCGCCCAGGGCCACCAGTACCCCAGGTCTATGCCTGCGGCAGAGGGCTGCCCCTTGTGCTGCCAACACCGCCGGCGGATCGGCGGTCACCTGGTCAAAGACCGTCACTTTACTTTCCGGCAGGAGCGCACGGATTTTTTCCACGACGCCGCTCTCAATAAAAAAATGATCCGTCACCAGTAGGACGCCTTGTCCATTGTAATGCCGCAGACGCTCAAGGGCCCCGGGGCCGGAATAAATATGGATGGGAGCATAAAATTCGCCCATGTTCTCGCCGCCTTTTGAAAAATATGGCGCCGAGGGCGCCATGGCTAGTATAACCAATGGGACTAAAAATATGTTTTTCACGCAACGTTTCCATTGGCAGGGAAAAGAAATTGTGGTATGATAGGAAAAATCGAAAATAAGGTGATGTCATGGCACAAGTAGATCTCATTGTGGGCCGCTGTCCCCAGTGCGGGGAGCAGCTGGAAATTCCTTCTCATCTCAAACAATTCTCCTGCCTGTACTGCGGCGCCCGGCTTTCGCCGGCAGAGCTGGTGGTCGATCAGCCTCAGCCTGCGGCTGTAGACGTAGACGCCGTCGCCGCCGGTCAATACTATCGCGACCACATTCTGGAGGCCATTGTGGCCCACCGGGGCATTGAGCAATCGCTCACCAAGGCGGACTTTGAACCGGCTTTTGACCGCTACAGCGCCGCCACCGGCAAAATATTTCGTCAACTGGACGAAGCCGTGTCTGCTGGGGCGCTGAGCGTGGAGGACGCTGCGGAGGAGTTCCTCAACCAGCTGGAGGAAAACTGGCGCAGCAGCTCTAAGCGCGGCAGCTTTGCCATGAGCGTGCAGGATCGCGACAAGTTCATATTGGCCATTTTCCTGGTGCCCATGGTGCGGCGGATGGGTCTTTCCTGCGGTGAGGCCTACTGCCAGGCGCTGCGCAGTGCCTGGATGCGTCGCTACCCCAAGAGCGTGTTTAATCTGGGAGACTACGACACCATCGTTGCAGGTTTTCGTAAAAAATACCTGGGGCTTTGCTTCATCACCACCGCTGTCTGCCGCGGCACTGGCAAGTCCGATACCTGCGACGAACTGACGGCCTTCCGTAATTTCCGCGACGGGTATCTCCGCGCCTGCCCCGACGGGCCGGATCTCATCGATGAATATTACGACATCGCTCCGGCCATCGTTTTGCGGCTGGATCTCTCCACCGACCGCGACCGGCATTATGAGGCCTTGCGGCAGGATTATCTTCTTCCCTGCTACCAGGACATCCAAGCAGGACGACTGGAGAAGTGCAAGGAGCGATATGTGGCTATGATGCGCGCGCTCGAGGCAGAATACCTGTCCTAATTGAGCCGCAGGCAAAACGCCGAGCGGTGAATCCTTCCTATTTTCTCCATAGATGAACTGGGGAAACCTGGGTATTTTCCACGTATGTTGATGTCGAAACCGCAAAGAAATCCCCCGTTTTCGCGATGCGAAAACGGGGGATTTCTTTAGCCGGGATTTCCGGCGCAAATTACGTGCCGTATTTCATTTTACAAAACCGCGGAAGCGCAATCATGATCCAGACAGAGCCTTCCAGGCCCGCCGCGCCGTCAGGCTTCCGGCTTGTCGTCCTCTTCCGCCGCAGGCTCTTCCACAGGAGTCTCCGCCTCGGCCGGCGCATCACAGCATTCGACCGCGTCGTCCTCCTCATCCATCTCCACACGCTCAGCCTTGAGCTCCTCCAGGTAGTCGCGCATGTCGGCAATGGTCTGCTTGGATTCGTCAATCTTCTGGCACCAGGGCAGATATTCGGCCTCGTCCTGATCCTCGCCTAGGACATAGTCGCGATAGTAGAGCTTCCCCAGCTCCAGCTGCGCTTTCTTAATCTTGTCCTCTTCAGCGTAGATAGAGAGATTGGCCTTGGCCATCTCAGCCAGTTTTTTCGTCTTTCTGGCCGCCAGCTGGGCAGCCTCGCTGGCCTTTTCGTACAGCGTATCAAAGCTATCTTTAATTGCCATGATATGACCCCCTATGGTTTTATTTTCTATTATAACACATTGCCTGCAGAAATCTCAATTGCTTTTTGTATCTCCCGCATTTTCTCTGATGCGGTTTACATAAAGCTGATCCGGTTGCGGCTTGCGCCGCAGGCGAACATAGACAATTGCTGCCACCGCCGCCACACAGGAGAGAGCCGCCAGAAGCTGGCTGACACGGATACCAGTGCCAAAGAGATAAAGGCTGTCAGTACGGAGGCCCTCGATCCAGGCCCGGCCCAGACCATACCAGGCCACATAGAGAAGAAATATCTCGCCGTCAAACTTGCGGCGCTTGGAATAAAAGTGCAGCGCCACAAATCCCACCAGATTCCACAGAGATTCATACAGGAACGTGGGCTGATAATAGGTCACGTTTCCTGAAGCATCGGTGATGCCCATTTTCAAGAAAGAATCGGTGACGGCACCGTGGGCCTCGCGATTGATGAAGTTGCCCCAACGGCCGATCATCTGTCCGATGAGCAACCCAAGTCCTCCCACATCCACCAGCGGCCAGAAGGGCACATGACGCAGGCGGCTGTAAATCGCCACGCCGATCACCGCACCAATGACACCGCCGTAGATAGCAAGGCCGCCCTTCCAGATATAGAGGATTTTCACCGGATCGTCACGGTAGAGATCCCAATAGAAAATGCAGTAGTACAGCCGTGCGCAGACAATGGCCAGGGGCACGGCGGCAAATAACATATCGAGAATATGATCCTCAGTGAGGCCAAAGGACGGCGCTCTCCGAATGGCGTAGATTACAGCCAGGATGAATCCTACAGCGATAATAATGCCATACCAATAGATGTCCTTACCCAGCACCGTGAAGGCTACGCGGCTGGGGTTGAGAGAAATTCCAAGGTTAGGAAACGTAATCATACCCATGTTATTACACTCCTTTCGGAAGAAGCTGAGGCGTCTGCCCCTTGGGCACAATCATGCTGAGGGCCATACGAGACGGCTGAACCGTGCGATGGAGGAAATCCTCCACCTCCTCGCGTGTGACCTGGGCAAAGACGTCGGGAAAGTCAAAATAGTTGACGCCCTCGAAGTGATAGGCGCACATACGGTAGCAAATGCTCTCAAAGCTGTCAAGGCTGCGTATCCGCCGCCCTAGGGCCGAGCGCTTAAGCTGATCAAAGAGTTCCTGGGAGATGCCTGTATCCCTCAGGCGTACTGCCTCCTCCAATATCGCTTGCGCCACCACCTCGGGGTCGTCGCTGTCGCCGCCGGCAGTAAGCATGGCCACGCCCTTCAGCCCCTCATAGCCGCACGAAAAGTCGGCGTCAATGATATTTTCCGTGTAGAGTCTGGCGTAAAGGGGCGAGGATTCCCCCACCAAACACTCCGCTGCCAGTTCACCCACGAGTTCCTGACGCATGCTGTCCGGGCCGTAGGCTGCAGGTTCTGCCTTGAAGCTCAGCGCAAAGGTAGGCATGGAGAGCTCCATGGTGCGACACACCCTGGAGGTCAGAGGTGTCATGGCTTCGGGCGGGCCGTAGTCGCGCAAAATGCCACCGCCGCCTGTGGCGGGAGTGTGGGCCTCTGCCAGGCGAACAATTTCCGCCGGATCCACGTCTCCTACCACACAGAACATTTCGTTGCAAGGGGTATAAAACGCGTGATAGCAATCATAGAGCGTCTTTTCCGTGATCGCGCCGATACTCTCCACCGTCCCGGCGATCGAACTGCGGATGGGATGGTGGGCAAAGGTAGCCGCGAAGAGAGTTTCATAGACCTGGGAGTCGGCACTGTCCTCATACATGCGGATCTCCTGGGCAATGATTCCCCGCTCTTTCTCCACACTCTCTGTGGTGAAGTACGGCGTGTGAACAAAATCTAGCAGAATAGCGAGGTTTTCCAACACGTGATCGGTACATTCCACATGATAGGCGGTGATGTCGTAGCTGGTGAAGGCATTGGGGTTACCGCCGTAGCGGGAAAATTCCTGCATGGCGCTGCCGCCACCGGGCATATCAAACATCTTATGCTCGAGATAGTGGGCCACGCCCATAGGGGAGGTATAGGCCACGCCGTTCACAGAAAAAGCCGTGTCAATAGAGCCGTAGTCCACAGCCAAAAAGCCATACGTCTTGGCAAAGCCGGGTTTCACCACCACCCGCACCAACAGGCCGTTTTCCAGACGCTGCTCATAAACCCGCTCGCCCAAGCGGGGGTATTCTCGAAGCTTCATTGATCCACCCCCTTGAGGAAATAGACGGTGTCCAAGGTAAGGGTTTTTGCCGCCTCCACCACCTGTTCCGCAGTAACGGCCCGCAGCTTCCCTGCCAGATCCTCCATGGTGCCGTGCAAACCAGCCACAGCCTGGCCCACTGCGTAGTCGTCCAGACGGCCTGGGCTGTCCTGGCCAGTACGAAGGCCGGAGAGCAGGTAGCTTCTGGCCGACTCCAGCTCTTCGCCGGTGATCTGACCGGCCTTGCACGCCTCCAGCTCTGCCAAAATACCGTCCAGCGCCTGCTGATAGCGGTCAAAAGCAATGCCCGAGCCCACAACCATGACACCCTTGAACTTATCCACCGAGGAATTGGCATAGTAACAGAGGGACTGCGCTTCGCGGATATTCAAAAAGAGCTTGCTGGTCATCCCAGCGCCATAGACGGCATTGAGTAGCATCAGCGCCGGATATCGCTCGTCGAACAGCGTAATGGGTGTCCTCAGGCCCAGCGTAAGCTTGCCCTGGGTGACGTCCATGGCCTCGTCCACGTATTGCACTGGTCGCTCAGGTCTGAAAACTGCCGCAGCCTCCACCGCCGGGCGCGGGCCGTCGGGCAAGTGGGTCACCAAGCGCTCCAAAACCTGCGTGACCTGCTCTCGAGGCTGCTGGCCCAGATAGAAGATTTCTACCGGCTGCTCCGCCAAAAGCCGCCGCCAACGTGCCAGCAAAGAGCGGTCTGTGAGCGCAGCCAAAGTGTCGGCCTCCCCCAGTCGAGGCACGGCATAGCGCTCTCCAACGCACATATTTGCAAGCAGACGGTGGATGGCATAGGCGCGCTTTTCGTTGACGCGGGCGGCAATCGTGTTTTCCAGGTTGTGCCGCTCTCCGTCGAGGTATTCCGTAAGAAAGCCGCCGTTCTCTTCCACCGGCTCGAAGAGCAGGCCCTTGAGAAAGTCCATCATAGACTGAAATACCGGCTGATTTTCCCCATAGCAGTCCTCAAGAAAATCAGCGTAGAGGCCCACCACTTGAGCCTCGCCTTTCTTGCGCACCAGCGTTCCCACTGTGGCACCGTAGAGGCTGTCCAGCCGCCGGGAGATGGCTTGGAGATCGGGATAGTCCCGACTGCCGCGAAGCAGCACGCTGGGGATAAGTGCATTGGGCGCCGCATCGGGGCGGGTCAGCGGGCAGATCAGATTAAAGCTGAAGCAGCCGGTCTTGAATCGGTCGGAATGGACATAGTTCAGCCACACCCCTTGCCGCAGCTGGATTCGTTCCGTGGTCATAGCAACCGTCCTTTCTTTGAACCTACATTATACAACACAAAAGAAGAATTGTAAAATAATACTCTTGTGATTTCTGCCTGATTCATGTAAACTAAGATGTGATCTAGTTTCTCCCGGCTTGCGCCGGGAATACATGGGAGGCAGCTATGCAGTGGCTTGAGTTGTGTATTCAAACTTCCTCCGCCGGAATCTCCTTGGTCGCCGACCGGCTCACCGTCATCGGCTACGACAGTTTTATTCTGGACGACGCGGCGGAGTTTGAAACTTTTTTAGAAGAAAACAAACAGTATTGGGACTATGTTGACGAATCTCTCTCGGAAAAGATGGCCGGACTTTCTCAAATTCGTCTCTATCTGGAGGATGGCCCCGGAGCTATGGAGGCCGTGCGGGGTCTGGAAGAGCAGCTGGCTCTTTTAAAGCGGCAAAATCCCAACCGGGATCTCGGCACGCTGACCATCCGCATCTCCAATCTCCAGGATGAGGACTGGGAAAACAACTGGAAACAGTATTATCAACCCCTGCCCATCGGAGAAAAGCTCATCGTAGTACCCCAATGGCTCGATCCAAAACAGGATCCCAGCCGCATTGCCGTCCGGCTTGACCCCGGCATGATCTTCGGTACCGGCGCCCACGCCTCCACCCAGATGTGCATGATGGCTCTGGAAAAGGCCATTTCAGGCGGCGAGACGGTCATCGATCTGGGCAGCGGCAGCGGGATTCTCTCGATTGCGGCGCTCCTTTTGGGCGCGGACACCGCCGTGGGCGTGGACATCGACCCCAAGGCCGAGGATATTGCCCGGGAAAACGCTGCCTACAACAATTTGGGCCCCGATCGTTTCACCGCCGTCACCGGCGACGTTCTCACTGACGGTACCATGATGGAACGCCTGGCCGGAGATGGGTATGATCTGGTGCTGGCCAACATCGTCGCCGACGTCGTTATCCCTCTCTCGGCGGTGGTGCCGCGGTTCCTCAAGCCGGAGGGGTTATTCCTCTGCTCCGGCATTCTCAACACCCGCCTTGACGAGGTCATACAGGCCGTGGAGGCCGCCGGGCTGGAAATTGTAGAGCGCCGCATGATGGACGACTGGTGTCAGCTCACGGCGCGGGTTCGTCAGGGGGGCTGAGTTTTGCGCTTCTTTTCCTATCGCAACAAGCTTCGGCTAAAACGACTGGGCCTCATTTGCGCAGTGGTGGCCGGAATCGTATTGCTTTTCTGCCTGGGGCGGTTTATCTACTTACAGCGCTTCCTCGTCTACACCAGCGACGGCGTGCAATTTGACTACAATCAGGAGCTCTCTGCCCAACATCTCCAGCAGCAGCCCATCCATCAGGAGGATTTCCCCCTGGAGATCGTTGACCCCATCGAGGGCGGTTTGCCCACCAACAGCGTTGACCAGCCCATGAAGCCCCTGACGGGCTATTATATCACCACCGCCATGCTCCAAGATGTCAACGCCGTCAATAACGCCCTCAATGAAGTGGAGACGCCTCAATCTCTGCTCTTCGACGTCAAAAGCATCTATGGAAATTTCTACTACAGTTCCTCACTGGCAGGTACCAACACCGCCAGCGCCGATATCTCTGCCATAGATGCGTTGATTTCTCGCCTTGCCGAGGAAAACCAGATCTATCTCATCGCCCGGGTGCCCGCTTTCTCCGACAGCAACTTCGCCCTGGCCAACCAGAGCTGCGGCCTTCCTCTCTCCTCCGGCGCCCTGTGGATGGACGATAACGGCTGCTACTGGCTGGATCCCCAGGATCAAGCCGTACAGGATTTCCTGGTATCCATCGCCGCAGAGCTGGCGGAATTGGGCTTCGATGAAGTGGTATTCGACAACTTTGTCATGCCCACCTCCAGCAACATCGTCTACGAAGGCGATCGCGGCGAGACCGTGGCTGCCGCGGCCCAGGCTCTGCGAGAGCAGCTGGACGGCTACGCCATCCGCGTCAGTTTCGGCGGCGCATCGGAGGCAGTTGCCGCCAGCGCCGACCGGGTCTATCTCTCCACCGACAGCGGCGGCGATGTGGCCTCTATGGTGGAGGCTGTGGCCGCCTCCCTGGAAAGCCCCGAGAGTCAGGTGGTCTTTTGTACCGCCTCTCGCGACACGCGCTTTGATGCCTACGGACTGCTTCGCCCGCTCATCGAAGATGAGAGCTAAAAAATATCAGCGCCTTCCCATGGGATGGCGCTGATATTTTTATGGCTTCGGATGCTCGTCCGGCGGACGGCGAGAACAATTTTGAGAACAGTGGGCACAGTCACCGCCGCAGCCCACGCCGTGGCGCTTGAGATAGCGCACGGCGGCCCACGCCGCCGCAATGACGGCGGCAAGGATCAACAGGCTGATTATGTCCATCAGCCCAACCCCAACAAGAGGCCCGCCGTATGCACGAGCAGCGCTGCCAGCCAGGCAATCACGCACTGGCCCACCAGCACGCCCGCGGCCCATTTCCCACCAAGCTCCCGGCGGATCGAGGAGACAGCCGCGACGCAGGGTGTATAGAGCAGAGTGAACACCAGCAAACTCGCCGCCGTCAACGGTGTGAGCAGCTGCGCCACCGCCGCCTCAGCGCCCAGGAGCACCGTCAGCGTGGAAACCACGCTCTCCTTCGCCAGGAAACCGGTGAGCAGCGCCGTGGAAATCTGCCAGGTGCCGAAGCCCAGAGGCAGGAATACCGGTGCAATCACGCCGGCCAGCAGTGCCAGGAGACTGTTCTGGGAATCCACCACCACATTGAGCTTGAGGTCAAAGGTCTGCAAGAACCAAATAACGATGGTAGCCAGGAAGATCACCGTGAATGCGCGGGTAAGGAAATCCTTGGCCTTCTCCCAGAGAAGCTGGCTGACATTGCGCAGCCCCGGTAAACGGTAGTTGGGCAATTCCATGACGAATGGCACCGGTTCACCGCGAAAGAGCGTCCCGCGAAGTAGCAAGGCAAAGAGAATGCCGAAGAGGATCCCAGTAAAATAGAGCAAAATCATCACCAAAGTGGCGTGCTCCGGGAAAAACGCCTGCGCAAAGAAGCCATAGATAGGCACCTTGGCCGAACAGCTCATAAAGGGTGTGAGCAGAATGGTCATCTTCCGGTCGCGCTCGGAGGGAAGGGTTCGGGTAGCCATGACGCCGGGCACCGTGCAGCCGAAGCCGATGAGCATGGGCACGATGCTACGTCCGGACAGGCCGATTTTTCTCAGGAGCTTGTCCATCACAAAGGCCACGCGGGCCATATAGCCACTGTCCTCCAGGATAGAGAGGAAGAAAAAGAGCGTGACGATAATGGGCAAGAAGCTCAGCACACTGCCCACACCGGCGAAAATGCCGTCGATGACCAGCGACTGCACCACCGGATTAATCCCATAAGCCGTAAGACCGGCATCCACCACCCGGGTCAGCCAGTCAATGCCCAGGGCCAGCAGATCAGAGAGCCAGGTGCCCACCAAACCGAAGGTCAGATAAAACACCAGGGCCATAATTCCCACAAAGGCCGGAATGGCTGTGTATTTGCCGGTGAGGATTCGGTCGAGTTTTTGGCTTCTGGCGTGGCCCTTGCTCTCTCTCGGTTTGACCACCGTTTCGCGGCAGACCGATTCAATAAAGGAAAAGCGCATATCTGCAATGGCGGCGGCGCGATCCATCCCCCGCTCCTCTTCCATCTGCTGAATGATATGCTCCAGCATCTCCCGCTCATTTTGATCCAGCTTGAGCTGCTCCAGAATCATTTCGTCGCCCTCAGCCAGCTTGCTGGCTGCAAAACGCACCGGGATTGAGGCAGCACGGGCATGGTCATCAATGAGGTGCATGATACCGTGGAGGCAGCGGTGCACCGCGCCGTTGTGATCTTCGGGGTTGCAGAAATCCGCCCGGCCTGGGCGCTCCTGATACCTGGCCACGTGGATGGCATGATCCACCAGCTCTCCGATGCCCTCATTCTTGAAAGCAGAAATGGGAATCACCGGGATCCCCAGCATCTTCTCCATCTCATTGACCCGAATGGCGCCGCCGTTCTCGCGCACCTCGTCCATCATGTTGAGCGCCAGCACCATGGGAATATTCAACTCCATCAGCTGCATGGTGAGGTAGAGGTTGCGTTCAATGTTGGTGGCATCCACGATGTTGATGATACCCCGGGGCCGCTCTTCCAGCAAAAATGCCCGGGTCACCAGCTCCTCGCTGGAATAAGGCGACATGGAATAAATGCCCGGCAGATCGGTGACCAGGGTATTCTCCTGACCGCGGATGGCACCGTCCTTACGATCGACGGTAACGCCGGGGAAATTGCCCACATGCTGGTTCGAGCCGGTAAGCTGGTTAAAAAGCGTGGTTTTGCCACAGTTTTGGTTCCCTGCCAGGGCAAAGGTCAGCTTGACACTGTCGGGCAAGGGGGTTCCGGCCTCGGTGTGGTAGATGCCGCTCTGGCCCAGGCCAGGGTGGGCCGTAAAGGCCACCCGCCGCCGCTGCTCCGCCACCGGCGCCGCGTCGTGAACATCGTCGACATCGATCTTCGCCGCGTCCTCCAGGCGCAAGGTCAGTTCATAACCATGGAGCCGCAGCTCCATAGGGTCGCCCATGGGGGCAAGCTTGATGAGAGTGACCTCGGCGCCGGGAATCACACCCATATCCAAAAAATGCTGGCGCAGCGCACCCTCACCCCCGACGGCGCACACCGTAGCGCTCTGGCCGGGCTGCAAATCCCTGATGGTCATACCGGTTTCCTCCCTTATCTACAAAGCGACATTCAGCCGCACTGCGCAGGCCGACGCTCCATTGCCGCCGTGGGCGCCGGATCTCCTTCATTCATATAAAACCAGTATTAGCTTACGCATCTTCCTCCGGGATGTCAAGGGGGTCTTTTCCCTTTTTCGACCTCACAGCCCATCGGTCACGGTGAAGGTATTTTTTTCATATTGAATCAGGCCCTCCCGCCGCATTTTTGAGAGCTCATTGCTCATGGCGCTGCGGTCAACCCCCAGATAATCCGCCAGCTGCTGCCGGGAAAAGGGCACGGAAAAGGTGGCGCTGCCGCTGCGTTTGACACACTCCGAGAAATATGAAAGCAACCTGCCACGGATGGTCTTGGAACCGTTGTGGAGGATCCGCCGTGAAAGCTGGAGACTCTTTTGCGCGCATACCGTAAGCAAGTTGCGAATCAGCCTTGCATGAAAGTCGCAGGCGCTGGGACAGGTGGTCAGAATCCGCTCCACGTGGAGAAGCAGCACCGTGGTGTCCTCCGCCGCCGTGACACGGATCAGCAGCGGTTCCCCGGGCAGACAGGCATAGGCCTCGGCAAAGGCCGCCCCCTCCCCGGCACTTCCTAAAAGCGTGCGGTTGCCCCAGACATCCCAGCTCTCCAGAAGCACCTGCCCCCGGCGCACCACACCCAAATAGGACGTGGGTTCGCCCTCCGGAAAAATGACGCTTCCCTTAACATACTGCCGCTCCGCCGCACCCAGGCAATGTAAAAGCTGGTCAATCTCGGCTTGCGTCATGCCACGAAACAGCTGCGTATTGGTCAGATTCATTTTCCCCCTCCTTTTGTTGTTATAACAACATATTTTCATTGCAAATTATAATATACTGCGCTCAACCAGTCAAGCAAACAAAGGAGCGTGCTACCATGATTCGAACCATCATTCAAATTGATTCCGAACGCTGCAACGGCTGCGGCGCCTGTGCCGCAGCTTGCCATGAGGGTGCTATTGCCATGGTGGACGGCAAGGCCCGGCTGATGCGGGAGGACTACTGCGACGGTCTGGGCGACTGTCTCCCCGCCTGCCCCACCGGCGCGATTTGTTTTGTCCAGCGGGAGGCTCCGGCCTATGACGCGGAGGCTGTGGCCGCGGCCCGGGCTGCAGCAAGCCTTCCCGGCTGTCCCGGACAGCAGCAGCGCCGTCTTCGGCCGCAGCAAGCGTCACAAATTGCAGCGCAGCCCTCTCAGCTGGGTCAGTGGCCTTGTCAAATCAAGCTGGCTCCGGTGCATGCGCCTTACTTCTCCTGCGCCCGGCTGCTGGTGGCAGCCGACTGCACCGCCTATGCCTATGCCAATTTCCACCAGGACTTTATGGCGGAGCACATCACCCTCATCGGCTGCCCGAAACTCGACAGCATAGACTATAGTGAGAAGTTGGCGGCCATTCTGGGCGGTAATGAGATTATCTCCCTCACGGTGGTGCGTATGGAGGTGCCCTGCTGCGGCGGTTTGGAGCTGGCCGTGAAAAAAGCCCTGGCCGCTGCCGGGAAGGCCATCCCCTGTCAGGTAGTGACTCTCTCAATTGACGGCCGGATTCTGGATCGAAAGGAGCTTGATCATGTCTGAACCCATGAAGAATATCACAAAAGGCGCGGTGCTCACCCTCCGCGACGAAATCACCTGCCAGAGCGGCCAGGTGGTGAGCAAAACCCTGGCGCAAAACAGCGCCGTGAGTATCACTCTCTTTGCCTTCGACCAGGGTGAAGAAATCAGCACACACCAGTCCGGCGGCGACGCTTTTGTCACGTGCCTGGACGGCGTAGGCCGTATCACCATTGACGGCGTTGACTTCTCTCTGCGGCGCGGCGAATCCATCGTCATGCCAGCCGGTCATCCCCATGCCGTCTATGCCCAGGAGCCCTTCAAGATGCTGCTGGTGGTAGTCTTTTGAGGGATGACAGAAATCCGATCCTGTGGTATAATATTTTGTACGGCCATAGGGCACGTGGCCGCAGATTTCACAGAAAAGGAGTCATTGACCATGGAATATACCCTGACAAAAGATAACTTCCAGGAGCTTGTCCTGGAGAGCAAGGAGAAAGTGCTGGTGGACTTCTGGGCCACCTGGTGCGGCCCGTGCATGATGCTCAGCCCCATAATTGAGGAGCTGTCTCAGACCCACAAGGTGGGCAAGGTCAACGTGGATGAAGAGCTGGAGCTGGCTCGCCGCTATGGCATCACCTCCATCCCCACACTGATTCTCTTCGAAAACGGCGAAGCCGTGCGCCAGACCATGGGCTACCAGCCGAAAGAGGATATTGAAGCATTTTTGGAGGGCTGAAATGGGAAAAGTTCGCCTGAACGACAATGAAGCCGTGGTCAAGACCGTCCGTGACGGCCTCAAGCGTACCGGCGGCTACTGCCCCTGCCGCGTGGAGCGGACGGAGGAATATAAGTGCATGTGCCAGGAGTTCCGCGAGCAGATCGAAGATCCCAGCTTTGAAGGCTACTGCCACTGCATGCTCTACTACAAAGAGAAATAAGCCCCGCTGCCCCGGCGCCTCCGCTGCGCCGGGGCAGCTATGCGGGCAAGGAGCCATCTATGACCACTTCCCACATCAAGCGGCAGGCGCTGACCGCCGCATTTCCTCGCACCATTCCCATTCTCACAGGCTTTTTGTTTTTGGGGTTTACCTATGGGATCTATATGCGCGCAGCCGGTTTTTCCTTCTGGTATCCCATGGTGATGAGCCTGACAATCTTTGCCGGTTCCATGGAGTTCCTGACGGTGAATCTGCTCCTTGCGCCCTTTCAGCCTCTCCAGGTGCTGCTGCTGACGCTGATGGTCAACGCCCGCCATCTCTTCTACGGCCTGGCCATGCTGGAGCGTTACCGCGGTACCGGGCTCAAAAAAATCTATCTGATTTTCGGCCTTTGCGACGAGAGCTTTTCCATCAACTGCACCGTTCAGCCGCCGGAGGGCGTGGATCGCGGATGGTTTTACTTTTTTGTCACTCTGCTTGACCACAGCTATTGGTGCCTGGGGGCGACTCTGGGGGGCCTGTGCGGCGCCATGCTTCCACTGAATACTCAGGGGCTGGATTTTGTGCTGACGGCGATGTTTGTGGTCATCTGGCTGGAACAGTGGCGCAAGGATTCCCAGCATCAGAGCGCCTTGCTAGGCGGCGCACTGTCGCTGTTCTGTCTGGTGTTTTTCGGTGCCGACGGCTTCATGCTTCCGGCCATGGTGCTGATTCTCCTCGGCCTGGTGGCCCTTCGCAGCGTGGTGGACAAGGAGGTGACGGCGCCGTGACGCTCACCCAACAGCTCATCACCATTGCGCTGGTGGTGCTGGGCACCGTGCTCACCCGCTTTCTTCCGTTTTTGCTCTTTCCGTCGGAGAAGCCCACGCCGCCGGTAGTGCAATATCTCGGCCGCGTCCTGCCCGGAGCTGTGTTTTCCCTGCTGGTGGTGTACTGTCTGCGCAATGTCTCCCTGACATCCTCCAGCCACGGGATCCCCGAGGCGGTTGCCATTGCCGTGGTGGCAGCGCTGCAGCTGTGGAAGCGGCAGACTTGGCTTTCGATCGTCGCCGGGACAGTGGTGTATATGGCGCTGGTGCAGCTGGTCTTTCCCGCGTAAGCGGGGAATTTGTCAAAAAGGAATTGACATTGCCCGAAAGATGTGCTATTATACTAAAGCTGTCGCAAGAGCGATGGCAGAGACGCGCGAGTGGTGGAATTGGCAGACTCGCTAGATTCAGGTTCTAGTGTGCATTACGCACGTGCGGGTTCAAGTCCCGCCTCGCGCACCATCGTCGGAGCAAGCTTTATATCGCTTGCTCCGACTTTTTTCAAAAGTCAGAGCGCGCTCATGCCGCTGCTCCTCCTCTCCAAATCGAACCCGCTCCGCTGGGCTTCGATTTGGGTACCTTTGACGGAAACCGCAGATTCTGTATCGCCACTCGTACCATCGTCGGAGCAAAGTTCGCTTTACTCCGGTTTTTTATCTTCTGGATCCATGATCAGAGAGCCCGTCGCAGATCTTTGTTTCTGCGACGGGCTCTTTATGATTGTTTCAAACTGTCCAAATCATGCCAGAATGGCGCTGATATCGGTCATAGCATCGCCCAGCGTGAAGGTCACCTCGGTGCCAACGTGGGTCAAGTAGAACCGCGCAGCGCCCGTTCCCTTTTCCAGCAGATCGGCCAGCGCAAAGGTCGAAGTCGCCTCCTTGGTCACAAACACGATGGTCTCCACGCCCTGCTGGCGGAGTGTCTCCATGGCGTCGCACTGGGCTGTGAGAACGGCATAGGCCCGATCGACCGTGATCGTCAGCACGCCGTCGCTCTGCTCTGCCGTATAGGCCGTATCCCGGCCGGCTTCGTCCAATACCCGATAGAGCGGCGCCTCGGTCTCAGCCTCTGCCACCACATACGTCCCCAGCTCCACCGTGAGCGTGTTCCCACCGCCGAAATCCAGCAAGCAGGTCACAGTATAGCTGCCCGGCTCCGTGGGAACGGTCTTGCTGCCGTCGTAGTAGATCCCCAGCACCGTTCCCGCGCCGCTGGCTTTCGCTGTGAACAGGCCGTTTTCCACCTCCACGTCCAGGGTCGTCAGGTTCTTCGTCTCGCCCGCATCGACCTGCACATTGACATAATTCAGCAGATCCTCCGTCTCGGCGCCTTTGACACCGTTGATCGTCACGTTGGGGCCGATGACATATTGGCCGTTGGCAGAATCGTGATTTGAGCTTTGACTGTCTCCAATGTAGCCGGTGGCACCATCCTCTAAAACGTATCGGATCTGTTGGGCATCCTCATCAAACCACACGCCATACTCTACACCGGTGGTGATCACTGCATCGCCGAGAATGACAATGCTGCCGGTCATCTCATTTTGATCATCACTGCCGATGGCCGCGGCAGAAGAGCCGGCAATGGCCGTGACCCGGGCGCGATCCCGGATGAGTATCAGGCCGGCCATTTTATGATCCTCGCCGGCGCCAATTCCCGCGCCCTCATCTTCGCCGATGGCC
>CALXCW010000011.1 GCA_944386905.1 uncultured Oscillospiraceae bacterium
TCCTCATCCTCGGGACGCAGGCAGCCCTGGCTCCGGTTGTGGATCACGGTGACCACATAGGCGCTGTAGCGGCGGATGGCCTCCTCCAGCGCCGGCTGACTGCCGTGGGCAATCCGTTGACACAGGGTATGTTCATCCATGGTAATTCCTCCTGCTTTGGTCAGCTGACACCCTACAAGACGCAAAAAAACCGCCAGTTGTCCCAGGCGGCGCAAAGGATTCACTAAATCAGGACAAACAACCACTGATTTTTTCGGCAATATAAAAGGAGAGGCTACTTCCTTACGTAGTCTCTCCTTTGGGGGATTATTTACTTTGTATACTCGAACTCCAGATCGTAGATGCTCACGGTATCCCCGTCACGGATTCCCAGTTCCTCCAACCTGGCAAAGAGGCCGGATTGGCGCAGCTGCCGATCGAAGTACATGCGCGATTCATAGTCGTCAAAGTTGACGTCATTGAGAAGCCGCGCGAGCCAGCCGCCGGAAACCACCCAGAGATCATCGTCCATCCGCTGAATCTGCACCTCATCCACGCTGCCCGCCTGGGCCAGCGGCTTGACGTACTCCGGCTCATAGATTGTCACCGGCGGCAGCTCTCGGAGTTTTTCGGCAATGGCCAGCACCAGCTCCCGCGTACCCTGGTGCGTAGCGGCGGAGATCTCGTAGAAAGCGTAGCCCCGCTCGGTCACATAGGCGCGCAAACGCTCCAAGTTGTCGCAGCCCTCCGGGATCAGATCCACTTTATTGGCTGCCACCAGCATGGGGCGCTTGGCAAGCGCAGGAGAATACTGGGAAAGCTCCTGATTGATCTTTTCAAAGTCCTCCACCGGATCGCGCGCCTCACTGCCCGACACGTCCACCAGATGCACCAGCAGCCGGCAGCGGTCGATATGCCGCAGGAAATCGTGCCCCAGTCCCAGCCCTTCCGAAGCACCCTCGATGATGCCCGGAATGTCTGCCATAACAAAAGAGACACCTTCCTCCACGTAGATGACACCCAGATTGGGATAGAGCGTGGTGAAGTGATAGTTTGCAATCTTCGGACGGGCGTTGGAGGTCACAGAAAGCAGTGTAGATTTTCCCACATTGGGGAAACCCACCAGGCCTACATCAGCCAGAAGCTTCAGCTCCAACACCACCTCGTGGCTCTCACCCGGGAGCCCCGCCTTCGCAAAGCGAGGCACTTGGCGGGTGGGTGTGGCAAAATGTTTGTTGCCCCAACCGCCTCGACCTCCTTTGCACAAAACGAAATCCTCTGAATCGGACATGTCCTTGATGATTTCATTGGTCTCGGCGTCTCGCACAACGGTACCGCGAGGCACACGAATAATCAGCGGTTCTCCATTTTTGCCGCGGCACCGGGCCCCCTGACCATCCTGGCCGTTGGCAGCCACATATTTGCGCTTATAGCGAAAATCCATCAGCGTGGACAGATTGTCGTCTACCCGCAGGATCACACTGCCGCCGTTGCCGCCGTCGCCGCCGTCCGGCCCACCCTGGGCCACATACTTTTCCCGGTGAAAGGCAACGGCCCCGTTGCCGCCGTTGCCGGCCTTCACGGTGATTTTTACCTGATCGACAAACATAAAATGACACCTTTCTCCGGGAAAACCGGACACTTACGGCGCAATTGCGCCTAAAATATTGTGTGCAGCCTGATATGGCATATACAGCAGCTGCCGATGGCACACCACGAAAAAAGGGCGCTGCTCAGCAGCGCCCCCGCAATTCTTACTGTTCCGCGTACACGGAGCACTTCTTGCGATCCTTGCCCATACGCTCAAAGCGAACCTTGCCGTCGATGAGCGCGAAGAGGGTGTCGTCGCTGCCGATGCCCACGTTGGTGCCGGGATGAATGTGCGTGCCTCTCTGGCGAACCAGAATGTTGCCGGCCAGCACGAACTGTCCGTCAGCACGCTTCACGCCCAAGCGCTTGGACTCGGAGTCACGGCCGTTCTTGGTGGAACCGCCGCCTTTCTTATGGGCGAAGAACTGAAAGCTAATTCTCAGCATCTAATTGCACCTCCATAACTTCGATAAATTCTGGGTACTGATCCCGCAGCTCACACAGCGTGAGCATCATGCCGGTGAGAACTGCCTGTACGGCGTCCTCATCCTCGCACTGGGCGGGAAGGGTCAAGGTGATCCGGGCCGCTTCTTCATTCACCTTGGTCTTAACGCGGTTGCCCAGTACATCAGAAATCGTGCACTCGGCAAACTGCACGGCGGTGGATACGGCGGCGCAGACGATATCCGTCCCCGCTTCTCCATAGCCACTGTGGCCCGAGACGGAAAATCCTGTGATTCGTCCGTCCTGATCGAAAAATTCGACTCTCGTCATTACACGGAGATCTTTTCGATCTGCACCTTGGTATAGGGCTGACGATGACCCTGCTTGGACTTGGAGTCCTTCTTGGAACGGTACTTAAAGACAATAATCTTCTTGCCCTTGCCGTTCTTGAGAACCTTGCCTGCAACAGAAGCACCGGACACCACGGGAGCACCAAACTTGGAGTTCTCGCCGTCCAGCACGGCCAGCACCTGATCGAAGGTCACGGTGGAGTCGGCTTCGGCGTTCAGCTTTTCCACATAGAGGACGTCGCCCTCCTTGACGCTGTACTGCTTGCCACCGGTCACAATAACTGCCTGCATTTCATTTGCACCTACCTTTTTTGTAGACTCGCTCTGGAGGCGTGAGGGCATACCTCAACTTATACCTCTTCGACGCGGCTGGATTATTATATCAACCAGGCTTCTATTTGTCAAATGTTATTTCCGATTTTAGGGGATTTTTTTAGAAAAACGCGGCGTTTCTTCCAGCGATAAGACTGCTTCCAGATCAGAGAGTGCCGCCGGGGTGTCGATGTCCAGAAGCTCCTCCGCCGCTACCTCCACCAGGTGCAGGCGGTGGGGATTGGCGCGGATAATCCCCGCACCGCCCCGGTCGCCAGAGAGGGCCAAAAGCGCCGGAAAGAATTCAGCCGGAAAGAGGCAGGGACTCCCCCGTCTGCCGTCGACGGCGGGGGCGACGATGCATGTGCTATGGCAGCAAAACTCCTCCGCCAGACGCCGCACGGTGGCAGCTCGCAAAAGCGGCTGGTCGGCAGCCAGGAACATCACGCCCTCACAATCCGGCAGTGCCTCCAGGCCCAATGCGATGGTGTGACTCACGCCCAGCTCCGGCCGATCGTTGCGCACAGGCACAAACCCCCGCTCCTCCGCCAGGGTCAACATTGGTGCAATGGCGCTCACCACCGCCACAGCCGTAAAGACGGCCTCCGGTATTGCCTCCAGGGCATGGACATACAGTGGCACGCCTCCCAGCGGCGCCAACAGCTTTCCGCCGCCGAAACGCGTCCCGCGTCCCGCAGCCATCACCACCAGCCCCAGCTTCACAGCCTTCTCCCCTCTCGCATCTTGTTTGTCACCTTCTCAGTATAGCGCCCCGGAGCGCCGCCGTCAATGGTGTGCAATTTGTTGTAATTCGATATTTTTTGAAAAAGATAACGTGGCTTCTTTTCCCCCGGCTGAAACTGTGCTATCATAAAACCAGAAACGACATTCCCATTGCAAGGAGGGTTCCCCATGAGCACAAGCGTAGGAAAGCCCATCGCCCGGGTTGACGCCTTCGACAAGGCCACCGGCAGGGCCAAGTACACCGATGACCTCTGCGACCGCAGCGCCCTCATCATCAAGATTGTGCACTCCACCGTGGCCAACGGTCTGGTAACCGAAATCGACACGTCCGAAGCCGAAAAAATCCCCGGCGTGGTGAAAATCCTCACCTGCTTCGACGTGCCCAACCTCCCCTTCCCCACGGCAGGCCATCCCTGGAGCACCGACCCCAGCCATCAGGACGTGGCTGATCGGCTGCTCTTAAACCGGCGGGTGCGCTACTACGGCGATGATGTGGCTGTGGTGGTGGCGGAAAACGAGGTCGCCGCTGCCCAGGCTGTACGAGCCGTGAAGGTCAGCTATGAAGAATACCCCGTAATTCTTGACGTTTTCGACGCCATGAAAGAGGGCGCCACCCAACTCCACGAGGGTTTCCCGGGAAATATCCTGGCCCACTCCGGTTTCCGCAACGGCGACTATGAAAAGGCCATCCAGGAGCCGGGTCTGATCAAGGTGGAGGGCTGGTACAACACCCCCACGGTGCAGCACTGCCACATTGAAAACCACATTTGCTTTGCCCAGATGGAGGCGGGACGCGTGGTGGTCACCTCTTCCACCCAGATTCCCCACATCATCCGCCGCGTCGTGGGTCAGGCCCTGGGGATCCCCTGGGGTAAGGTACGCATTATCAAACCCTACATCGGCGGCGGCTTCGGCAACAAGCAGGATGCCCTCTATGAGCCCCTGTGTGCCTGGGTCTGCACCCAGGTAGGCGGTCGGTTGGTGAAGCTCGACTGTGCCCGGGAAGAGACCTTTGTCTCCAATCGCGTTCGTCATGCCATCCGTACCCATATCATCTCCTGGGTGCGGCCTGACGGTTCCTTCGCCGCCCGGAAAATCGAATGCTATTCCAACCAGGGCGCCTATGCCTCCCACGGCCACGGCGTTGGTGCCAAGGGCATGAATTGCTTCCCCCAGCTTTACCCCTGCGCCAATGTGGAAGGCGACTGCTGGACGGTCTACACCAACCGCCCCGCCGCCGGCGCCATGCGCGGCTATGGCATCCCCCAGGCCATGTTCGCCGGGGAGAGTCACATCGACGACATTGCCAAGGCGCTGGGCATCCCGCCCCTGGAGTACCGCAACCGCTTCGTGATGCACCAAGGCTATGTAGACGGCTTCTCCAAGAACGAAAACTACTACGACACCTTCCGCCAAGTGCTGGAAAAGGGCGAGGCGGTGCTGGAATACCAGAAAAAGTATCAGCAGTACCAAAACCAAACCGGCCCCATCCGCCGGGGTGTGGGCTGCGCTGTGTTCTGGTACAACACAGCCGTATGGCCCATCTCCCTGGAGTCCAGCTCCTGCCGTATGGTCTTGAATCAGGACGGTTCCATCCAGGTGCAGACCGGTGAGACAGAAATCGGACAGGGCTGCGACACGGCTTACAGCCAGATGGCTGCCGACGCCGTGGGTATTCCGGTTTCCGATGTCCATATTGTCTCCACTCAGGACACCGACATCACGCCCTTCGGTCTGGGCGCTTACGCCTCCCGCCAGACCTATATTGGCGGCTTCTCCATCAAGCAGACCGGACAGCTATTGAAAGAGCGGATCTTGAAGTATGCCCAGGAGCTCACCCGGATGCCTGTAGCCAATCTGGATCTCGTAGACGGCAAGATCGTCCGTGTGCCCGACGGAAGAGTCCTCATGTCCCTGGGTGACCTGGCCACCGAGGCACTCTACTCCATGACCCACTCCGAGCATATCACCGCCGAGAGCACTTATCAGATCAAGTCCAACGCCTACTCCTTCGGCTGCTCCTTTGCCGAAGTGGAAGTGGATATCCCCATGTGCAAGGTGAAGCTTCTGAACATGGTCAATGTCCACGACTGCGGCAAGCTCATCAACCCCGCTCTGGCTGAGGCGCAGGTACACGGCGGCATGTCCATGGCCATCGGCTACGGCCTCTCCGAAGAGCTCAAGTTTGATCCCAAGACCGGCAAGGTGCTCAACAACAATCTGCTCGACTACAAGCTCTCCACCTTTATGGATCATCCCACCCTGGAGGCACGGTTCGTGGAGAACCCTGAACCCACCAGCCCCTACGGCACCAAGGCCTTGGGTGAGCCGCCGGCCTGCTCCGGCGCTCCGGCCATCCGAAATGCCATCTTCCAGGCCACCGGCGTGGCCATCGATCAATGCCCCATTACGCCCCATGTCCTCTTTGCTGCGTTCCAAGAGGCCGGACTCTTTGAGGAGGTGTGCAAATAATGTACGATCTCGCTGCGCTCTATGAGGCCAACTCCGTTGCCGAGGCCGTGTCTCTGCGTCTCGCCCACCCCGAGGCTCAAATTCTTGCCGGCGGCACCGATGTTTTTGTGCAAATGCGCGAGGGCAAGCGCGCCGGAAAAGCCCTCATCTCCATCTACGGTATCGACGCCCTCCGGGGCGTGACGCTGGAGGAGGACGGCACCATCCGCATCGGCTCTCTCACCAGCTTCTCCCACATCACGAAAGACCCCATCATCCAGAAATACATCAATGTCTTAGGGCAGGCGGTGGATATGGTAGGCGGCCCTCAGATCCGCAACGCCGGCACCATCGGCGGCAACACCTGCAACGGCGTCACCTCTGCCGATTCCGCCTCCACCCTTTTTGCCTGGGATGCCATCGTGGAACTCACCGGCAGCAGCGGTGTCCGCCGCCTGCCCATCCAGGACTTCTACATCAAGGCCGGCGTGGTTGACATCCGCCCCGACGAGATTCAGACCGCTATTCTCATCCCAAAGGCGGCCTACGAGGGCTACTTCGGTCACTACATCAAATACGCCATGCGCGAGGCCATGGACATCGCCACCACCGGCTGCTCGGTGAACGTCAAGCTCTCTGAGGACAAGAAAGCCATTGAGGATGTCCGTATTGCCTATGGCGTGGCAGGCCCTATCCCAATGCGGGCTGGTACCGCAGAGGCACTGGCAAAGGGGCAGGCTGTCAGCGCCGAAACCATCTCGTCCTTTGCCAAAGCTGTCCTCGAGGACATTCATCCTCGGGATTCCTGGCGGGCGAGCAAGGCTTTCCGGGAACACATCGCCGTGGAACTGGCCCGGCGGTGCCTCACCCAATCCATTCTCTTGGCAGGAGGTGCACTCTGATGGCACAGTTCAAAGAAATCCATTGCACCATCAACGGCAAATCCGTGACCACAGTCGTGGACGTTCGGGCCAGCCTCACCGATATGCTGCGCAATGACTTCCGCCTCACATCGGTGAAGAAGGGCTGCGAGGTGGGCGAGTGCGGCGCCTGCAACGTCATCATCGACGGCGAATGCTTCAACTCCTGTCTGTATCTGGCTGCCTGGGCCGACGGCAAGGAGATCCGCACCCTGGAAGGGCTCCTGGGGCCCAACGGCGAGCTCTCCGACATCCAGCAGGCCTTTGTGGACGAGGCCGCGATCCAGTGTGGTTTTTGTACGCCGGGCTTTATTATGACCGCCGTGGAGATTCTTGAGAGCGGCAAGCGCTACAGCGATGAGGAACTGAGAAAGCTCCTGTCGGGCCATCTTTGCCGCTGCACGGGCTATGAGAATATTCTCCGCGCCGTGCGCAAAACCATGGAAAAGCGCCTGGCTGCCCGAGAGAATTGACAACACAAAAGAACCGGGAGCGTTGCAGATAAAAATTCTGCAACGCTCCCGGTTTTATTCTCGCTTTCGCTTCGGCTGCAGTGCTTCTTTTACGCAGTAGGTGCAGTGGTATTCTCAGTCAGAGTCGTGTCATTGAAGATCTGCGCCAGGGGCGAATCGGGGCCGAGGATCAAAATATTATCCTCATTGGTGAGACTGGCCTTGGCAGCGTCGAGACTTCTGACGAAGTTATAAAACTCCGCTCGGTCGGGGTCGGCATAGGCGTCGGAGAGGATGCGCATATACTCTGCCTCACCCTCCGCCTGCAGCACCTCCGCCTGGGCCTTGGCCTCGGAGAGCATGATCTCCACCTCTTTGTCTGTCTCTGAGCGGATCTTCTGGGCCTCGCTCTCGCCGGAAGCGGTGTACTGGGCAGCGATGTTGTTCCGCTCGGAAATCATCCGCTGGTAGACGGCCTCTTTGTTGTCGTCAGGCAGATCCAGCCGCTTGGTCTCCACAGCGATGAGCTCAATGCCGTACTGCTCCAGGCCCGTGACACCGGCCTTAATGGCGCTGGCCAGTTCACCGTCCCGTCCGGAAATCACTTCACTCTGGTTCATGCCCGAGATGGTGTTGTTCATGGCGTTGTAAACCAGCGTGGAAAGGCGGCTTTCGGCATTGGAGACGCTGGAGTTGAGGGTCTGAATAAATTTCTGGGGATCGGAGATCCGCCAAAGGACGAAGCTGTCGGCCACCATGGTCTTTTTGTCCTTGGTAATCACATCAGAAACCGGCAAATCATACAAAAGCACAGTGTTGGGCAGGGTCTGGGTATCCTGTAAGAACGGCACCTTGAAGCTGATACCCGCCGTGTCCCGGATGTCCACCACCTTGCCGAATTGGCGGACAATGGTGTATTGGTTGGCTTGGGTGACCACCAGACAGCTGAGGGCGCCGGTGAGAATCACCACCAAAAGCACGACAATGACTATATTTCGAATGGTCTTTTTCACAGTGATTCCTCCTTATTCCCCAAAATTGAACATCTTGAGGCTGTTCCCGTTTTCATCGGTGAGGATCACCCGCAGACCGGGCAGCAATTCCTCCATAGCCTCATAGTACATACGCTGCTTGGTGATGCCGGGGAACTTGCTGTACTCCTCATACATGGCATTGAATCGAGCCACCTGACCGTTGGCTTCGTTAATGCGGCTCTGCTTCTCGGCCTCGGCCTGCTGCACAATTTGATCTGCCTGGGCCTCGGCGGCAGGAATCTGCTCGCTGCGGTACTTGTTGGCATTGTTCACCGCCGTCTCAGAGCCCTGTTTGGCGTTTTCCACGTCCTTGAACGCCGTCATCACCTCAGCCGTCGGCGGTTCAGCATCCTGGATGGTGAGATTCACCAGCTGAATCCCCAAATCCTCCTGCTCCATGCGGGTCATGATCTTACTCTTGATCTCACTTTGAATCTGGCTCTTGCCGGAGGTGATCACATCGTCCACCGGATAGAGGCCGATGGTGTCGCGGATGTAGCTCTGGGCCAGGGTCTTGAGAATGGAAACAGGGCTGGAGCTGCTGTAAAGATACTTCACCGGGTCGGTCACGCGGTACTCCAAGAAAAAGTCCACATTGACAAAGTTGAAGTCGCTGGTGATCATCAGGCTCTCGTCGGTCTTGGATTCGTTCGAGTCCTCATCATAGCCGATGGAAAAGCCCTTGATGGTCATATCCACCTTGTGCACCTGCTGGATGAAGGGAATCTTGAAATGCAGGCCCGGTGAGGTGACCGTCTGGGGTACGCCAAGCGTCGTGACCACGGCGTTCTCCTGTTCGCCGATGGTGTAGAACGAACCCGCGCCTACTACGGCGACCACCAGAACAATGGCTAAAATCACCACAATTTTTACCAGGTTCTTCAGGTTGAAGCTCTTTCTGTTCGGCTTATTGGAATACTGGTAGCTTCCATTGGGGTTATAGGATTGATCGTCCATCTCTCACTCCTCGGCTCCATGGATTTGCAGCTGACTGCATGGGAGCGCGTTTGTCCTAGTATAGCATAGATTGCGCCGAATTTGTGAACAAATTCCATCACCTGTGCCGGAATATAAAAAGGAGCCCACAAAAGTGGGCTCCCCAGCGTGTCGAAAAAGTCTTTTCGACACGCTGCTTAGGATTTTTCAATGTTGGAAACATTGAAAAATCCATCTTTTTTGAACGTGCAGGGGGCTCTTTGCCCCCCGCACACACCCCCTGCTGCTCTGTCCTAAGCGCCAGTAGCAAGGTTTCTCGACAGTCTGAGGAGCCCACAAAAGTGGGCTCCCGTAAAAATTTGGATTACGCAAATACTTTCTTCAAGCGGCAGAACCGGGGCAGGCCATTCTCCTTGACCATGGGCGTCTCGCCCTGGATCAGAGGCAGGCAGTAGTCCACAAAGTCCTTGGTGACGCCGTTATGCTCGGCGTTGATCCACTCCAAGGGCAGCTTCTGCTCGAAGTTGGCCACCTTGCTCAGCTCAAAGAGCTTGGTCTCGCAGCGGTAGCCGTTCTCACGGTTACAGACGAAGCCGACCATCTTGTCGGTCTCGCCGGCCAGAGCAGCCTCCACGGCAGCCTTGCCGGAGGCAAAGCTCTCCTGGATGTCATTGCCGGAGGCGCAGTGGGCCGCACAGCGCTGCAGCAGGCTCAGCTCGATGCCGCGCACCTTGGCGCCGGTTTTTTCCTTGACCACAGCAGCCAGATGTGCAGCCAGACCACCCAGCTGGGCATGACCGAAACCATCGGTCGCAGAAGTCTTGGCTTCCGAGACAAAGGAGCCATCGGCATAGTGGATACCCTCGGAGACCGCCACCATGCAGTTCTTGTTCTGCTCATAGCGGGCGGTGACATCGGCCAGGAACTTGTCCATATCGAAGTCCACCTCAGGGACGTAGATGAAATCGGGGCCCTCACCGGAGAGGTTGGCAAGCTCCGCAGCAGCGGTAAGCCAGCCGGCATGGCGGCCCATGCACTCGATAATGGTGATCATGCCGGTGTCGTAGACATGGCAATCGCGGTACACTTCCATGATGGAAGTGGCGATATACTTGGCCGCGGAGGAGAAGCCGGGGCAGTGATCGGTACCGAAGAGGTCGTTGTCAATGGTCTTGGGCACACCGATGACACGGCAGTCATAGCCGACCTTGGCCATGTACTTGGAGATCTTGTTGCAGGTGTCCATGGAGTCGTTGCCGCCGTTGTAGAAGAAGTAGCGGACATCATACTTCTTGAAGATCTCGAGGATGCGCTTGTAGTCGGTGTCGTCCACATCGGGATCGGCAATCTTGTAGCGGCAAGAGCCCAGCGCGGAGGAGGGGGTGTAGAGCAAGCGCTCCAGCTCCTTGGGGTCTTCCTCATCCATGATCAGCAGACGGTCATCCAAGACGCCTTTGATACCGTGGTTGGCACCGTAGACCTTGGTGATATACTCGCTCTCGAGAGCCGTTTTGATGACGCCGTAGGCGCTGGCATTGATAACGGAAGAAGGGCCGCCGGACTGGCCGAAAATGCATGCGCCCTTGAGGGGTGTGTTCATAGTCATTACCTCCAAATACTAGCCAAAGGCTTTCTGGTTCGGGGAAAGCCGAATCTTAACAAATACAATATACCACAACTTTCCCCGCTTGTAAACTCAATTGGTCGAATTTTACAGCTGATAGACCGTTTTCCCGTCTATGAGCACCCGGTGCACCACCGTGGCGATGGCCATGGGGCTGCCGTCGGTCAAGACCAAGTCGGCGTCCTTTCCCACCTCAATGGAGCCCACACGGCTTGCCGCGCCGATGTGTTCTGCGGGGCGGATGGTGATGGCCTGGAGCGCCTGGAAGGGATCCATACCCGCCCGAACAGCCATGCCGGCGCACAGCGGCAGGTTCTCCTGCTGAATCACAGAGCTGTCGGTGATGATGGATACATGGCACCCTGCCTGGGCCAGAACCCCCGGCGTTGTCCAGCTCTTGTAGGCCAGCTCCACCTTGCTGGCGTGACTCATGGTGGGGCCCACCGCCATGGGGAGGCCCGTCTTGGCCAACTCCTCCACGATGAGGTGGCCCTCGGTGACATGCTCCAGCGTAAGCTTCAGGCCAAACTCTTCGGCAATGCGAATCGCCGTGAAAATATCGTTTGCCTTGTGGGCGTGGGCTTTCAGCGGCATTTCCCCACAGATGACAGGCTGAAGCGCCTCCAGCTTCATATCAAAGGGCGGCAGCTTCGTCACATCACCCCGAGCCGCAGCCACCTTTTCGCCGTAGCGCCGGGCTTTAGACAGCGCCTCACGGAGGATCGCTGCCGTGGACATGCGGGTAGAATCGCATTTGTCGCGGTAGACCCGCTTGGGATTTTCCCCAAAGGCACACTTCATTGCCGTCTCTTCAATGACCACCATGTCATCCACCCGGCGTCCGGCAGTCTTGATGACCGTAAACGTACCGCCCAGGACGTTGGCGCTGCCGGGGCCGGTGCACACGCAGGTGACGCCGGCGTTGCGCGCCAGTTCAAAGGTGTGATCCAGCGGGTCGATCCCGTCGATGGCCCGCAGCTGCGGGCAGCAGATGTCATTCATTTCATTGTAGTCGATCCCTTCCGCGCCGGTGCCGTAGCCGTCCAAACCAATATGGGTGTGGGCGTCCACAAAGCCGGGATAGACCTCCAAATGGGAGGCGTCTATGACCGCATCGCCGGTCAGCCCTTGACCGATGGCAGCGATTTTTCCGTTCTCCACCAAAAGATCCGCCCGATAGGGTTCGCGGTGAATCGCGTCGTGGATGAGGCCGTTTTGAATGACTTGTTTCATGGTAATCTCTCCTCTTTTAATGATCTATCTCTTTCAAAAAAGGCCAAAATCTGATATAATTTTTCTATCTATCCCCCAGGAGGCCATTTATGGACAAGAAAGAACGGGCTCTTGCCGTCATTGAGGCGCTGAAGGAAGTCTATCCTGATCCCATGTGCGCGCTGCACTATCAAAAGGACTATGAACTGATGATCGCCGTGCGTCTTTCGGCCCAGTGTACAGACGAGCGGGTCAACCTCATCACCCCGGCGCTCTTCGCACGCTATCCCACCCTGGAAGCCTTCGCCGAGGCAGATGTTGCTGAAGTGGAGACCCTGGTGCATTCCTGCGGCTTTTACCGCCACAAAGCCCGCGACATCGTCCTAGCCTGCCAGGCTCTGCAGGAGCGTCACGGCGGTAAAGTGCCCAATTCCATGGAGGCTCTGCTCGCCCTTCCCGGTGTGGGGCGAAAAACTGCAAACTTGCTGCTGGGAGATCTCTACAAGGTACCCGGCTCAGTGGTATGCGACACCCATTGCATCCGCATCAGCAACAAGCTGGGCTTGGCCCAGGGCAAAGAACCGGAAAAAGTGGAAAAGCAGCTGCGGGATATTCTCCCGCCGGAGGAGAGCTCCGACTTCTGCCACCGCATCGTTCTTCACGGCCGAGCCGTGTGCACCGCCCGCAGCCCTCAGTGTGATCGCTGCACCTTGGCGCCCTATTGCGCCAGCTTCTCCGGCGAATAATCCCCTCAGGAGCTCCCCGCAAGATAATCCCGGATGGCGGCTTCCGCTTCCAGCACCTCCTGGTGGAAACTCCGAGCCGATACCCGCAGCGCACCGTGACCGAGAATGATAATCTGCTCCAGGGCGTCGGAGGTGGCGACCCGCACGCGGTGCTTTTTCCCCAGCTCGTGGGTGACCTTCTCAATATATTGATCCGCCGTCTCTGCCTCCTTGGTGTAGACCACCGAGAGGCCGCCGTGGTGCTCCACCGAGCCGGGATTTCCCTTGACCTTATAAGCGTCAAACACCACAATCACCGGCTGCTGATGAAAGCCCTGATAGTTGCGCAGCCGGTCAATGAGCATTTGTCGAGCATCCTCCAAACTCTTATCCGAGAGCTTTTTGAGCTCGTCCCAGGCAAAGATAATGTTGTAGCCGTCCACCAGCAGATATTCCGGCCCCAGAAGGGGGCGGCTGGCCCGATAGGGCTTGGAGGCAGTCGGCTTGGCTGTGCGCATGGCCTGGGTCTTGTCCCGCCGGATGGGGCCATAGGTGCGCTCAAAAATCTGCATCAGCTCCTTGTCCGTGGCCACAATCGCGCAGTACTCTGCCGCAAGATCCCGCATCGGCGGCTCCTCCTTGGGCGGCGTGAGGACACTGGGCAGATGCATCCTCTCCGGCACCTCCCACCATTTGACCACAAATCCGGCCCCGTGGCTGCAAAAGACGCTGTCGGGGCTGTTTTCCGTGTCTGCCTCGGGATCGTAGGCGGCAGCCTCCACCACCGGCCCGGGATCCTTGACCGGCGCGTAACCCCGGAGGGTGCAGGCAAAGTGACCCAGCCCCCGGGTATAGGCCGCCACGGTCTGGGGGTAGTCCTGCAGCGCGCTCACCGGCCCGGCGCCGGTGAGTACAGCAGTCTCCCCCGCCGTCTGCGGCGGGTCGAAGGTCGCCCCCAGCTGCTGCAAATCCGTCATGGCACGGCCCACGTTGGTCTGGGGCAGCTCCAGGCGGAAGTCGTACCAGGGCTCCAAGAGCACGCTTTCAGCCTGCATCAGTCCCTGGCGCACCGCCCGATAGGTAGCCTGGCGAAAATCGCCGCCCTCGGTGTGCTTCAAGTGGGCCCTGCCGGAAACCAAGGTAATGGTCATGTCGGTGATGAGCGAACCGGTGAGCACGCCCAGATGCTGCTTCTCGCGCAGGTGCGTGAGGATCAGTCGCTGCCAGTTGCGGTCTAAATCGTCCTCCCGACAGGCCGTCTCAAACCGCAGGCCGCTGCCCCGGGGCGCCGGCTCCAGCAGCAGATGTACCTCGGCATAGTGCTTGAGAGGCTCGTAGTGGCCCACTCCCTCCACCGCCCCGGTGATGGTTTCGCGATAGAGCACACCGCCCTGGGTAAAGGCTGCCGCCAGCCCAAAACGGTCGAGCAGGATCTGAGAGAGCACCTCTCGCTGCACCGTGCCCATGAGCCGAACCCGGATCTCCCGCCGCCGCTCATCCCAGTCCACATGGAGCTGCGGATCCTCTTCCTCCAGCTGGCGAAACAGGGCCAGGGCTTTCACCGGGTCAAACCCCTGAGGGAGCTCTACCCGGTAGCCCAGCACCGGCTCCAACGTGGGGGTCGCAGCCCGGGCTTCGCACCCCAGGCCTTCTCCGGCTCTGGTGGTGGTGAGGCCCACAGCGGCCACCACCTCTCCCGGCTGCACTTCGTCCACCGGCTGGAATTTGGCGCCGGAATACAGGCGCAGCTGGGTAACCTTCTCGCCGTTCACCACATCCCGCACCCGGAGTGTTCCTCCGGTGACCTTGAGGTGCGTCAGGCGCACACCCTGTTCATCTCGGGCGATTTTATAGATCTGAGCACCGAATTCGCCTCGATCCCGGGTTTCAGGGGCCAGGCGCCGCAGCAACTCCCAGAAGCCCTCCACGCCCTCCAGCCTGAGGGCCGCACCAAACCAGCAGGGAAACAGCCGGCACTGAGCCACTGCCTCGCGAAGCCCCTCTTCCGACACCGCTCCGGTGGCCAGATACTCCTCCAACAGCGCTTCACTGCCCAAAGCCACCGCCTCCGGGTCGGGCTCCGAGAGATCCACAATGCCGTCGCCCAGCGCGGCATGGAGCTCCTCAAGCAATGCCTTGCGGTCTGCTCCAGGCAAATCCATCTTATTGAGGAAAAGGAAAGTGGGTACACCGCGGCTCCTGAGGAGCTTCCAGAGCGTTCTGGTGTGGCTCTGCACGCCCGCCGGCGCACTGATGACCAAAATTGCGCAGTCCAGTACTGAAAGCGTGCGCTCCATCTCCGTGGAAAAATCCACATGTCCCGGCGTATCCAGCAGCGTCACGTGGAAATCGCCGCTCTCCAATACCGCCTGCTTGGAGAATATGGTGATGCCCCGCTGGCGCTCTAAATGAAAGGTATCGAGAAAGGCGTCGCCATGATCCACCCTGCCGAAGGTTCGGATGGAGCCGGTGGTATAGAGCAATGCCTCTGAGAGCGTGGTCTTGCCGGCATCCACATGCGCCAAAACGCCGATAACAGTTCGTTTCATCCAATCCAGTCCTTTTTTCAGTCGCTGGAGTGATTATAGCAAATTCCACTGGGAAAATCCACTGGGGAGCGGGAAAGCCACGGATTTTTTCGGAAATTGCAGAATTTTTCCTTGACTTCCCCGGCTCGAGGCAATATAATATACTGGCCTGTGTACAGGCGAAGAATCCTTGCCACCGATTTGGTCGGTGGCCATATGTCCAAAAGGAGGTGCAACGAAATGGCAAAGATTTCCGGCAAGTACGAGGTTCTCTACATCCTTGAGCCCACCCTGGGCGAAGAGGCAACTGCGGCCCTCGTGGAAAAATTCAAGGCACTCGTTGAGGGGAACGGTACGCTCACCAGCATCGACGAGTGGGGCAAGCGCCGTCTGGCCTACCCCATCAATGATCTGATGGAGGGCTATTACGTTCTGATGACCTTTGACGCCAAGCCCGAGTTCCCCGCTGAGCTCGACCGCGTGTTCAAGATCACCGAAGGCGTCATGCGCTCTCTCATCACCGACGTGGAAGTGTAAGGAGGTCAGTGTATGCTGAACCACATCGTTCTCATGGGCCGGCTCACCCGCGACCCCGAACTGCGCCGTACCGGCAGCGGTATTGCCGTGGCATCCTTCTCCCTGGCTGTGGATCGTGATTTCGGCTCCAACCGGGAGACCGGTGAAAAGGAGACGGATTTCATTGACATTGTCGCCTGGCGTTCCACTGCCGAGTTTGTCTCCAAGTATTTCACCAAGGGCCGTATGGCCGTGGTCTCCGGTCGGCTGCAAATCCGCGGCTGGACGGACAAGGATGGCAATAAGCGCCGCACCGCCGAAGTGGTGGCGGACAATGTCTACTTCGGCGACAGCAAGCGTGAAGGCGGTTTCGACCAGTCCAGCGGCTACAGCCAGCAGAGCAGCTATAACCACGGCGGTTATAACCAGGGTGGTTACAGCCAGGGCGGCTACAATCAAGGCGGTTATAATCAGGGCGGCTACAGCGCTCCGGCTCAGCCCGCTCCTGCGCCGGCTTCTGACTTCGCCATGCTCGAGGACGATGACTCCGAGCTCCCCTTCTGAGTCCCAGCGAATTGTTTCACGATACTAGTAAGATAGGAGGATCCTCATGGCCAACGATAGAATGCGTCCCCGTAAGCGCAAGAAGGTTTGCTCTTACTGCGTGGACAAGGTCGAGCACATCGACTACAAGGACACCGCCAAGCTGCGCCGCTATCTGTCTGAGCGCGGCAAGATTCTGCCCCGGCGCACCACCGGCATCTGCGCTGCCCATCAGCGTCAGCTGACTGTTGCCATCAAGCGCGCCCGGCACATCGCCCTGCTGCCCTACGTGGCGGACTGAGTCGCAAAAATCACCAACACTGCCTTTTGGAAAGCCAAAGGCAGTGTATTTTTTATGAAATACATGTCCGGATGCTTTTTGGTCATATCCTGCCCCGGGGCGCGTATACTTTTAACCAGGGACAGCCCCAAACCACCAGAAAGGATGAAGCCGCAATGGCATACGGATATGAAGAAAAAGCCCTGGAGACTCCCCATAAGCTGACACTCGATGGCCGGAGCCGCCTGACGCTTACAGGCGTGACGGAGGTGGAGAGCTTTGATGAGAAAATGGTGGTGCTCCACACCACCCTGGGGGTATTGGTCATCCGTGGCCAGAGTCTCCATCTCAAGCTTCTGAGCCTAGACGGCGGCCAAGTACATGTCGACGGCACCGTGGATTCCATGACGTATGAGGATCCGCGCCAGGAAGGCGGCAGCTTCCTCTCCCGGCTCTTCGGCTGATGGAGCAGCCGGTACTCAGCCAGGCGCTGATCTTTTTAGAGGCCCTGCTCCACGGCACAGCCCTGGGCCTGTTCTACGACCTGCTACGAATCCCCCGCCGGCTGCTGGGCCGTGGGAGCGGGTGGTTTGACCTGCTCTTTGGCCTAGGGTTGACCTGGGGCACCCTCTATTTTCTCCTGGGCCCGGGCGGCGGAAAGCTGCCGCTGTATGCCGTGGCCGGAATGGCCCTGGGCTTCTGGGTGTGGAATGGCACCCTGGGGCGGCTAATTCGTCCCGTTCTGGAGGCAGTTTTTTGCCTTATCGGTCGAATTTTCCGCTGCCTCCTTTCCCCGGTGACAAAATTTTTTAATTTTTTACGACAACTTGCAAAAAAATACTTTTCAATTTGGCGAAAATGGGGTAAAATACTATGGAGCATGCGGCCGGCGCGGGCCGTAGCCGAACCGTCTGAAGGAGGGATCTGCCATGCGCTTCAAACGCTCGTCTCTTTTGACGAAGCTATTGGTTCTGGTTCTGGTGGTATACGCTACCGTTACCCTGGTGACCCTACAGTCCCAGGTGAACGAAAAACAGGCCCAGGCCGAAGCGCTTCAGAGCACCATCGACGCCACTCAGCAGGAAAACCTCCGGCTGGAGCAGGCCATCAACGCCCTGGGCACCGACGAGGGCGTCGAAGCCGTCGCACGGCAGAAGCTGGGCCTGGTGGCAAAGGGTGAGATCATCTTCTACGACGTCGGTAACTAGCGCAAATCTTTAGGGGGATATTGAGCAAAGTATGGAGCTAACAGTTGGAGCCATTTTAGAGGGCAAGGTAAAGTCGATCACCAAATTCGGCGCGTTTATTTCTCTGCCTGACAATCAAACCGGCATGGTACATATCTCAGAGATAACCCATGCCTATGTCAACGATATCCACGACCATCTCAGCGAGGGTCAAGATGTCAAGGTAATGGTGATTGGCCTGGAAAACGGCAAGATCAACCTTTCCATCCGCCGAATTCAGCCCGCCCCGCCCCGGCAGCAGTCTGACCGCGGCCGCCAGTTTGACCGTCCCCATTCCGACTCGCGCCCGCGTCCGGTTGACAACCGCGCACCGCGCAGCGCCACCCGCGCTCCCGCTGAGCGTACGCCCCAGTCCTTCGATGATATGCTGAAGCAATTCATGGCGGACTCCGACAGCAAAATCTCCGGTCTTAAGCAGTATTCCGACCGGAAATCTAAAAATAGACGGCGCTGACGCGCCAACACCGGCCTCCATTCTCTGGAAGCCGGTTGCTTTTTTCCCATAATTTGATATACTATATGAAAGTTCGAGCCGTTCTGCGGCCTTCTGCCGCGCCACGGCTGATTGGGGGAGTTCCATGAAAACGCGTAGAATCGTGCTCTCGGTGGCGGCTGCGCTGCTCATACTGGCCATCGCTGCGGTGATCCTTTTCCTCACCCATTCCCTCGACTCCATCGGCCGCAGTCAAGCCAGCGCCTACGACCGCTATACAGCGCTCTTGGAGCACCTCTCCACCAGCGAGATAGCGCTGACAGAGCAAGGACAGCTGGTGGGGGTCTACTCACTGAAAGACCTGGGCCTTTTAGAGGACGCCACCAATACACTCCAGCAGCGCTTTTCCGACCTGGAGCGCATGCCGCCGGAGGATTTCTCCGCCCTGGGCGCCAAGGCCCGCATGCGCTGGAAGGAACAGACCCACGACGCACCAGACACCCTTCCCCTCTCCCTGCACGCATTGGATATCACTGCTCCCCAGCGGGATTTGGCTTTGGTGCAGCGCGATCCCTCAGAAGACGCCTACCTCTACTTTGAAAACGGAGCGTTTCATATCTGTCCGGAGGTGCAAGGCAACACCCTCCAGCCGGGTGTGGTAGAGGCGCTCTTCCGTGAAGGTCTTGCGGACTGTGCCGTCACCGCCGCAAAGCCGCTCCAAATCTCTTTGGAGCTGACAGATCTTGACTGCTATGAGCCGCCCCAGGTGTTGGCCGACAGCGACACCTTTGACTATGCAGCCAAGCTCCAGGAGTTTACCCAAAATTTCCAAATCTCTATTTCACTTCCAGGCAGCTCCTTTGTACTGCAAGCTGCAGCGCTGCTCTCGGTGGACGAAGCCGGCACGCTCATCATTGACGAGGACGGTCTGCGCCAGGAAGTTACCTCCTATGCCGCCGCCTTCGACAAGGCCAACACGCCCTACCTTTTTACCACCTACGACGGCAGCTTGAAACCTCTGTCTTTCCTCTCGTGCACCTACACCCTGGATCAGGAAGCACTCTTTGACCAGCTATACGACCAGCTTTTCCACCTCAACGGCTCTCCACTGGAAGCTCCCTTCACCTGCCTGCGCAACGGCCAGCCCTTCTCCATCTCGGGTACTTATGTGGAAGTGGACATCCAAAACCAGCAGATGACCTATTATAAAGACGGCGAAGTGCTGGTGCATACCGACGTGGTCACCGGCCGTAAAGGCGGCTACGATACGCCCACCGGCTACTACCAGGTGCAGACCCACTCCCCCAATGCCTGGCTCTCGGGGCCGGACTATTTGGTATTTGTAAAATACTGGGTAGGTTTCTACCAGGCCTATGGCATCCATGACGCCTCCTGGCGCACCATTTTTGGCGGCGACAAGTACATCTACGACGGCTCCCACGGCTGTGTCAACACCCCCGAGGAAGCCATGGCCATTATCTACAACGATATCACCATCGGTACACCGGTGGTAGTACACTAAAAAACACCGGCGCAGCCGCTTCACAAGAGGCAGCTGCGCCGGTGTTTTTTAGTCTAAATGGATCTGACGCTGATGGAACGCAGAAAGCAGGTCGTCCATGCGGCCGGGGATGGAAATAGGTTCACCGCAGAAGGCGATGGCATTGGCAACATCCTTGAGGCCGTTGCCGGTGACCACACTGACCACCGTGGCATCCTTTTCAATCTTTCCTTCTTCACAGAGCTTCTTAAGCCCCGCCGCGCCGGTTACGCCGGCAGGTTCGCCGAACACGCCGCAGGTTCTGCCCAGCAGTTTCTGAGCGGCCATGATCTCTTCGTCGGTCACATTGACCACCAAGCCATGGGATTCCCGAATGGCCATAAGCGCCTTGTCGGCGTTGCGGGGCACACCCACAGCGATGGAATCTGCCAAGGTGTTTTCCTCCATGGGATGCCAGGGCTTGTTCTCGGCAATGGCACGGTTTAAGGGGCAGCAGCCCGCCGCCTGGGCAGAAATGAGCCGGGGCAGACGGTCGATAAAGCCGATGGCATAGAGATCCTTCAATCCCTTCCAGAGGCCGGCAATGGTACAGCCGTCACCCACGGAAATCGCGATGTAGTCCGGCACCTCCCAGCCCAACTGCTCCATAATCTCCAGAGCCACGGTCTTTTTCCCCTCGGAGAGATAGGGGTTGATGGCAGCGTTGCGGTTATACCAGCCCCACCGGTCGATGGCGGCTTTGCTCAGCTCAAAGGTTTCTTCATAGGAGCCCTGAACTGAAATTACCGTGGCGCCGAAGGTCATCAGCTGCGCCACCTTGCCCTTAGGCGCCCGAGAAGGCACGAAAATATACGTCTGGAACCCCGCCGCCGCAGCATTGCCCGCCAAACTCGACGCAGCGTTGCCCGTGGAGGAACAAGCAATGACCTTGGCGCCCGCCTCCCTCGCCTTAGCCACGGCCATAGCCGAGGCGCGGTCTTTCAGCGAAGCGGTGGGGTTGAGGCCGTCATCCTTGACATAGAGTTTGGAAATGCCCAGCTGCTCGGCCAGGCGGTCAGCCTTATAAAGCGGCGACCAACCCACCCGCAGAGGCGGATCCGGGGTAGTCTCTTCCACCGGCAAGAGCTCCCGATAGCGCCACATGGTGAAGTTCTGCCGGTTTTTCAGCGTGTCCTTCGTAAAGATGGATTGAATGTAGTCATAATCATAGACGATATCGAGAGTGCCGCCGCAGGTGCAGGTGGTGAGATCCGGCACGGCCTCGTAGGTCTTTCCGCACTTTACGCAGCGACCGTATTTCACATGGCGCATAAATTGCTCCTTTCCGGAATGATCGATCGTAGGGGCGGCCGATCCGGCCGCCCGTAGGAAAACTTCGATTTTCTGCAAGCCCGCAGAAACCGGCGAAACGGCTCAGGCAGCCATGCAGGCATTACAACGCAGCCAAAACACCGCTCTCTTCGTTGAACGCCTCAATCAGCTGATCCAAGTCCTTGGCCTGGGCATGGATGGTATCCCAGACAGACTTATCGTACCACTGGGCGTTGAGATCCTCCACGTCCATACCCTGCTGCTCCACCCAGGTGTAATACTTGAGGTTGTGCACCCGCTTGCGCTCAGCGTAGGTGAGCTCCAGGAGGTTGTCGGTCTTGAGCCCGAGCATATGGAGGTGATGGTCAAGCGATGCCTCGTGGAAGTTATAAGCGCCATACATCTCGTTGAGCTCGGTAACACGGGAGCGATACATAGCGGCAGAATCGGTGAGGACAGTGACAACCACGTCATTGGCGGTAAACTCATAATACTTGGCCATTTTAATGCAGCACAGTACGTTGGCAATGCCAGAAATCCCCATCCAAGTGAGCTTCTCGAGAAGTTCCTCATCGATTCCCAGCTCACTCTTGAGATACGACTGACCCTCGGCAGTGTTGAACAGTCGCAGCAGCCGCTGGGAATCTTCGTCGTCGATGGCAATGGCCATGTCGGTGTTCTTCACATTGTGTACCCAGGGGATATGCTTATCGCCGATCCCCTCGATGCGGTGGCCGCCAAAACCGTTGTTGAGGATGGTGGGGCACTGGAGGGCTTCCCCCACTGCCAGCTTCATGGCGGGATAGCGCTCCTTCAACAGGTCGCCTGCGGACATCGTGCCGGCGGAGCCAGAGGTGAAGCAGGCGCCCGAGAGGGTTTGGCCGGGCTTCTTGACGGCTTCAAAGAGCTCTGCCAAGGCAAAGCCGGTGACATTGTAATGCCACAGGGGATTGCCCATCTCAGAGAACTGGTTGAAGATCATCATCGTAGGATCGGTTTTGAGCTCCCAGGTCTTGTCAAAGATCTCCTTGACGTTGGACTCGCAGCCCGGGGTAGCAATGATCTGGCCGGCAATGGACTTAAGCCAGTCGAACCGCTCTTTGGACATATCCTGGGGCAGAATTGCAACACTGTCGCAGGCCAGGAGCTTGGAGTTAAAAGCACCACCGCGGCAATAATTTCCCGTGGAGGGCCAGACAGCGTGGTGGTAGGTGGCGTCAAACTGGCCCGTCACCAGCCGGGGCGCCAGACAGCCAAAGGAGGCACCCACCTTGTGGCAGCCCGTGGGGAACCACTTGCCCGCCATGGCGATGATGCGGCAGGGGACGCCTGAGAGGCTGGAGGGAATCTCCACATAATTTGGCACAGCCTGGAACAGGCCGCCGGATTCCTTGGCCTCGTTGTGCCAGGAAATACGGAAGAGATTCACCGGATCCACATCCCACAATCCCGTATGACTGAGCTTGGCCTTGATCTTCTCGGGGATAAGATCGGGATTTTGCATCTGGGCAATGGTGGGGATAACGATGTGATTCTCCCGCGCCTTCTGAATGTTGTGCTGCAGGCCTTCCTGGTTGATGGTAAGATCGATCATGTTGTTAATTCCCTCCTACTTTGCTGTCTAAATACGAATACAAGGTGTACTTGGAGATTCCAAAGTGCTTGGCGATCTTGTCGCCGGACTTGGTGATCAGCATAGCGCCGTTGGTATTGAGGAAATGAATGGCTTTGATCTTGTCCTCCTTGGTCATCAGCGCCACGGGCTTGCCCACCAGCTCGTCCGACTGGCGGATGAGATCGTCCAAAAGGTCTGCCACATTGAGGGTGATGCGCTCAGGCTCGGTGCGCTCACTCTCCTGGGTGCTGATGAGGTCGTGGACAGCACTCTCCACCATGGTGAGAGCCGAGATGTCGTAATTGATACACAGGATCGCACAGATTTTACCGCTGTTGTCACGAATGTACATGGACGAGGACTTGAGTACCTTCCCGTCAGGTGTTCTGGTGAGATAGCACAGCTCATCGGGCATGTCATCCCGGGGTTTTCCCAGCTGCTCCAACACCACATGGGAAGGGCCGTCGCCAATCTTCCGGCCGGTGACATGGCCGTTTTCAATGGCAACGATGGAATGATAGGCACTCTGATCCGACAGCTCATGAATGACTACTTCACAGTTACTGCCGAACTGGGCCGCGATTCCCTTGGCAATTTGTTTGAGATTTTCCAACTGATTCTTTTCCAGTATGACCACCCTCTTTATCGCTGCATTCATTTTTCTGTTCCTATCATACCATATTTAAAGGAGATTTCAAGAGCGTTTCAGAAAAAAATTAAGGCTCACAAAAATTTAGTTTGACAAACTGGTAAGTTGTGCTATGATGGTATCAGAAAGCCCCCGCCGGTGGGGAGTAACGGACATGTGACAATGAACCAGGGAGGATCAAGACAATGAATTTTGAAGCAATCAAGCAGGCCGCCGAAGGCTATCGCGAGGACATGAGCAAGTTCCTCAGAGCTATGATCGCCATTCCCAGCGAGAGCTGCGAGGAAGAGGGCGTCGTCAAATGCATCGAGGCCGAGATGAAGAAACTGGGCTACGACAAGGTGGAAATTGACGGCCTGGGCAACGTCATCGGCTGGATGGGCGACGGCGAAAAAATCATCGCCATCGACTCCCACATCGACACCGTGGGTATCGGCAACCTGGCAAACTGGGATCATGACCCCTACGAGGGCTATGAGACCGACGAAATTATCTACGGCCGCGGCGGTTCCGACCAGGAGGGCGGCATGGCTTCTGCGGTCTACGGCGCCAAGATTATGAAGGATTTAGGGCTCATCCCCGCCGGCTACAAGATCATGGTCGTCGGCTCTGTCCAGGAAGAGGACTGCGACGGCATGTGCTGGCAGTACATCTATAATGTGGACAAGATCGTCCCCGAATTCGTCATCTCCACCGAGCCCACCGACGGCGGCATCTACCGCGGTCATCGCGGCCGTATGGAAATTCGTGTGGACGTCAAGGGCATCTCCTGCCACGGTTCTGCCCCGGAGCGCGGCGACAACGCCATCTACAAAATGGCCGACATTCTCCAGGATGTCCGCGCCCTCAACGAAAACGACGATGCCGACGACACCGAGATCAAGGGTCTGGTGAAGATGCTCAACCCCAAGTATAACCCCGAGCACTACGAGGACGCCCGTTTCCTGGGCAGAGGCACCTGCACCACTTCTCAGATCTTCTACACCTCTCCCAGTCGCTGCGCTGTGGCAGACTCCTGCGCTATCTCCATCGACCGCCGCATGACTGCCGGCGAGACCTGGGATTCCTGCCTCCAGGAAATCCGGGATCTGCCCTCCGTGAAGAAGTACGGCGATGATGTGAAGGTCAGCATGTACATGTACGATCGTCCCGCCTGGACTGGCGAGGTCTATGAGACCGAGTGCTTCTTCCCCACCTGGATCAACAAGGAATCTGCTGCCCACGTCCAGGCCCTGGTGGATGCCCACAAGGCTCTTTATGGCGACAAGCGCATTGGCGCCCCCTCCGCTATGGAAAAGCGCAATCGGCCCCTCATTGACAAGTGGACGTTCTCCACCAACTGCGTCTCCATCCAGGGTCGCTACGGCATCCCCTGCGTCGGCTTCGGCCCCGGTGCTGAGAGCCAGGCCCACGCCCCCAACGAGATCACCTGGAAGCAGGATCTTGTCACCTGCGCCGCCGTGTACGTAGCCGCCGTCAACCTCTACAAGGAAGAGAATAAGACCGACGACGTCACGGAGTTCCGTCAGAGCCTGACCGACAACGATATCCGGTAAGAAATATAAGCCGATCGGGGCGGCCTTATTGGCCGCCCGCCAGGCAGTTTCAAACTCTGCTGTACCCAATACATTTTATGACTTCAAACTAAATTTAGGAGGATTCATCCCATGAGCAAGGCAATGGAACTGGCAAGACATCTCGAAACCCTGCACATCAACGACATGTACAAAAACGACTTCTATTGGACTTGGGACAAGACCGATGAAGAGTTGGAAGCGATCTTCACCGTGGCCGATGCCCTGCGCGACCTCCGCGAGCGCAACAAGTCCACCCGCGTCTTTGACTCTGGTCTCGGCATCTCCATCTTCCGTGACAACTCTACCCGTACCCGTTTCTCCTTTGCCTCCGCCTGCAATCTCCTGGGCCTGGAAGAGCAGGTTCTGGATGAGAAGGTGAGCCAGATCGCCCACGGCGAGACCGTCCGCGAAACGGCCAACATGGTCTCCTTCATGGCTGAGGTCATCGGCATCCGCGACGATATGTTTATCGGCGAAGGCCACAAGTATCAAAAGACCTTCATCGACGCTCTGGAAGAGGGCTATCGCGACGGCATTCTGGAGCAGCGGCCCACCCTGGTCAACCTCCAGTGCGACGTGGATCACCCCACCCAGTGCATGGCCGATATGCTTCACATCATCCACTACTTCGGCGGCGTGGAGAACCTCAAGGGCAAGAAGGTTGCCATGACTTGGGCTTACTCCCCCAGCTACGGCAAGCCTCTGTCCGTGCCTCAGGGCGTGGTGGGTCTGTTCACCCGCTTCGGTATGGATGTCGTCCTGGCTCATCCCGAGGGCTATGAGATCATGCCCGAGATCGAAGAGATCGCCAAGAAGAATGCCGAAAAGACCGGCGGCTCCTTCACCAAGTGCAACTCTATGGCTGAGGCCTTTAAGGACGCCGACATTGTCTATCCCAAGTCCTGGGCTCCCTTTGCCGCCATGGAGAAGCGCACCAAGCTCTATCAGCAGGGCGATAAGGCCGGCATCGACGCTCTGGAGAAGGAACTCCTCCAGCAGAACGCCGAGCACAAGGACTGGGCCTGCACCGAAGAAATGATGTCTCTGACCAAGGACGGCAAGGCTCTCTACCTCCACTGCCTGCCCGCCGACATCACCGGCCTGAGCTGCAAGGAAGGCGAAGTGGACAACTCCGTCTTTGACCGCTACATTGTGCCCCTCTACAAGCAGGCTTCCTACAAGCCCTATATCATCGCCGCCATGATCTTCCTGGCCAAGGTCAAGGATCCCGTCAAGGCGCTCATGGCCATGGACGCCTCCGAAGACCTCCGCAAGAAGTTCTGAACTGCCCCAATAAAGTGAGGTTATCTGAACTATGGGAAAGCGCATTGTGATCGCCCTAGGCGGCAACGCCCTGGGCACCACCCTCCCCGAGCAGGCCACCGCCGTGAAGATCACGGCCCGGGCCATCGTCGATCTCATTGAGGACGGCAACCAGGTCATCGTTGCCCACGGCAACGGCCCCCAGGTGGGCATCATCAACAACGCCATGCTGGCGCTGATGCACGAGGATTCCACCCAGGGTGCCACGCCTCTGTCGGTCTGCGGCGCCATGAGCCAGGCTTACATCGGCTATGA
>CALXCW010000012.1 GCA_944386905.1 uncultured Oscillospiraceae bacterium
AGTACACCCTCCCCGGCGTGAGCCAGACGGTGATTATCACCCGCGCTGAGGGGAGAACCCCGGTGCCGGAGCGGGAGCAGCTCAAGAGCCTGGCCGCCCACGGCAGCACCATGGTGCTCTTCCTCTCCTCGAGCCTTCTCGAAAAAGCCCAGGCCGACTTAATCGCAGGCGGTTACGCCCCGGACACCCCGGCGGCCATCGTCTATAAGGCCACCTGGCCGGACGAAAAGGTCTACCGCTGCACTGTGTCTACCCTGGCCGAGACGGCGCGGGCAAACCACGTGACCAAGACGGCGCTCATCACCGTGGGCGGCTTTTTGGGCTCTGCCTATGACCGCTCCCTCCTCTATGACCCGGGCTTCTCCCACGGCTGCCGGGAGGCAAGCAAGTGATTGCCCTCATCGCCTTCACCCGCCGGGGCTGCGCCCTGGGGCGGCGGCTGGCTGAAAAACTTCCCGGCACTCTCTACACCACCGCGCGGCTTTCCGAGGCGGAGCGCCTGCCCGCCGCCGACCTGGCCGCGTGGACGGCAGCGCGGTTTTTGGACAGTGAAGCATTGGTGTTCATTTCCGCCGCAGGCATCGCCGTCCGCGCCATCGCCCCCTTCGTGAAGGACAAGTTCACCGACCCGGCGGTGGTGTCGGTGGACGAGGCCGGGCACTTCGCCGTGCCCCTCCTCTCTGGCCACGTGGGCGGCGGCAACGACTTAGCCCGGCGAATCGCCGCCCTCACCGGCGGCCAGGCCGCCATCTCCACGGCCACCGACGTCAACGGCCGCTTCGCCGTGGATCTTTGGGCCAAGGCGCAAAACCTCCACCTGGTGGAGCGGGCGGCGGCCAAGGCCGTGTCGGCGGCGCTCCTGGAGGGCGCGCCCGTGGGCTTTTGGAGCCAGTACCCCGTTTTGGGGACGCTCCCCCGGGGGCTTACCACCGAAAAAGCCGAAATCGGCATTGTGGTGGCCGACACGGCCAAGGCGTCTCCCTATGAGACCACCCTCCACCTGGTGCCCAAGGCCGTGACGTTGGGCATCGGCTGTCGCCGGGGGATCGACCCGGCACCGCGGATTTTGGAGGTGCTGGCCGAGGCTGCCATCCCCCTGGGGGCGGTGAAAGCCCTGGCCTCCATCGACTTAAAGCGCGACGAGCCGGGGCTTTTGGCCTTTGCCCAAGCCCACGGCCTGGAGACCCACTTTTATTCCGCCCAGGAACTAGCACAAGAGCCGGGGGACTTCCCGGCCTCGGCGCTGGTCTCCCAGGTCACCGGCGTGGACAACGTCTGCCAGCGGGCGGCGCAGCGCGCTGGGGGGCGGGTATTCCTGCCCAAGACGTCCGGCGGCGGCGTCACCGTGGCGGCGGCCATGGGCAGCGTTTTACTATCCTTTCCAACGGAGGAATTGCTATGAAAAAGCTATGGATCATCGGCCTTGGCCCCGGCGGCGGGGAGGATCTCACGGGGAAAGCCCGCAAGGCGCTGGCAGAATCCGACGTCATCGTGGGCTACACCGTCTACATTGACCTCATCCGGGCAGAGTTCGGCCACAAGGAGCTTTTGACCACCCCCATGCGCAAGGAGCAAGAGCGCTGCGAGATGGCCTTGGCGCTGGCCGACACGGGCAAGACCGTGGCCATGGTCTGCTCCGGCGACCCGGGCGTGTACGGCATGGCGGGGCTTTGCTATGAGCTCTCGGATCAGTGGCCGGAGGTGGAGCTCTCCGTCCTCCCCGGCATCACCGCCGCCTGCGGCGGCGCGGCGGTGCTGGGCGCGCCCTTGATGCACGACTTCTGCCTCATCTCCCTCTCGGATCTCATGACCCCCTGGGAGAAGATCGAAAAGCGCCTGCGCGCCGCCGCCGAGGCCGACTTTGTCCTCTGCATTTACAATCCCTCCAGCCACAAGCGCAAGGACTACCTCGCCCGCGCCTGCGCCATTCTCCTGGAGGTAAAAAGCCCCGACACCCCCTGCGGCTACGTCCGGGAGATCGGCCGGGACGGCGAGGCCGCCACGGTGCTCACTCTGGGGCAGCTGAAAGACGCCCAGGTGGACATGTTCACCACGGTTTTTGTGGGAAATAGCCAGACCAAAGTGATAAACGGCAAGCTGGTGACGCCCCGGGGGTACCTGCAGCGATGAAGATTTTCCTCTTTGGCGGCACGGCGGAGGGGCATCTTCTGGCCGAGCGTCTGGCCGAGGCGGGCCACGACGTCACCTGCGCTGTGGCAACGGCGTATGGCCGGGCGGTGCTGGAGCCCCGGGCCCATCTCACTGTTTTGGTGGGGCGGCTCACCGCCGGGGAGATGGCGCAGCGTCTCCGGGGCTTCGACGCTTTAGTGGATGCCACCCATCCCTATGCAGAGCGGGTGAGCGAGAACATCCGCGCCGCTGCCGCCGAGACGGCCACGCCTTATTACCGCCTGCTGCGGCCCCGGGAGGAGGCTGCGGGCGTCCTCTGGGCCGACAGTGCCGCAGATGCGGCGGCGAAGCTCCAAAGTCTCCCCGGCAATGTTCTGCTCACCACCGGCAGCAAGGATTTAAAGACCTTCACCGCCGTAAAGGACTATCAGACTCGGCTCTATGTCCGGGTGCTTCCCAGCGTGGAGAGCCTCACGGCGGCCCTGTCTCTGGGTTATCCGGCGGGGCACATTATCTGCATGCAGGGCCCCTTTTCCCGTGCGCTCAATGAGGCCATGCTGGCGGCGGTGAATGCCAAAGTTCTGGTGACCAAGGACACCGGCAAGGCCGGAGGCTTTTTGGAGAAGGCCGAGGCCGCCCGGGCGGCGGGGGCCAAACTCCTGGTGATCCGCCGCCCCACCGAGGAGACGGGCTATGGCCTGGAAGAATTGCTGGAACGCTTGACGAAAGGCGGGTTGCATCCATGAAAACTTGTTATCTTGTGGGGATCGGTATGGGGAACCCGGCGCTTCTTACGTTGGAGGCCCAGCGGGCCATTGCGGCCAGCGGCCAACTGGTGGGCGCAGCGCGGATGCTCCAGGCTTTTCCCGACCATCCGGGGCAGCGCAAGGCCCTGATCCACGCCGCTGAGATTGGGAAGGCCGTGTTGGAATTTCCCGGTGACACAGCGGTGCTTCTCTCAGGAGATGTGGGATTTTACTCCGGTGCGGCCAAGCTCTATGATCTGTTACGGGATGTGTCGGTGGAGGCGCTTCCGGGGATCTCGTCACTGTCCTATTTTTGCGCCAGGCTCCATCGGAGCTACCAGGATGTCCACGTGGTCTCCGTCCACGGCCGGGAGGCCGATGTGGTGGGAGAGATTCAGTCTCACAGAGAGACCTTCCTGCTCACGGGCTCCAACTGCACCGCCGCCCAGGTCTGCCGCTGTCTCACCGCCGCAGGCCTTGGGAAGCTCCAAGTGGCCGTGGGCCAGCGGCTCTCCTACCCGGAGGAGAAAATTGTCCGGGGAGAAGCCGAAACCCTGGCTGATCAGGTCTTTGACGACCTTTGCGTGATGCTGGTGGACAACCACGCCCCCCTTTCCTGGCGCTGCGGCGCGCCCAGCCTCTGGGACAGCCAGCTTCGCCGGGGAAACGTACCCATGACCAAGGAGGCTGTGCGCACCTTGGCTGTGGCGCGCATGGAGGTGGAGCCGGCGCACACGGTCTGGGATGTGGGAGCCGGTACCGGCTCGGTGAGCTGCGCGCTGGCCCTGGCGGCCTACCGCGGCCGGGTCTACGCTGTGGAACGCCAGACTGAGGCCGTGGCTCTCATCGAGGAAAATCGCGACCGGCTGGGCCTCACCAACCTCCACGTGGTGCTGGGGGAAGCGCCCCAGGCCCTCCGCGATTTGCCCAGACCCGACCGCGTGTTTGTGGGTGGCAGCGCCGGAGAGATGGAGGCGATTTTCCGCTTGGCGTTGGAGAAAAACCCCGCTGTCCGCCTCTGCCTCACCGCCGTAAGCCTGGAGAGCCTCACCGAGGGCCTGCGATGCTTTGAATCGCTGGGCCTGGGGGACGTGGACGTGACCCAGCTTTCGGCCGCGCAGGCAAAAAAGCTGGGGAATTATCACATGATGCTGGGGCAAAACCCCGTCTATATTCTCACTGGGGAGGGACAGCCATGACGCCCAGAATCCTGCTGTGCGCTCCGGCCTCCGGCACGGGCAAGACGACGCTGACCTGCGCCCTGCTGCGGGCCATGCAGCGCCGGGGATGCAAGCTCGCCGCCTGCAAGTCGGGCCCTGATTACATCGATCCCATGTTCCACGAAAAGGTGCTGGGGATGCCCAGCACCAACCTGGATCTCTTCTTCTTTTCCCCCGCCACCACCCGTGCCCTGCTGCATCGGGTGAGCCGGGAGGCCGATCTGACGGTGATCGAAGGGGCCATGGGCTACTTCGACGGGATTGCCATGACGGAGAAGGCCTCGGCCTACGATCTGGCTGTGGCTACCGAGACACCGGCGGTGCTGGTGCTGGACGGCAAGGGAAGCGCCCTCTCCCTGGCTGCCGCCGTCCGAGGTTTCACGGCCTTCCGCAGCCCCAACGCCCTGCGGGGGGTGATTCTCAACCGGGTCAAGCCCTCTCTGGCGGCGCGGCTGGGGGAGATGCTCCAGGCTGAGACGGGGCTCAAGCTCTACGGCTGCCTCCCGGAGGTGCCCGGCAGCGGCTTTGAAAGCCGTCATCTGGGACTGGTCACCGCCGGAGAGATCGATAATTTGCAGCAGAAAATCGACCGCCTGGCCGATGCCGCCGAGGCATATCTGGACTTAGACGGCCTGCTGGCTCTGGCCCAGAGTGCGCCGGAGATCACCGACCGGCTGACGCTGCCCGAGGCCGGTGCGCCGGTACGGGTGGCCGTCGCCCGGGACGAGGCTTTTTGCTTTTACTACGAATCCTCTCTGGATATCCTACGGGCGTTGGGCGCGGAGCTTTTGTCCTTCTCTCCCCTGACCGACGCGACGCTTCCCGAAGGGGCGGCGGCGCTGTATCTCGGTGGAGGCTACCCGGAGCTCCACGGGAAGGATTTGGCGGAGAATACCGAAATGCGCGAGGCCATCCGTGCTGCGGTACTCGACGGCATGCCCACCGTGGCCGAGTGCGGCGGCTTCCTCTATCTCCACCGCACGCTCCAGGAGCAGGGGGGCCATCCCTGGCTTATGGCCGGGGTGGTGGATGCCGAGGGCATCCCCACGGGCAAGCTCTCCCACTTTGGCTATGTGACCTTAAAGGCCAAAACAGACAGTCTGCTCTTTCGTGCCGGCGAGGAGATGCCTGCCCACGAGTTCCACTACTGGGACTCCACTGCCCCCGGCAGCGCCTTCGCAGCGCAAAAGCCCCTTACCAGCCGCGGCTGGGAGACGGGCTACGCCGCCGGAACGCTCTACGCGGGCTTTCCTCATTTCCACTTTGCCGCCAAGCCGGCAGCGGCGGCACGGTTTTTAGACGCCGCCCGGCACTATGCCCAGAAGGAGGGACAGGTTTGAAACTATCGGAAATTGTCCATGCCATCGCCCCGGCGGAATCGGCCGCCATGGCCCGGGCCGAGGAGAAATGGAGCCGGGTGGGGAAGCCGCTGGGCTCCCTGGGACTCCTGGAGGGCATGGTGGTGCGCATGGCAGGAATCTTTGGAACGGAGGACTTCTCCATCGGGAAAAAGGCCGTGGTGCCCTTCTGCGCCGACAACGGCGTGGTGGCCGAGGGGGTGACCCAGACGGGGCAGGAGGTCACGGCGGCGGTGGCCGGGAATATGGCCCGCCGGGCCTCCAGTGTCTGCCGCATGGCGCAGGTGGCGGGGGCGGAGGTCTATCCGGTGGACATCGGCATGGCCAGCGAGGTCAATTTGCCGGGAATCGCCCAAAAGTGCGTCCGTCGGGGCGGCACAGGGAACTTTGTAAAGGAACTGGCCATGACCCGGGAAGAGGCCGAGGCGGCCATTTTGGTGGGCGTGGAGACGGCGCAGCTTCTCAGCGAAAGGGGCGTCAAGCTCCTGGCCATGGGGGAGATGGGCATTGGAAACACCACCACCTCGGCGGCGGTTCTTTCGGTGCTCTTGGAGCGCGATCCCAGGGAGATGACCGGCCGGGGCGCAGGGCTCTCTGACGCGGGTCTCCAACGCAAGGTCAAGGCCATCGAGACGGCGCTGGCACTCCACCGCCCTGACAAGCGCGATACCCTGGATGTCCTTTCCAAGGTGGGCGGCTTTGATTTGGCGGGGCTGTGCGGCCTGGTGCTGGGCGGGGCGCTTTGCCGCGTGCCGGTATTGCTGGATGGGCTCATCTCCTGCGCGGCGGCACTGCTGGCGGTGAACCTCTGCCCGGCGGCAGGGGATTGCCTGCTGGCCAGCCACCTCTCGGCGGAGCCGGCCGGCCGACCGGTTCTCGATGCGCTTGGCGTCAAGCCTCTGCTCCAGGCCGGGATGCGCCTGGGCGAGGGCACCGGCGCCGTGGCAGTGATGCCCATTTTGGACATGGCCATGGCGGTCTACAACGGCGATACCTTCGATGATCTGAAGATCGAGGCCTATACGCCCCAGTCGGAGGGCTTTTGATGCTCTCCCTGGTCATCGGCGGGGCGGCCTCTGGGAAGTCCGCCTTTGCCGAGCATTTGATTCTCGCAGCGCCGTCCCGACCCCTCCTCTACGCGGCCACCATGGAACCCTTCGGCGAGGAAGCCCGGCGGCGCATCGCCCGCCACCGCTGCCTTCGCGCCGGAAAGGGCTTTGTCACCTTTGAGACGCCCCGGGCGGCGGATTTGGAACGCCTTCCGGCGGGCGGCGTTTTGCTGGAGTGCCTCACGACCCTCACGGCCAATGAGTGCTTTTCTGTGGGCTTTGACGGCGCGGAAAAGCGGCTTCTCGCCGGGGTGGAGGCCCTGGCGGCGCGGTGCGGCGACGTGGTGATCGTCTCCGGCGACCTTTTTTCCGACGGCTATCACTACCCGCCGGAGACCGAGCGGTATTTATCCGTCCTCGCGGCGGTAAACCGAGAAATTGCGGCGCGCTCTGACCGAGTCATCGAGGTCTGCTGCGGCATTCCCATTTTCCACAAGGGGGAAGCGAGATGAAAAAACTTTGGAAATCCTTCACCCTCTGCACGGCCATGTATTCCGCGCTCCCCACGCCCAAAACGGATTTTGACGACGATTCCATGTCCCATGTCTTTTGCTTCTTTCCCTGGATCGGCCTGGTGGTGGGGGCGCTGGAGGCGGTGTGGTGGTACGCTGCGGCGCGGCTGGGGATCGGCGGCCTGCTCTATGGCGCCGTGGCGGCGCTCCTGCCCGTCGCCGTCACCGGCGGGATCCACCTGGACGGCTTCCTGGATGTCTGCGACGCCCGGGGCTCCCACCAGAGCCGGGAGAGGAAACTGGAAATCCTAAAGGACTCCCACGTGGGGGCCTTCGCGGTGATCGGCCTGGGGTGGTATCTGCTGCTCTCGGCGGCGCTTTGGAGCGCGGTGAAGTTCCACGTTGCCCTGTGCCTTGTGCCGGTGGTATCCCGGACGCTCTCAGGCCTGTGCGCCGTCTGCTGGCGCAATGCGCGCGGAACCGGGCTCCTCGCCTCTTTCACGAAGGCGAGCCATCTGCGCCACAACCGGGTGGCGCTTTCCCTGTGGCTCCTGGCGGCGGGGCTTGTATTAGGCCATCTCCGTGGCTGGGAGGGCGTCGCAGTGCTCCTGGTTGCGGGACTGACCCTTCTCTATTACCGCCGCGTGAGCGAGAAGGAGTTCGGCGGGATCACCGGCGACCTGGCCGGATGGTTCGTGCAGCTGTGCGAGCTGACCGCCTTGGCGGCGGTGGTCATCTTACAAAAGGGGGTGGGGATGTGCATCTGATTATCGGCGGCAAGGGGCAGGGAAAACTTCGCTATGCCTTGTCCCTCGGCTTCACCGAGGCCGACGTAGCCCGGACGCTTCCCACAGACAAGCCGATTTTATACGGCTTGCAAGAGATTACCAGGGAAAACCCCGACCTTACGGCTGCGGAAATCCCCGACGCCATTGTCATCTGCGATGAGCTGGGCTGCGGTGTGGTGCCCATGGACTACGAAGACCGCGCCTGGCGTGAGCGCACCGGCAGGCTTCTCAGCGACCTGGCGGCCAATGCCAGCCGCGTGGATCGCGTTTTCTGCGGCATTCCTATGCGGCTGAAATGACCCCGGGCGGCCGCAATGACCGCCCGCCCCAAGGAGCAATGGATCATGAATCATCTCACCGCCCTCCTTCTGGGCTTTTGTATCGACCTCCTTTTGGGAGATCCCAGGTGGATGTACCATCCGGTGCAGGCCATTGGATGGCTGATCTCCCGCTTGGAACCGCCTCTGCGCCGCGCCTTTCCCCGGCAGCTGCGTCTGGCCGGGGCAGTACTGGTGGTGCTCGTGGTGGCAGCGACCGGCCTCGTGACCGGCGGGCTTCTCTTTCTACTCTATCGCCTCCACCCGGCGGCAGGCTTCGTGGGGCAGATCATCGTCTGCTGGCTGATTCTTGCCACCAAGTCTCTCCGCACTGAGAGCATGAAGGTGGTCAAGGCGCTGGAGAGCGGCTCCCTGGACGACGGGCGCAGAGCCGTCTCCATGATCGTCGGGCGGGACACGGAGAATCTCAGCGAGGAAGAGGTGCTCAAAGCCGCTGTGGAGACCGTGGCGGAAAACGCCTCCGACGGCATCCTCGCACCGCTGCTCTTTGCCGCCGTCCTCGGCCCCGTGGGCGGCATGTGCTACAAAGCCGTGAACACCATGGACTCCATGGTGGGCTATCAAAATGACCGCTACTTAGAATTCGGCCGGGCGGCGGCCAGGGTGGACGACGTGTTGAACTTCCTTCCGGCCAGGATTTCCGGCTTTCTCATGTGCTTGGCGGCCTTTTTCGGCTTCAACGGCAAAAACGCCTTTCGCATCTTCTTCCGGGATCGGAAGAACCACGCCTCGCCCAACTCTGCCCATACCGAGGCCGCCTGCGCCGGCGCGCTGGGCCTGCAACTGGGCGGTACCCACGACTATTTTGGAAAGCCTGTGGTGAAGCCCACCATTGGCGAGCATTTGCGCACCGTGACGCGCGGCGACGTGGCGGCGGCCAACCGTCTGGCGCTGACCACGGCCGTTTTGGCTCTTTTCCTGTTCGATATCCTGCCCCTTCTGGCAATTGGGAGGCTTTTTGGATGGTAAATCCCCACGGCGGCGACCTCAATTGGGCGAAAACGAAATATCCTGGGGAGATCCTTGATTTCTCCGTCAACTGCAACCCCCTGGGGACGCCGCCCGGCGTCCTTGCAGCGGCGGCGGACGCCCTGACCCGGGCGGGACAGTATCCCGATCCCGGCTGCACGGCTCTCCGGGCGGCGCTGGCGCAACGGCTGGGCTGCGATGCAGCGGAAGTGTTCTGCGGCAACGGTGCGGCGGAGGTGATTTTTCGCCTGGCTTTGGCCATCTCCCCCAAGACCGCCCTTCTGACTGCGCCCACCTTTTCCGAATACGAGGCGGCGCTGACCCAGGTGGGCTGCGTCTGCCGCTTTCACCGGCTTTTGCAGGCAGAGTGCTTCGACCTGACGACGCGGATTCTGCAAGAGATCACCTCCGATATCGAGGTTGTCTTTCTCTGCTCGCCCAACAATCCCACCGGGCGGCTGATTGCGCAGGATCTACTCATGGCAATATTAGCGCGGTGCGAGGCTGTGGGGGCCCGCCTCGTTGTGGACGAGTGCTTTTTACCCCTGGCCTCGGACACGCCGGGTCTTTCTGCCTGGGTGAAAGACCACCCGAGGCTGGTGGTGCTCCGGGCCTTCACCAAGAGCTATGCCGTTCCTGCACTGCGCTTAGGCTACTGTGTGGCGGCGCCTGAGTTGGTGGAGCGCTTGCAGCGTTGGGGCGGCTGCTGGAATGTCTCGGGGGTTGCCCAGGCGGCGGGGCTGGCCTGCTTGCGTGTCCCTGACTGGCCGCAGCAGGGGAGAGCGCTTTTGGCGGCCGCCCGACCGGCGCTGGCGGCGGGGCTGGAGAAACTCGGCTGTATCGTCGTGCCCGGGAGCGCCAACTATCTGCTCTTTCGCCTGCCGGGGATCGAAGATCTCAAGGAACGAGCTGCGGCGCGGGGGATACTCCTGCGCAGCTGCGGCAATTACCGCGGCCTTTCGCCGGACTATTACCGCGTGGCGGTGCGCCGGCCCGCGGAGAACCAGAGGCTGCTCGCCGTGCTTGCCGCGTGCATTTCCAAGGAGGGATAACCATGGCCAAATCCATTATGGTGCAGGGCACCACGTCCAACGCCGGAAAGAGCTTCCTGGCGGCGGCGCTCTGCCGTATATTCCGCCAGGACGGCCACACCGTGGCCCCCTTTAAGTCCCAGAACATGGCCCTCAACTCCTTCATCACCGACGAAGGTCTGGAGATGGGGCGGGCGCAGGTGATGCAGGCTGAGGCGGCGGGCATCGCCCCCAGCGTGCGGATGAACCCCATCTTGTTGAAACCCACCAACGACGTGGGCTCACAGGTCATCGTCAACGGCGAGGTGCGGGGCACCATGTCTGCCCGGGACTATTTTGCCGTGAAAAAGACACTGATCCCCGACATTCTCTGCGCCTATGAGAGCCTGGCCGCCGAATATGAGATCCTGGTCTTGGAGGGGGCGGGGAGTCCCGCGGAGATCAATTTGAAATCCGACGACATTGTCAACATGGGTATGGCAAAGCTGGCCAAGGCACCGGTATTGCTCTGCGCCGACATCGATCGCGGCGGCGTCTTTGCCTCTCTCTACGGCACCGTGGCGCTCCTGGACGCCGACGAGCGGAAGATGGTCAAGGGCCTGATTATCAACAACTTCCGGGGGGACAAGACCATCCTCGATCCCGGCGTGAAGATGCTGGAAGAGCTCACGGGGATCCCGGTGGTGGGCGTGGTGCCCCACATCCAGGTGGACTTGGACGACGAGGACTCCCTCACCACCCGCTTTTCAGCGCAGGGAAAAAAAGGGCTTTTGGACATCGCCGTGGTACGCCTGCCGAGGATTTCCAACTTCACCGACTTCAACGCGCTCTCCCGGCTGGAGTGTGTGACCCTTCGGTACGTGGAACGTACCGCCGACCTGGGCGCGCCGGATGTCATCATCCTCCCCGGCACCAAGAACACCATGGACGATCTCCGGTGGCTGCGCCAGAGCGGTCTGGAGGCGGCGATTTTCAAGCACGTGAGCCGCGGCGGCCCGCTGGTCGGCATCTGCGGCGGCTATCAGATGCTCACTGAGAAGATCCGAGACCCCGAAGGCGCGGAAACCGGCGGAGAGATCTGCGGCATGGGCCTTCTTCCCGGCGACACCCTCTTCTACGGCGAGAAGTCCCGCACCCGCGTTTGCGGCAGGGTCGAGGGCGCCACGGGCGTCTTTGCCGGACTCAACGGCGCGGCCTTTGAGGGCTATGAGATCCACATGGGAAGAACCGCCGGGGATTTGAACTTTGCCCGGCTCACCCAGGGGCAGGAGACCGCGCCCGACGGCATGGCGGTGGGCAACATCTGGGGCAGCTACGTCCACGGGATTTTTGACCGGGGGGAATTTGCCCAGCGCTTTGTAAACTGCCTGCTGCAAAACAAGGGGCTTTCCGGCGAGGAGGCCGTGGAAGATTGGGCAAGCTATAAAGAGCGGCAGTATGATATTCTGGCTTCATCCTGCCGCGCCGCATTGGATATGGATAGGATTTATGGAATTTTGGAGGAAGGCATATGAAGATCGAGCTCGAGCAGGTCGCCCCTGCGGAGATTGAAAAGCGCAGCATGGAGATTATCCGTTCCGAGCTGAAAACGCCCTTAGACCCTGCGCACGAGGCGGTGATTCTCCGCGCCATCCACACCACGGCTGATTTTGACTATGCTGAAACGCTGACCTTCTCTCCCGACGCGGTGAAAAAAGGCGTGGAGGCCCTGAAAGCCGGGGCGGATATTGTCACCGACACGACCATGGCGCTCTCGGGCATCAACAAGCGGGTACTCCATAAGTTCGGCGGCGAGGTCTATAACTTCATCGCCGACGAAGAAGTGGCCCGGGAGGCCAAGGCGCGGGGCATCACCCGGGCGGCGGTGAGCATGGAGCGGGCGGCGGCCCTGGGCAAACGCCTCATCTACGCCATCGGCAACGCCCCCACGGCCCTGGTACGGCTCTACGAGCTCTGGCAGGAAGGCGCCCTGCCGGCGCCAGCTCTGATCGTGGGTGTGCCGGTGGGCTTTGTCAACGTGGTGGAGGCGAAGGAACTGGTTCTCACCATGGATTGTCCCTATATTGTTGCCCGGGGGCGAAAGGGCGGCAGCAATCTGGCCGCCGCCATCGTCAATGCCCTTTTATACACCGCATCCCAAAACGAAAGAGAGTGATCCTCTGTGAATCAGGCAATTCTGGCCGTATCCTTCGGCACCTCCTATCCCGATACCCTGGAAAAGACCATTGCTGCCACAGAGCGCGCCCTGGCTGCGGCCTATCCGGACTGGCAGGTTGTGCGCGCCTTCACCAGCGGCATGATTATCAAGAAGCTCCAAAGCCGTGACGGCGTGGAGATCGACCATGTGGCCCAGGCACTGGAGCGGCTGGAGGCCGCCGGAGTCACCCGCGTGGCTGTCCAATCCACCCATGTGATGCACGGCGAGGAGTATGAAAAAATGCTTGCCAAGCTTGCGCCCTACCGCAGCGCGATGCAGATTGCCGTGGGCGCGCCGCTGCTCCACGCCCAGGCCGACTACGAGGCCGTGGCCGACGCGTTGCTTGCCTGGCTGAGAGAGCCGGCGGACGATGAGGCGCTTATTCTGATGGGCCACGGCACGGCCCATTTCGCCAACTCCGCCTATGCCCAGATGGAGCATGTTCTCCGCACGCGGTGTGACCGGGTGTATCTTGCCACCGTGGAGGGATATCCCACGTTGGATTCCGTGGTGGAGCAGCTTGCCAAGCGTCCGGAGATCCGCCGTCTCACCCTGGCGCCCTTTATGCTGGTGGCCGGAGATCACGCCCGGAACGACATGGCCGGGGGCGAGGACTCCTGGAAAGCCCAGCTGGAGGCAAAGGGCTACGAGGTGCGTTGCATTCTAAAGGGTCTGGGAGAGTGCCCCGCCATTCAGAATCAGTTCGTTGCCCACTGCGGCACGGCCATGGCGCAGCTTCCCCAGGGCGGCAGGCTCTACGGCGTGGGCGTAGGCCCCGGCGACCCGGAGCTCCTCACCCTCAAAGCTGTGCGGGTTCTTCGGGAGGCCGACGTGGTCATGGTGCCCGACACCTGCAAGTCCGACAAGACGGCTCTCCACATTGCCGCGCAATACCTTCAAGGCAAGGAGATTGAGACAGTGGCCACGCCCATGGTAAGGGACAAGGCTGTGGTGGACGCAGCCTATGAGGCCGCCGCCCAGCGGATTGCTGCCCACCTGAATTGTGGCAGAAGCGTGGCATTTCTCACGCTGGGTGACCCCACCGTCTACTCCACTTATATGTATATCCATGAAAAGGTCAGAGCTCGGGGCTATGACGTGGAGGTGGTGCCGGGTGTGACCAGTTTCTGTGCCGCCGCTGCCCGGCTCAACCTGTCGTTGTGTCAAGGCGCGGAGCCGCTGCTGGTGATTCCGGCTTCACACGGTGCAGAGGCGCTCATGGATGTCAAGGCCAACAAGGTCTTTATGAAGGCGGGCAAGTCTATTCTTGAGCTCCAGGAGGAACTCCGTACGCGCGGCCTTCTCGAAAGAGCCTCCATGGTGGAGAATTGCTCCATGGAGGGCGAGCGGATCTATGAGCACTTCGCCGATCTCACGGAGCCTTCGGGATATTTTTCTCTGGTCATCGCCAAGGAGGAATGGAAATGAGCCTGGTCATGTCCGGCCTGGACTGCCACCACGCCCCCCTTGCCCTGCGGGAAAAGCTGGCCTTTTCCGGTCGGGGGCTGCATACAATCTTGGAGTGGCTGAAAATTCAGGAGGGTGTGACGGGGGCAGTGCTCCTGTCCACCTGTAACCGTACCGAGCTCTACCTCACCGGGGAAGGCGAGACGCCCTGGCGGCTCTTGTGCCGAGGCGCGGAAGTGGAGGCGGAGGAGCTGCGGCCCTACTTTGAAACGCGCACCGGCTTCGATGCGGCGCGCCATCTGATGGAGGTGGCCTGCGGCCTTCACTCGCAGATTTTGGGCGAGGATCAGATCATCACCCAGGTGCGCACGGCCCTGGATGCAGCCCTGGAGGCCCGCTCGGCCGACAGCGCCCTCGCAGCTCTTTTCCGCCACGCCGTCACCGCCGGCAAGCGGGCCAAGACCCAGGTGACCCTGACCCGGGACGGAGCGAATCTGGGAACCCGGTGCCGGGATGTGCTGGCGCGGGAACTGGGCGGCCTTGCGGGCCGGAAGATCCTGGTGATCGGCAATGGCCAGATGGGCAGACTGGCCGCCGAAACCCTCCGCGACGGGGGAGCGGCGGTTACCGTGACCCTTAGGAGCTACCACCATGGTCAGACCATCGTGCCTGCCGGATGCGCCACGGTGGCCTATGAAAATCGCATTACGGCGCTCTCGGGCATGGACGCGGTGCTCTCCGCGACCACCAGCCCCCACTACACCCTCACCGCCGCCCAGCTGCAAGCCGTATCGCCCCGCCCGAAGGTGGCGGTGGATCTGGCGGTGCCCCGGGACATCGAGCCGGCCTGCGGAGCGCTCCTTACTTATTATGATACCGACGCGCTGGGGGCCTCGGGGCCCGGCAGGGAAGACGAGCTTGCGGATATCCGGGCCGTGGTGGAGGAGGAACTGGAGCGGTTTTCCCAGTGGCAGCGGCGCAGCCGCGCCGGCGAAAGCCGCCTGCGGTTTCCCATTTTCCTCGACCTTTCTGGACGGAAGGTGGTGCTGGTGGGCGGCGGACAAATTGCGGCCCGGCGCATCGGCGTCTTGCGGCAGTTCGGCTGCGAGATCACCGTGATTTCGCCCACCCTTTCCTGCCGCGCCGACGGCCTCACCTGGCTGGCTCGGCCCTACGCGCCCGGCGACCTGGACGGCGCGACGCTGGTCATCGCCGCTACGGATGACCGGAGCGTCAACCACCGGGTGGGGGAGGAGGCCAAGGCATTGGGCATTCCCGTGTCGGTGGCCGACTGCGAGGGAGAGTGCAGCTTTTATTTCCCCGCCATCTGCGTGGGCGAAGGATTGGTGGCCGGGGTGGTCAGCGAGGGCAAGGATCACCACCGCACGGCGCGGGCGGCCAAGGCCATCCGCAAGGTATTGGAGGAATTGCCATGACAATCAAAATTGCAAGCCGGGAGAGCAAGCTGGCGGTGGCCCAGAGCGAGCTTATCATGGACGAAATCCGAAAGGCGCACCCTGATGTGGCCCTCACGCTGGTGACCATGAAAACCACCGGCGACAAGATCCTCGATCGCACCTTGGAAGAGATCGGCGGCAAGGGCCTCTTCGTCCGGGAGCTGGATCAGGCGCTCCGGGACGGCCGTGCGGACTTCACCGTCCACTCTCTCAAGGATCTTCCCATGGAGACGCCGGCGGATCTGCCGTTGGTGGCCTTTTCGAAGCGAGAGGATCCCCGGGATTGCCTGGTGCTCCCCCAAGGTGTGACGCAGCTCGATCCAGGGAAGCCCATCGGCTGTGCCTCGCGGCGGCGGCAGATTCAACTCAAGGCGCTCTACCCGGAAATGGCCGTGGCGCCGGTGCGAGGCAACGTTCTCACGCGGCTCCATAAGCTCGATTCCGGCGCGTTTTCTGCGCTGGTGCTGGCGGCGGCGGGGCTCAAGCGGCTGGGACTGGAAGGGCGGATCACCCGCTACTTCGAGCCCACAGAGCTTCTTCCGGCTGCGGGCCAGGGCATCATGGCCATGCAGACGCGGGCGAATATGGACATATCCTGCCTTGCGGGCGTGGGCGACGAGACGGCGCGGTGCTGCGCCCTGGCCGAGCGGGCCTTCGTCCGCGCCCTGGGCGGCGGGTGCACCTCGCCGGTGGCGGCCTACGCCACGGTGGAGGGTGAAACGCTGACCCTGACGGGGTTTTACGTGAGTGCAGACGAGACGGTGGTGCGCCGGGGCGTCTGCACCGGACATAAAGATGCGGCCGAAGCCCTGGGCGAAAGCCTGGCGCGGACGCTCTCCCAGGGAGGCACGGTATATGCAGGGTAATGTGATTTTGGTGGGGGCGGGCCCCGGCGATCCGGGCCTGCTGACCCAACGGGGCCGCGAAGCGCTCTCTCAGGCCGAAGTGGTGGTCTATGACCGGCTGGTGAGTCCGGCCATTCTGGCCTTGGTGCCGGAAAAAGCCCGGAAGATCGATGTGGGCAAAGAGGCCAGCCATCACAAGGTGCCCCAGGAGGAGATCAATCAGATTCTGCTCCGGGAGGCCCAGGCAGGCAGGCGGGTGGTGCGGCTCAAGGGCGGCGATCCCTTCCTCTTCGGCCGGGGCGGCGAAGAGCTGGAGCTTCTAGCCGAGGCCGGACTTCCCTTTGAGGTGGTGCCTGGAGTCACGTCGGCCTTGTCGGTTCCGGCCTATGCCGGCATTCCGGTGACACATCGGGACTTCTGCTCCTCTCTTCATATCATCACCGGCCACGCCAAGGCCGGGGCGAAGCTCACCATCGACTTTGAAGCCTTGAAGCGCACCGGCGGCACGCTGGTGTTCCTCATGGGGGTCTCGGCGCTCCCGGCCATCTGCCGGGGACTGCTGGACGCCGGGATGGCGCCGCAGATGCCCGCCGCTGTCATCGAGCGGGGCACCACACCCCGGCAGCGAAAGCTGATCTCTACGCTGGAGGCCCTGCCCCAAGCGGCAGAGGAGGCCAAGGTGGAGAGCCCGGCCATCATTGTGGTGGGGAAAGTATGTACGCTTTCCGAAAAGTTTGACTGGTTTGACCACTTGCCCCTCAAGGGGAGGGAGCTCGTGGTCACTCGGCCGAAAGAGCGTATGGGAAGCCTGGTGGGAAAGCTCCGGGCTCTTGGCGCCTCGGTGACGGAGTACCCCTGTATCGCCACGGTGGAGCGGGTGGAGAATCCGGCGCTGGATGCGGCCATGGAGGCTCTATCCAAGTATCGCTGGCTGGTGTTCACCTCCCCGGCGGGGCCGGAGATTTTTATGAAGCGGCTCCTTGCCCGGGGACAGGATGCCAGGGCCGTGGCCGGCTTAAAGCTCGCGGCCATCGGCCCCAAGACGGCCCAAACCCTCACCCGCTTCGGCCTCCGGGCCGACCTGGTGCCCGCGGTCTACGACTCCGACCATCTGGCCCAGGCCATGGAGGACGTGACGGGGCCGGTACTGCTGTGCCGCGCCAGCCGCGGCAGCGATGCGCTGGCGAAGATTTTTCTCGCCGGGGGGATACCCTTTGACGACGTGGCGTGCTATGATACAAAGTATGAGATGCCCGACGCGGGGGCGGTGCTGCCCCGTCTTGCCGCCGGCGCGCTGGTGACCTTCACCAGCGCCTCCACCGTGGAGGGCTTCGTCAAAAGCCTGCCGGGCGTGGATCTCAGCCATATTTTGGGTATTTGTATCGGCGAAAAAACCGCTGATAAGGCGCGCCAGTATGGCATTGCTGTCCGCGTGGCCCGGGAGGCCACCATCGAATCTCTTATCAACACCATCAAGGAAGTGTAATGTATGGATCTCACCGTTCGTCCCCGGAGATTGCGCACCTCAGACTGCCTGCGCCGCATGGTGCGCCAGACACGTCTCTCCCCAGACAGTCTCATCTATCCGCTCTTTTTAGTAGAGGGAGAAAACATCGTCGAACCCATCCCCTCCTTGGCGGGGCAGTACCGCTATTCTCCCGACCGGGTGGGGGAGGCCATTGAATGCTGCCTCGCCGCCGGGGTGAGCCGTGTACTGCTCTTCGGCATCCCTGCCCATAAAGATGCCTGCGGTTCCAGCGCCTGGGATGAGAACGGGATTGTCCAGCAGGGGATCCGGGCCATCAAGGAAAAGTACCCGGCGTGCTATATCATCACCGACGTGTGTATGTGCGAGTACACTGACCACGGCCACTGCGGCATCCTCTCCGGCGAGACCGTGGACAACGACAAGACGCTCGAGGTGCTCTCCAAGACCGCCCTCTCCCATGTCAAGGCCGGGGCGGATATGGTTGCCCCCTCGGATATGATGGACGGCCGGGTGGCCGCGATCCGTCAAACGCTGGATGAGGCTGGTTACACCCACATCCCCATCATGGCCTATTCTGCCAAATACGCTTCGGCCTTCTATGGCCCCTTCCGGGAGGCCGCCGGTTCCGCGCCTGCCTTTGGCGACCGCCGCGGCTATCAGATGGATCCCCACAACTGCAAGGAGGCCATTCGGGAGTGCGCTCTGGATGTGGAGGAGGGCGCCGATATCCTGATGGTGAAGCCCGCATTGAGCTACTTGGACGTCATCCGTGTGTGTGCCGACACCTTCGATCTGCCCATGGCCGCCTACCAGGTCAGCGGTGAGTACGCCATGATCAAGGCCGCCGGGGCTGCGGGGCTCATCGACGAGTACCGCGTTCTGTGTGAAAGCGCGCTTTCTATCTACCGCGCCGGCGCGAATATCCTCATCACCTATTTCGCCAAGGAACTGGCCCAGGCCATGAAGAAGGGAGATATCGGCTGATGACACGTTCCGAGACGCTCTTTCAGTCTGCCCAGCTGGTTATGCCAGGCGGGGTCAACTCTCCCGTCCGGGCCTGCCGGGCTGTGGGGACATATCCCCGGTTCCTCGCCGAGGGCCGGGGCAGTCACGTCATCGACGTGGACGGCAAGCAGTATCTCGATCTCATCTGCTCCTGGGGGCCGCTGATTCTGGGACACTGCCACGAGGCGGTGGAGGAGGCTGTGCTGGAGGCTGTGCGCCATGGCCTCAGCTTTGGCGCGCCCACGGAGATCGAGGTGAAGATGGCCCAGCTGGTGACCAAGATGACCGGCACGGAGATGGTGCGCATGGTCAACTCCGGCACCGAGGCCGTTATGTCGGCGCTGCGTCTGGCCCGGGGGGCAACGGGCCGCAGCAAGATCATCAAATTTGCCGGCTGCTACCACGGCCACTCGGATTCCATGCTGGTCAAGGCCGGCTCCGGCGCCCTCACCGGCGGTGCGCCGGATTCTGCCGGCGTCCCGGCAGAGATGGCTGCCGACACACTGACGGCGCGATATAACGACGCTGCCAGCGTCCGCGCCCTGCTCGAGGCCAATCCCGGGCAGGTGGCGGCGGTGATTGTGGAGCCGGTGGCGGCCAATATGGGCGTGGTGCCGCCCCAGCCCGGCTTCCTGGAGGCATTGCGGGGGCTGTGCGACGCCTACGGTGCGCTGCTGATTTTTGATGAAGTCATTACAGGCTTTCGCCTCTCGGCGGGAGGCGCGCAGCGCTACTACGGCGTGCGGGCCGATCTTGTCACCTATGGCAAGATTATCGGCGGCGGCATGCCTGTGGGCGCCTATGCCGGCAGCCGCAAACTGATGGAGCAGGTTGCGCCCCTGGGCGCGGTCTACCAAGCGGGAACGCTCTCGGGGAACCCTGTGGCCATGGCCGCTGGTCTCGCCCAGCTGGAGCTTCTGGAAAATAATCCTGATTTCTACACAGCTCTGGAGCGCCAGGGCAAACAGCTCCAGACGGGACTGGAGGATGCCTTCCGCGCCGCGAAAGTGCCGGCCCAGGTGAACCGAGTGGGGTCGATTCTCACGGTATTCTTCTCCAAGAGCCCCGTCACCGGTTACGACCAGGCCCGCAGCTGCGATCTCAACCGGTTTGCCAAGTGGTACCGGGGGCTCCTGGAGCACGGCATCTACGCCGCGCCCAGCCAGTTCGAGGCCATGTTCCTCTCCACGGCCCACACCGCTGCGGAAATAGATTACATCGTGGATGCTGCCAAGGAGATTGCCAAGACACTTTAAATTCCGGCGTGCTCTGGCCGCCCATGCTTCAGCAAGGGAAGCGAGATAAAACCACTGCAAAGGAGAACGTGATGTATCAACGCTTGACCATCCCCACGCCCGACGGCTACCAGGCCGAGGCAGAGGCCGCGCTGGAACGGCTGGGACGGCTGGAGGATCGCATTGAAAAGCTCCAAAAGGAGTATGAGCAGACGCTGCAAGCTTTGGAGCGCCTCCAGGGCCAGGGCAAGGAAAAGACCGTCACCTACCGCCAGCTTCTCACCAATAAGATGACGCTGCGGGAAGTGCTCTTTCGCATGGGACTGTGACAGACGAATCTGCCGGTCTTACCGACAGAGGACGCTAAGCGGAAGGGAACTGGAGAAAAACTCCAATTTATTTCCTATTCCTCCTTGTACATTTGGATAAAGTGCGGTATAATTTCCCTAAGAACGCCGGCAAGCCGGCAATGCGGACAAGGAGGCGCTTTCAGATGAAACGAATCGGAATGCTCACCAGCGGCGGCGACTGCCAGGCGCTGAACGCGGCCATGCGCGGCGTGGCCAAGACCCTCTACAATGCCAACGAGCCGGTGGAGATCTACGGCTTCCTGGACGGCTACCAGGGCCTCATCAAGGGAAAATTCCGCCTGTTGACCTATGACGACTTCTCCGGCATCCTCACCAAGGGCGGCACCATCCTCGGCAGCAGCCGCACCCCCTTCAAAACCATCCAGGTCATCGAGGCTGACGGCGTGGACAAAGTGGCTGCCATGAAGCAGACCTACTACAAGCTCCAGCTGGACTGCCTGGTGATTCTCGGCGGCAACGGTACGCATAAGACCGCCAACCTCCTCAGAACCGAAGGACTCAACGTCATCACGCTGCCCAAGACCATCGACAATGACCTCTGGGGCACGGATATGACCTTCGGCTTCCAGAGCGCCGTCAACGTGGCCACCGAGGCAATCGACTGCATCCACACCACCGCCGCTTCCCACGGCCGCGTCTTTATTGTGGAGGTCATGGGCCACAAGGTGGGCTGGCTGACGCTCAACGCAGGCATGGCCGGTGGCGCCGATATCATTTTGATCCCCGAGATCCCCTACGATATCAACAAGGTGGCCAAGAAGATCAAGGCCCGCCATGACAGCGGCAGCCGCTTTACCATCCTGGCTGTGGCTGAGGGCGCCATTTCCAAAGAGGACGCCAAGCTCTCCAAGAAGGAGTACCGCAAGAAGCTGGAAAACTACAAATACCCTTCCGTCTCCTATGAGATTGCCGAGCAGCTCCAGAAAAAGTGTGGCTTCGACGTTCGTGTAACCGTCCCCGGTCACACCCAGCGCGGCGGCAGCCCCTGCCCCTATGACCGCGTCTTTGCCAGCCGCTTGGGCTCCAAAGCCGGCCAGCTGATCCTCGATGGTGAGTACGGCTACATGGTGGGTTACAAAAAGCGCGAGATGGTTAAGGTGCCCCTGGAGGAAGTGGCCGGAAAGCTGAAAATGGTAGATCCCGACGCCTCCATCGTCAAAGAGGCCAAATTACTGGGTATTTCCTTCGGCGATTGACGGCGAATCCGGCAGGGTACACTTCTGCCAGAATTGGATACGAAACTCCCAGGGAAACGGGCGGTGCGCCTATTGACTTTTTTCCCGGCCTTTGTTATCATGTAGCTTGCTACGTATTATACGTAGCAAGCTACATATTTTTGGAGGAAGGGATTTCGATGAACCGAGAACGCTCCCTCTCCGGCTATTTGCGCACGTTGGCCCAGACGCTTTCCCTGGAATTGGGACAGAGCATCGAGGCCCTCGGCCTCACCCCGGCCCAGGGCATGTTTCTCCACCGAATCTGGTATTGTCAGGAGGAGCTGGGGCAGGGGGTCTGCGCCAAGGATTTGGAGCAGTTTTTCAACATCCGCCACTCCACCGTCTCGGGGATCTTGCAGCGGATGGAGGCGGCGGGCTTTCTCACCTTTTCGGTGGCCGAGGCTGACCGCCGCCGCAAGGAGATCCGGCTGACCCAAAAGGCCAGAGACGCCCATGAGCAGACCGTCAAGCACATTCACGAGAGTGACGCCCATCTCACCGCCGGCATGACCGAGGCGGAGCGGCAGGAGTTTCGAAGGCTCTTGAAGCTCGCTTCACAGTCCATGGGTGTGTGCGGCTGCACGCCATTTCCCAAAACCGAGAAGGAGGAATAATTGTTGCTGAAACATCTATTGTCCTGTGTGCGGGAGTATAAGCGTCCGGCCATTCTCTCGCCGATCTACGTGACCATGGAGGTGGTACTGGATGTTCTGATCCCCCTCTATATGGGTAAGCTTATCGACAACGGCATTGGCCGGGGTGATATGAGCTATGTATGGAAATGCGGCCTTGCGCTGGCTGTGATGTGCCTCTTGTCTCTGGGCTTTGGCGCCCTTTCAGGTCACAGTGCCGCCGTGGCGGCCATGGGCTTTGGCAAGAACCTTCGGCACGATATGTTCCACCATGTGCAGAGCTATTCCTTTTCCAATATCGACAAGTTCTCGTCCTCGTCCATCGTCACCCGTCTGACCACCGACGTCACCAACATCCAGAACGCCTTTATGATGACCATTCGCGTGGCTGTCCGGGCGCCGGGCATGATGATTCTGTCCATGATTATGGCCTTCCAGATCAACGGGTCTCTTGCCATGGTGTTTCTGGTGGCCCTGCCCGTTCTGGGTGTTGGCATCTTTGCGATTATGAAGTCGGTGCACCCCATCTTCCGCCGCGTGTTTAAGACCTACGATCGGCTCAACCAGGTGGTGCAGGAGAACCTCCGGGGAATCCGGGTGGTGAAGAGCTTCGTGCGGGAGGACTACGAAATCCAGAAATTCGACAAGGTCTCCGACACGATTTATAAGGATTTCACCAAGGCCGAGACCATCATCGCCTTCAATGCGCCGTTGATGAACTTCTGTGCCTTTGGCTGCATGACGCTGGTGGCCTGGATCGGCGCGCGGCTCATTATCACCTCCCATGAGGTGGCCATGTCCACCGGCCAGCTCACCACTATGATCTCCTACGTCATGCAGATCCTGATGAGCCTGATGTTCCTCTCCATGATTGCCATGCAGATCATCCTCTCCCGGGCCAGCGCCGAGCGTATTGTGGAGATTCTTGATGAGAAGTCCACACTGGAGTCTCCCGCCGAGGCTGTCCACAACGTGGCAGACGGTTCCATCGTCTTTGACCATGTGACCTTTGCCTACGACCGCAACGCCGAAAAACCGGTCTTGCAGGACATCAACCTCACCATTCATTCCGGTGAGACCATCGGCATTCTCGGCGGCACAGGCTCGAGTAAGTCCAGTCTGGTGCAGCTGATTCCCCGACTCTACGATGTCAAGGAGGGCCGGGTGCTGGTAGGCGGCGTGGATGTGCGGGAATACGATCTGGAGGTGCTCCGCGACCAGGTGGCCATGGTGCTCCAGAAAAACGTCCTCTTCTCCGGCTCCATCAAGGAAAACCTCCGCTGGGGTAAGGCTGACGCCACCGATGAAGAGATGATCCACGCCTGTACGCTTTCCCAGGCCGACGGCTTTATCCGGGAGTTCCCCGACGGATATGATACCTACATCGAGCAGGGGGGCACCAACGTCTCCGGCGGCCAGCGTCAGCGTCTGTGTATTGCCCGTGCCCTTTTGAAGAAGCCTAAGATCCTGATTCTCGACGACTCCACCTCCGCCGTGGACACCCACACCGACGCTATGATCCGCAAGGCGTTTCTCGAGGAGATCCCCGATACCACCAAGCTCATCATTGCCCAGCGTGTCAGTTCCGTCCAGGACGCCGACCGGATTATCGTCCTCCAGGACGGCAAGATTGACGGCTTCGGCACCCATGAAGAGCTGCTCAAGAGCAACACCATCTACCGCGAAACCTATGAATCGCAGACCAGAAAGGAGGAAGCCTGATGCCTCCCAGACCCCATGGCGCAGGACGGGGTGCCGTCAGCATCAAGTCCGTCAATAAAAAGACCATTTTCCGGCTCCTTTCTTACTTTAAGAACTACAAGGTCACCGTGACGCTGGTGATGATCTGCCTGATTCTCACGGCTCTTTCCAATGTAGTGGGCATGACCTTTTTGCAGACCATCGTCGACGACTACGTCACGCCCCTTTTGAAAGTGGACAATCCCGACTTCTCCGGCCTGGCCGGGGTGATTCTCCAGATGGCCGCGGTCTTTGGCGTGGGCGTGGTGGCGTCGCTGTTCCAGGGCGTGTTCATGGCCCGGGTGGCCCAGGGCGTCCAAAAGACGATCCGCGACGATATGTTCTATCACATGCAGCGCCTGCCCATCAAGTATTACGATACCCATACCTTCGGCGACGTGATGAGCTATTACACCAACGACGTCGATACCCTTCGTCAGATGCTCTCGCAGAGCATTCCCCAGACCGTCTCCAGCCTGGTGACCATCCTGGCGGTGTTTGTGGCCATGGTCGTGACCAGCCCGATCCTCACGGTGTTTGTGCTGATCTGTCTGGTGCTCATGCTCCAGGCCGTGAAAAAGATCGGCGGCAACTCCGCCAGATTCTTCATCGCCCAGCAGAAAACCCTGGGCAACCTCAACGGCTACATCGAAGAGATGATCTCCGGCCAGAAGGTGGTCAAGGTCTTTTGCCACGAAGAGGCCACCAAGGCTGAGTTTGATCGGCGAAACGAGGCCCTTCAAGAGAGCGCTACCAAGGCCAACATCTTTGCCAATATCCTCATGCCGATTATGATGAACCTTGGCAACCTCCAGTACGTACTGGTGGCAGTGCTGGGCGGCGCCTTGGCGATCCTCAGCCATGAGACGCTCATTACCTTGGGCGGCATCATGCTCTTTGCCCAGCTCTCTAAGAACTTCACGCGGCCTGTGTCCCAGATATCCCAGCAGTTCAACTCCGTCATCATGGCGCTGGCCGGTGCCGAGCGGATCTTCACCCTCCTTGACGAGCCCGTGGAGGAGGATCACGGCTATGTGACGCTGGTGCGCGCCCGGGAGAACCCCGACGGCAGCCTCACCGAGTGCAAGGAGCGCACCGGCACCTGGGCGTGGAAGCATCCCCATCAGGCAGACGGCACCATCACCTACACCAAGCTCACCGGTGACGTGCGCATGTTCAATGTGGATTTTGCCTATGAGGAGGGCAAGACTGTCCTCCATGACGTCTCTCTTTATGCCAAACCCGGCCAGAAGATCGCCTTTGTGGGCGCCACCGGCGCCGGCAAAACCACCATCACCAACCTCATCAACCGCTTCTACGACATCGACGACGGAAAGATCCGCTACGACGGCATCAACATCAACAAGATTAAGAAACCCGACCTGCGGCGGTCTCTGGGCATGGTGCTCCAGGACGTGAACCTGTTTACCGGCACGGTCATGGATAACATTCGCTACGGAAAGCTGGATGCCACCGACGAGGATTGCATCAATGCCGCCAAACTGGCCAACGCCCACGACTTTATTATGATGCTGCCCCAGGGCTATCAGACGGTACTCTCCGGCGATGGTTCCGGCCTCAGCCAAGGCCAGCGCCAGCTCCTTTCCATTGCCCGCTGCGCCGTGGCTGATCCGCCGGTGATGATCCTGGACGAGGCCACCTCCTCCATCGACACCCGTACCGAGGCCATCGTGCAGCGCGGCATGGATCAGCTGATGAAGGGGCGGACGGTATTTGTCATCGCCCACCGCCTCTCTACGGTGCAGAACTCCAATGCGATCATGGTCTTGGAGCATGGCCGTATCATCGAGCGCGGCGACCACGAGGATCTCATCGCCCAAAAGGGCACCTATTATCAGCTCTACACCGGCGCCTTCGAACTGGAATAAACGTAGGGAATTCGGCCGTCCCTAGTCGAAGCGTGGAAAACCGGCGCCGCTTCCAAAGAGACGGCGCCGGTTCAGCATATTGCAAGGTATTTTGCCGTCCCGACTTCATTTCCGGGCTCTTTGCAGGCTTCCTGTAGGCGCTGTGCCGGGGAGGGATGCCCTTGCGATTTTCGTGGAACGCTGGTATAATAAAGCGAGTCTCCCGGAAAGGAGGACGCCGATGTCAGAAAAGCATACCCACGAGGAGCTGCACCAGCTGGGCATTGCCCACAGCCACAGCCACGGCCATACCCATACCCACGAAAACACCAAGGCGGTTTTAAACCGTATGGCGCGGATCATCGGTCATATGGAATCCATCCGCCGCATGGTGGAGGACGGCCGGGATTGCAGCGAGGTCTTGGTGCAGATTGCCGCTGTCAAGGCCGCTATCAACAACGTTGGCAAGGTGATTTTGCAGGATCATATTCGCCACTGTATTGTCGATGCGGTAGAAGAGGGCGACGAGCAGGCGCTGGAGGATCTCTGC
>CALXCW010000013.1 GCA_944386905.1 uncultured Oscillospiraceae bacterium
TCCCTCCGGGTCATCACCGACCACATCCGTTCGGCCACCTTTATGATCTGCGACGGCGTACTGCCCTCCAACGAAGGCCGCGGCTACGTGCTTCGGCGACTCCTCCGCCGCGCCGCCCGTCATGGCAAACTCCTGGGCGTCAATGAACCCTTCCTCTATGAGATTTTGGACACTGTCATCCGTGAAAACGAGTGCCAGTACCACGACCTTCGGGAAAAACAGAGCTATATCACCAAGGTCATCCGCGTGGAGGAGGAGAACTTCGCCAAGACCATTGACGGCGGCATGCACATTCTCCACGATCTTCTGGAGGGCCACAAGGCCAAGGGAGAGACGGTTTTCTCCGGTGACGACGCCTTTAAGCTCTATGACACCTACGGCTTCCCCATCGACCTCACTGCCGAGATTGTGGAAGAAGAGGGCATGTGTGTGGACACGGAGGCCTTCCAAACGCGCATGGAAGCGCAGCGCCAGCGGGCTCGGAAGGCCCGGGAGGCCCTGGGCGACCTAGGCTGGGCCGGCGTGGACTTCGGACAGGATATTCCCGAGACCGAGTTCGTGGGCTACACCGTCACCGCAGTCCAGGCAAAGGTTTTGGCCATTGTGGCTGAGGAGGAGCAGCGGCAGGGCATTGCCTCTGGTGTAGAAGCCATTGTGGTGCTCGACCATACGCCTTTCTACGCCGAAATGGGCGGCCAGGTGGCTGACCACGGCACCATCGCCACGGATACTGGCGTTTTCGAAGTTCGAGACGTTCAAAAGAACAAGGGCGGCAAATTTATGCACTACGGCCTGATGAAGTCCGGCGAGATGAAGGTGGGCGACACCGTCACCGCCGCCATCGATGTTGAGCGCCGTGCCGCCATCGCGCGGGCGCACTCCGCCACCCATCTTCTCCAGGCCGCTTTGGAAAAAACCCTGGGTGAGCACTGCCACCAGGCCGGCTCTCTGGTTGAGCCTGATCATCTGCGCTTTGACTTTACCCACTTCTCTGCCGTGACCTCCGAGGAACTGCACCAGGTCGCCCGGGACGTGAGCAACATGGTGCTCGACGGTATGGATATCACCACCATGGTCTTGCCCATCGAAGAAGCCAAGAAGCTGGGCGCTACCGCTCTCTTCGGCGAGAAGTACGGCGACACCGTCCGTGTGGTAAAAATGGGCGACAAATCCCTGGAGTTCTGCGGCGGCACCCATCTCAACAATACTGCCAAGGTTGGCCTCTTCCGCATTCAATCTGAAGCCTCTGTGGCCGCCGGTGTGCGCCGCATCGAGGCCTATACCGGCAAGGCCGTGATGGATCAGATGGAAAAGATGAACGCCGTCATCACCGAGGCCGCCTCCATTCTCAAAACCACTCCCCAGGAGCTTCTGCACAAGGCTACGGCCACCATGCTGGATCTCAAAGAGATGCGTCAGAGTGTGGATCGCCTCAAAGATAAGCTCTTCTCCGGCGAGATTGAGCGCACCCTCTTTTCCGCCAAGGAAATCAAAGGCATCAAGATCTTCACCATGACCCGCAGCGACATCGGCGCAAACGACCTGCGGAAAATGGGCGACTTTGTCAAGGACAAGGCTCCCAACTGCGTGGCTCTGATGGCGGCAATCAACGACGGGAAGATCACCCTGCTTGCCGCCTGCGGCAAAAACGCCATTCAGCGGGGCATCAAGGCCGGCGATGTGATCAAAAATCTGGCTCCCATCTGCGGCGGCAAGGGCGGCGGCAAGCCCGACAGCGCCATGGGCGGCGGTACCGATGTCTTGAAGCTGGATGACTGCCTGGCTGCCCTGGATGACTATGTGGTCGCCCACGTAAAGGACTGAGGAGGTTTTACCATGAACGACTGTCTGTTTTGCAAAATCATCGCCGGGGAGATTCCCAGCAGCAAGGTCTATGAGGATGAGCTCTGCTACGCCTTCTACGATATCAACCCCCTGGCCCCCACTCATTTCCTGGTAATTCCCAAAGTGCATCTGTCCTCCGCCGCCGAGGTGAGCGAGGAGACCGCACCGGTGGTGGGTCACATCTACGCCGTCATTGCCAAGCTGGCCAAAGAGCTGGGCATCGCTGCGGGTTACCGCGTGGTAACCAATGTGGGCGCCCTGGCCGGTCAGACTGTGCACCATCTCCATTTCCATGTCCTCTCGGGCAAAGAACTGGGGAGTTTCAACTGAGCATCCTTTTGCCGCGGGCAATTTGCCCGTGGCTCATCTCAAAGGTACAAGATGAGAAAGGAGGACGGGCCGATGCGTAAGCTCTGCCTCTTCGGTGCGGGGTTTGCCCTGGCAGCGGCGGGATGCGTGTATCTTCGCTGGAATGGGCCGATGCTGGCAATGGCAGCGGCGGCTCTTGCTGCGTCCTTTCTCTTTCGTTGGCGGGGGCCCCGGCGGGTCTCCGTCCTTCTTTTGGGGCTGTGTGCCGGGATTTTGTGGTGCTTTCTCTATGAAGCGCTGCTCCTGGCGCCGGCACAAAAGATAGAAAATACCCATGCCCAGCGCACTGCAGTCGTCACCGGTCAGCCCCGGCCTACAGACTATGGCGCATCGGTGGAGGTGGATGTGCTGCTGGAAGGGCGGCGCTTTGGCGCTCTTTTATACGGCGACGAGACGCTCCTAACGCTGACTGCCGGAGATCAGGTATCCGGCCCGATGGAGGCCCAGCCCGCGGGCCGCTCCCTGGCGTTGGGCGAGCGGCTCTACCTTCGCTCCTGCGGGCTGGTGCTGGTACTCTATGCCGACGGGCCGCTCGCCGTCACCGAAGGCACGCCGCCCCTTTTTGCCAGACTGCGGCTGTTTCTCCAACACCGCATCGACAGCCTCTTCTCCGGGGAGATCGCTGCCTTCCTGCGGGCGCTGCTCACCGGCGATACCTCGCAATTCTCCTACTCAACAGACAATGATCTGGCCGTGGCGGGACTCAGCCACACGGTGGCCGTCTCAGGGATGCACGTTGCCATACTTGTCAGTCTCGTGCAGCTTCTCACCTTCAGCTCGCCGCGGCTCACGGCGCTGCTGGGTATCCCGTTGGTGGCTGTATTTACCCTGGTCACCGGCGCTTCGCCCTCGGCCTGCCGGGCCGCTGTGATGGAACTTCTTCTGCTGGGCGCGCCGCTGCTGCGCCGGGAATATGATCGTCCCACAGCCCTGGGGGCGGCGGCATTGGTGCTCTTGGCTCAAAACCCCTGGGCCATCGCCAATGTGAGCTTTCAGCTCTCCTTTGCCGCCGTTGCAGGCCTGACTCTCTTTGCCATGCCCATACAGCAGCGGCTGGAGTGCCGCTTGCCCCGGTTTATCGCGGCTGCCCTGGCCGCCACCTTGTCGGCTACCCTTTTCACGCTGCCGCTGACCCTGTTCTATTTTTCCCTGCTCTCCTTAGTGGCGCCCCTTTCCAACCTGCTGTGTCTATGGGCCGTCACCGGCGCCCTTTGCCTGGGGCTGTTTGCTGCCGTCCTCCCACCCCTGGGGCCTATCCTCGCCATCCCCGCCGCCTGGCTCTCCCGGTATGTTCTCACCGTGGCCGGGCTCCTCGCCCGCTTCCCCTACGCCGCGGCTTACGTCTATAATCCCGCTCTTTTGGTCGTAGGTGCGGCGGCACTATGCCTGGGCGTGGGTGTCTTGTGTTTTCGCCGCCGTCTGCGATGGCTTTCAGCTGCAATGCTGGCGGCATTTGTGGCCGCAGCCTTCGTCGGTCGCTTCAACCTCTCAGGCGCCCAGGTACGCGTGCTGGACGTGGGGCAGGGCCAGGCCATTCTCCTGGAGGTGGACGGCTTTACCGCCGTGATCGACTGCGGCGGAGAGGCTCCGGAAGCCGCTGGCGAGGATATGGCCCGGCTCCTCCACAGCGCCGGAATCACCCGAATCGACGCGCTGGTGCTCACCCACTACGACGCCGATCATGCCGGCGGCGCGGCTCAGCTCCTCCATCGTTTAAACGTGGACTTTGCCTATCTTCCTGTAGTGGAGGATGAAACCGGCATACGTGCGCAGATAGAAGCTGCTTTGGAAGAAGCCGGCGCCAAGACAGTCTTTGTCTCCGGCGAGACCACCGTCACCTTCTCCGGCGGCCAGCTTCGGCTCTTCCCCGCCCTCTCCGGCGGCCGAAACGACGGTCTGGCCATCTTGGCAAGCGCCGGAGAATATGATATGCTAGTAACCGGCGATCTCGATATGCGGCAGGAGCAGCAGCTTCTTCTGACCTATTCTCTTCCCCAGGTGGAGCTCCTGCTGGCAGGTCACCACGGCGCTGCCAATTCCACCTCGGCAGCACTGCTCCAGACGGTGCGGCCACAGCTGGTGGCCATCTCCGTGGGCGCAGACAACCGTTACGGCCATCCCGCAGCAGAGACCCTCTCCCGCATCGCGACCTACGGCGCAACCGTCTGCCGCACCGACCTCTCGGGTACTCTGCGCATAAATCTGGACGACAGCACACCCTGATCCCGTTGCACAGGAGGTAACCATGGCAAAAAAGCAATCCGGCGACGGCCTCGCCCGGCTCAAAGCCGATCTCAAGGCCCAGACCTTCCAACGCCTCTACATTTTTCATGGCGAAGAGCGCTACCTCCTGGAGCACTACCTGGGCCTCCTGCGCAAAAAGCTCCTGGACGGCCCGGCCCAGGACTTCAATTTTCATCGCTTTCCTCAGGGAAGCGTGGAGCTTCAGGCCCTCACCGACGCGGTGGAATCCGTACCCATGATGGCTGAGCATACCTTGGTTGAGATCGACGACTGGGATCTTTCCAAGCTCACCGAATCGGGCCGGGAAGCGCTCACAGCCATCCTCTCCGACATCCCAGACTACTGCACGATGGTGCTGGTCTATGACACCGTGGCCTTCAAAGTGGACGGCCGCTATAAAAAGCTCAAAGCTGCCCTGGACTGCGGCACGGCGGTGGAATTCGTCCGCCAGAGCCAGCGGGATCTCACCGCTTGGATTCGCAAGCATGCCCTGGCCGCCGGAAAAGATATCTCAGACAAAAACTGTGAATATCTCACTTTTCGCAGCGGCGGAGCCATGACCACCCTGGAATCCGAGCTCAAAAAGCTCACCGCCTACGCCCCTGGCCGTGAGATCACTCAGGCCGATATCGACGCCGTGGTAATCCCGGTGCTGGATGCCCAGGTCTTTGACCTCACAGACACCGTGGCCGCCGGCCGCTACGATTTGGCCCTGACAGTACTTCAGACGCTTTTGTCCATGGAGCACGAGCCCATCTCTATCCTCGCTGCCATCGGTGCCCAGCTGCGCCGGCTCTACTACGCCAAGATCTGCCTCAACGCCGGCGGCGGCGAGGCCGCTCTGGGCGATTTGCTCCAGGCTGCCTCGGGCCGCGCCCCCCACCCCTACGTGCTGCAAAAGACCGTCTCCGCTGCCAGGCGACTCACCGACGGCTTCTGCCGCCAGGCGGTCTGGCTGGCGCTGGAGGCAGATCTCCAGCTCAAGCGCAGCGCCGACGAGCCGGCACGGATTTTGGAGCTCTTTCTAGTACGACTCAAACAGGAGGCGGGCCGTGGATAAAATCAAGATCAGGGAGGCCATTGTGGTGGAGGGCCGCTACGACCGCAACACCCTCGCCCAGCTGGTGGACACGGCCATTATCCCCACCCACGGTTTCGGTGTTATGAATGACCGGTCATTATTGGCCTTCCTTCGAACGGTCGCCCAGACCCGGGGACTCATCATCCTCACTGATTCCGACGGAGCGGGGTTCGTGATTCGCAGCTTTCTCAAAGGAGCGCTGCCGAAAGACTCCGTGCGCCACGCCTATATTCCCGACATTTCCGGCAAGGAGCGGCGGAAAAAGTCCCCCGGCAAGGAGGGAAAGCTGGGCGTAGAGGGCATGGAGCCGGCGGTGCTCCTGGAGGCGCTTCGCCGCGCCGGCGCCACCTTCTGCGACGAACCGGCGCGAATGGCCCAAACTTCCCCCATCACCAAGGCTGATCTCTACAATCTGGGGCTCTCCGGAGGGCCAGGCAGCCGTGAAAAACGTCTGGCGCTTTTGAAGCGTCTCTCCCTGCCGGAACATATGAGCGCCAACGCCATGCTGGAGGCGCTGAATCTCCTCTACGATCGGGAGACGTTTATGCAGCAATTTGCTCCGTAGAGGTGGATTGGACGGTTTCCCGCCAAACACAAACTCGGCACGGGCGGCTATTTCGGCCGTTCCTACGGGTGCAACCACCGGGCACGGCTGCGGCCCTGATGGCGGCCCGGCAGCTTGCACCAATGGCTCCCCCGGATGGGGAGCAAGGGAGGTACCATGATCGATTTATCTGTAAAAAATCTGGTCAAATCCTTTGACGCAGATGACAATATTCTCGACGGCCTGAGTTTCGACATTCAGGCTGGAGAGCGGGTGGGCATCATGGGCCGCAACGGCGCCGGAAAGACCACCCTCTTTCGCATCCTCACCGGTGAAATCGGCTATGATTCCGGCGAGGTGGTCTTTGCCCCCGGCAAAAAGGTGGGGCTCATCTCTCAAATTCCCTGTTACCCGCAAGACTATACCGTGGAAATGGTGCTACGCACGGCCTTCGCGCCCCTGGAAAAACTCAAAGCCCAGCTGACAGAGCTGGAGGCCCAAATGGGTCAGCAGCCCGACCGGGAGACGATGCAGCGCTACGACCTTCTGATGGATCGCTTCACCACCGGCGGCGGCTATGAGACCGAGGTGGATTTTCAAAAGGTGGTCAACGGCCTGAACATTCCATCGGCCATGCAGGGCCGTCTCTTCTCCATGCTCTCCGGCGGCGAGAAAACCCGGGTCAATTTGGCGCGGCTTCTCCTGGAAAAGACCGACATTCTCCTCCTGGACGAGCCCACCAATCACCTGGATATGAAGAGTGTGGAATGGCTGGAGGAATATATTTTGCGGTTTAAGGGCACCGTACTGACCATCTCCCACGACCGTTACTTCCTTGACCGGATCGTGCAGCGGATCGTAGAACTCCGCGGCGGCAAGGCCGAGTTCTACACCGGCAACTATTCAGCCTATGTGGTGGAAAAACAGGCCCGGTTTGACCTCCAGCTCAAGCAGTACGAACAGGAGCAGGCAAAGCTCAAGCAGCTGGGCTATACCGTGGAGCGAATGAAGGGCTGGGGCATCAACAACCGCAGCCTCTACCGCCGGGCCATGTCCATCCAGCACCGGATGGAGCGCATTGAAAAAACCGAGCGCCCTGTGGCAGAAAAGGAGCTCCGGCTCCGCTTCACGGAAAAGGACTTCTTTGGAGATGAAGTGTTTACCATCCATGATCTGGGTAAATCCTTCACCGACAGGCCCCTCTTTGACCACGTGGAGCTTCTGGTAAAGGGCGGTGAACGCATCGCCCTCCTGGGCGACAATGGCACGGGCAAGTCCACCTTTCTGAAGATCCTTCTCGGAGAATTGACTCCCGACCACGGCAAGATCCGCTTCGGCCCCACGGTCAAGACGGCCTATCTCCCTCAGATCATCCACTTCGACCACCCGGAGCGTACCCTCTACGACACCATGCTCTATGAGAAAAACCTGACGCCCCAGGCAGCACGTGACAGGCTGGGTGCATTTTTGTTCCAAGGTGAGGATGTATTCAAAACGGTATCCACCCTCTCCGGCGGCGAACAGAGTCGGCTGCGCCTTTGCATGCTTATGGACGAGAAGATCAACCTACTCATCCTTGACGAACCCACCAATCATCTGGACATCGCCTCCCGAGAGTGGATTGAAGCAGCGGTAGAGGACTACGAGGGAACACTTCTCTTCGTTTCCCATGATCGTTATTTCGTCGACCGCTTCGCCACGCGGATCTGGGTGATCGAGGACGGCGCTATCCGCGACTATCCATGCGGCTATGAAAAGTATCGCTCCATCCTGGCCCACGAGGCGGCCCAGGCCAAGCCCGCACCGGAGCGCGTGGAGAAAAAGGAGAAGAAGGAAAAAAAGGAAAAGCCTCGGGGCGGCGACAAGGCGCTGGAAAAGAAGCTGCGAAGCGTGGAGCGGGATGTGGCCGCCCAGGAAGCCATAGTGGCCGACTTGGATGGACAAATCGCCGCCTCAGCCGCTGACTACCAGGCGCTCACCCGCCTGCTGGAAGAAAAGGCCCAGGCAGAGGCTCAGCTGGAAGCCCTGATGGAGCAGTGGGAAACCCTGTCGCTTCAGTTAGAGGGTGAAGGTTGACAAGTGGGGAGAATTCTCGTAAAATAGACGAAAAACCAGAATAAAGGAGTTCCTTTTTATGAGCCAATGTTCCGGCAACTGCTCCAGCTGCGGCGAAAGCTGCGCTGACCGCAAGCAGGAGAGCCTCCTGGCAGAGGCCAACCCCAAATCCCATGTGAAAAAGGTCATCGCTGTGGTCAGCGGCAAGGGCGGCGTGGGCAAATCCACGGTCACCTCCATGCTGGCAGAGGCCATGGTCAAGCTGGGCAAAAAAACCGCCATCCTCGACGCCGATATCACCGGCCCCTCCATTCCCAAGGCCTTCGGCCTGCACAGCCAGATTGAGGCCAGCGACGATGGCATGCTGCCCGCCGTCACCGACGAGGGACTGAAAGTCATGTCCATCAATTTGCTTCTGCCCGAGGAGACCGACCCGGTGCTCTGGCGCGGCCCCATCCTGGGCGGCGCCGTCAAGCAGTTCTGGACGGACGTCTGCTGGGGGGATGTGGACTTCATGTTTGTGGACATGCCGCCCGGCACCGGCGACGTGGCCCTGACCGTATTCCAGAGCCTGCCCATCGACGGCATTCTTTTGGTCACCTCTCCCCAGGATCTGGTGTCGATGATCGTGGCCAAGGCCGTTAAGATGGCCCGGATGATGAACATTCCCATCCTGGGCTTCGTGGAAAACTACAGTTTCTTCCGCTGCCCCGACTGCGGCAAGGAGCACAAGATCTTCGGCGAAAGCAAGCTCGACGAGCTGGCGCTGAGCTATTCCATCCCGGTGCTGGCCCGGCTGCCCATTGACCCCGAAGTGGCCAAGCACTTCGACGAGGGCCGCATGGCACAAGCCGATCTCACCGATCTGGGCGCTGCCGCCACGCTGTTGTCGCGGCTGTAAGTCTCAGTTGAAAAATCAGGAAATTCGGGTATAATACTCATATTGGATCGAAACTACAGAAACGGAGAAATGTATCATGGCGAAAATTGAAAAGAACACCATCATCGGCGACGTGCTGGACATCGCTCCCCAGACCGCTCCGCTTTTCATGGCCATCGGCATGCACTGCCTGGGCTGCCCCTCTTCCCGCGGCGAAACCGTGGAAGAGGCCTGCATGGTGCACGGCGTGGATTGTGACGCTTTCCTGGCGCAGGTGAACCGGTTCATCGAAGCCACCGAAGCCGCCGCGCAGCAGCAGTAAGCCATAAAAGCGGGAGGACGGTTCGCCATCCTCCCGCTTTTTCCGCAATCCGAGGGCAAGGCCCTCGCGGCAAGGGGTGTAAAAGCATGAAAATACCCATCTCCCAGAGGCTGCTGTGTTGTGCCGCTCAGGTGCCCGTCGGGGCGCGGGTGGCCGACATAGGCTGCGACCACGGCTATCTGGGCATTTATCTCCTTCAAAACGGTCTCGCTACCCGGGTTACTGCATCCGATCTCCGGGAGAAGCCTCTGGAGAAAGCGCGGGAAAACGCCAGGCGCTTCGGCGTGGCAGCTTTCATGGAGTTCGCCGTGGCCGACGGTCTGGCCGCCGTGGCGCCGGAGACGGTGGACACCATTGTCGTCGCCGGTATGGGTGGCGACAATATCGCCGCCATTCTCGACGCCGCCCCCTGGGTGCGCGATCCCCGCTACACCCTCATCCTCCAGCCTCAGACTTCCGGCAACGACCTGCGGCGCTATCTGGGCGAGGCGGGCTTCGCCATTGAGGCAGAGCGGCTGGTGCGGGACGGCGGCTTTTTATACTTCACCATTCTCGCCCGTTTTGGCGGCGGCAGGCCCCTCACTCCCGGCGAACAGTACCTCTCCCCCCAGCTGCTCCACAGCGGTGACCCTCTGCTGGGCGCCTACTTCGACCGGGTGTTGGCTGCCCTCGCACGTACCGTGGCCGGCATTTCCGCCGGCGGCGACTTCGAGAAGCTATCCTACTATCAACGCGCCCTGGACGAGGTGCGGGAAATGAGGAATCAATATGACAGTTCAAACCATCCTTGACTTCTTGGAAACCATTGCTCCCCGTTCCATGAAGTACGACTGGGATAACGTGGGCCTTTTGTGCGGCAGCGCCTCCCGGGAAGTCCATACCGTGCTGGTCGCCCTCGATCCCTTTGAGGGCGTCTGCCGCGAGGCGGCGAAGAAAGGTGCTGACCTGCTGCTCACGCACCACCCTCTGATCTTTCACGCTCCCAAAGCCGTCACTGATGAAACGGACGTGGGACGCTCCATCCTCTTTCTGGCCCGCCACGGCATCTGCGCCGTCAATGCTCACACCAATCTCGACTGTGCCCCCGGCGGCGTCAATGACACTTTGGCCCAATCCCTGGGCCTCGCGGAGATCCGCGTTCTCGATCCCCAGGGCGAGGACAGCCAGGGCCGGCCCTGGGGACTTCTCCGGGCGGGCACCGTGGAAGCACAGCCTCTCTCCGCCTTCCTGTCCCACGTCAAGACGCGCCTGGGCGCTCAGGGCCTTCGCTACGTGGACGCCGGGCGCATGGTGCATGCCGTGGCAGTGGGCGGCGGTGCCTGCGCCGACGAGATGTTCGCCGCCCTCGACGGCGGCTGCGACACCTTCGTCACCGCCGACGTGAAATATAACCAGTTCTGGGACGCGCAGGCCTTGGGGCTCAACCTCATCGACGCAGGTCATTTTGCCACGGAAAACCCCGTCTGCGCCGTCTTAGCGGAAAAACTCCGGGCCGCATTCCCGGAGCTGGTGGTGGAATGTGCCGAAAATCACCGCGACTGCATGAATTTCTTTGTATGACGGTTGATTTCCCCACCATCCGTGTGGTAAAATATTCGGAGAATTTTGACTTAGACCGAGAAGGGAAGAACATCCATGTCAGGACATTCCAAATGGCATAACATTCAAAAAACCAAGGGTGCGCAGGACGCCAAGCGCGCCAATATCTTCACCAAGCTCTCCAAGGAGATGATCGTGGCGGTGAAGGAAGGCGGCAGCGCCGATCCGGCCAACAATTCCCGCCTGGCTACCGTGATCACCAAGGCCCGCGCCGCCAACATGCCCAATGACAACATCAAGCGCGTGCTGGAAAAGGCCTCCGGCGCCGGTTCCGGCGACAACTATGAATCCATCACCTACGAAGGCTACGGCCCCAGCGGCGTGGCCGTTATCGTGGAAACCATGACCGACTCGAGAAACCGCACCGCCTCCAACATGCGCCACTTCTTCGACAAGTTCGGCAAGGGCCTGGGCGCTTCGGGCTGTGTCTCCTGGAGCTTTGACAAGAAGGGCGTCGTCATCATCGACAATGAGGACGGCGATTACGAAGAGGACAACGTCATGATGGACGCTCTGGATGCCGGTGCTGCCGACTTCTCCGCCGAGGGCGACGTCTTTGAAATCTACACCGATCCCGACGACTTCAATGCCGTCACCGACGCCCTGACCAAGAAGGGCTACACCTTTGCCTCCGCCCAGATCGAGATGGTGCCTCAGACCTATCAGAAATTGGAAAACGAGGACGACATCAAGAGCATGGAGCGCCTCATCGATATGCTCGAGGATGACGACGACGTCCAAAATATCTGGCACAACTGGGATCAGGACTGATTCCACACTTCTCACCTGAAAACAAATCCCCACGGACAGTCAACTGCACGTGGGGATTTTTTAGGGATTGATCTGTATTTTGGCCAGCTGTTCCAGCAGATTCAGGGCAATGGGCTTGACCTCCGGTGCACAGTCGCGAAAGAGTTTGACCACGCGCTCATTCTGATACTGCAGAGAGGCCGGCTCCGTGTCCAGCAGCAGTCCGCCCAGTTCACACCCCACGGCGCCGCACAGCGCCGCCAGAGTATCCAACGTGGGTCTGGCATGGCCGTTTTCAATTTTGGAGAGGTAGATCGGCGTGATCTCCGCGGCCTCCGCCGCCGCCTCCTGGGTCAGCCCCGCCGCCTCGCGGCGCTCTTTGAGCCGCAGGCCAATCAGTTTGTAATCCACCATTTCCATCACCTGGTTGTAGTTTAACATGGTTATTCCCTTGGGTTAATAAACCAGCAAGTAAACTTGCATTATTAGTTTAATTGCGATATACTTAATTTGCCCATTGTCGAAAGACCTATGAAAATCTTGCAACGACCGGAACCTCAGTGCCTTGAATTTCGTCTATAATGATAGTGCACAGCTGCGGGAATGGGTGCCGGCAATTCACGCCGACGGGCACTCCGGGTGATAGGAGGAAGCAGAATGCTGAAAGTATTGATTGTGGAGGACGAGCGTCCCATCGCCGATCTGGTGGAGCTCAATCTCTCGGCCTGCGGCTATGGCTGCACGTGCTGCTACGACGGGCTCACCGCCGCAGATCTCCTGGAACAAAATGTGTTCGACCTAGTGCTGCTGGATGTGATGCTCCCGGGATTATCCGGCTATGATCTGCTTGAGCAAATCCGCCCCTTGGGCATTCCGGTGATTTTTCTCACTGCGCTGGACTCCACCGCCGATAGAGTGCGGGGCCTGCGGGCCGGGGCCGATGACTACCTGGTCAAGCCCTTTGAAATTGTCGAACTCATTGCTCGGGTGGAAACGGTGCTCCGTCGGGCCGGCAAGACCGATGAACACTACACCGTTGGCGATGTCAGCGTGGACGTCAAGTCTATGCAGGTCACCAAGGATGGTCAGCCGGTGCAGCTGACCCGGAAGGAATATGAGCTCCTGCTGCTCTTTGTCCGCAATCCCAACATCGCCCTCTTCCGCGATACCATCTATGAGCGCGTGTGGGAGTCGGACTTTCTCGGCGACAGCCGCACGGTGGATCTCCATGTCCAGCGGCTTCGGAAAAAGCTGGGCTGGCAGGATCGGCTATCTGCCGTATACAAGGTTGGCTATCGATTGGAGGTTGCCAAGTGAAGCTGACGGTGAAACTGATCTTCACCACGCTGTTGATTGTAGCCCTGGCAGTGAGTATTTGCTCGTGCGTGCTCCTGAGCGCCAGTTTCCAGGCGGAGCTCCAAGTGCAGTATGATGCTGCTATCCAGGAGAGCAATCTCTTCTGCGTCTCCATGGGCAACATGGCCCTCCAGGCCATGGCAGATTCCTTTCAGACGGACACCCATGATGCCGTGAGTCAATTTTTGCGCCGCGGCATCCACTCCAAGAGCAACACCTACCTGGTACTGGACAGCGCCGGGCGGGTGATGGCCACCAGCAACCACTGTGTCCCCCAGCTGGAACCCGGTGAAGAGGGCCAGATTTTGGCGCAGATTTTTCAGGACGATAACGGCTACACCATTGAGACGGTGCAGCAGCTGGCCGTAGAGGATGAAGTGTTTACCGTCCACCTCTTCCGGGATGTGACGGAAGTCTTTCTGGCCAAGCGCCACAACCTCCGCATCAGTTTTTTTGCCACCTTAGGCGCTCTGGCTGTGAGTACCGTGGTCATCGTTGCCATGTCCCTCTATTTTATCTCCCCCATCCGCAAGCTCTCCAGCACCACCCGGCTGATGGCCCAGGGCCAGTATGCCCGCCGGGCCCAGGTCTACGCCCAGGATGAGCTGGGCGATCTGGCCCAGGACTTCAACCGCATGGCCGATACGGTGGAGCATCAGATCTTCCAGCTGGAGGACACCGCCCGCCGCCAGCGGGACTTTACCGCCTCCTTCGCCCACGAGATCAAGACGCCCCTCACCTCGGTCATCGGCTATGCCGACACCTTGCGAAGCCGCCAACTCACCCGGGAACAGCAGCTGCGAGCGGCGGACTACATCTTCTCAGAAGGCAAGCGCATGGAAGCCATGTCCTTGGCGCTGCTGGATCTCTTCGCATTGGATAAGGCGGCCCCTCAGTTTCACCGAATCAGCACCCGGCAGATCGCCCAGCAGGCGGCCCAAAGCTGCCGCTACGCCATGGCGGCACAGAACATGGATTTGACCGTGGATGTGGAGGATGCCCCCCTTCTGGCCGAGCCCAGCCTGCTTCACACGCTGCTGCTCAACCTGCTGGACAATGCCCGCAAGGCTTCCGCCCCCGGCGGCGCCGTCTCTCTCTCCGGCCAGCGGCAAGGGCAATGCTACCTCTTCACCGTGGTTGACCATGGGCGGGGTATTCCCCCCGAAGCCATCGCCCATCTTACCGAACCCTTCTATATGGTGGACAAATCCCGGGCACGAGCCGAGGGCGGCGCCGGTCTTGGACTGGCGCTTTGCAAACGCATTGTCCAGGTGCACGGCGGCAAGCTGTGTTTTGAGAGCGCCGTGGGACAAGGCACCACCGTCACTGCGGAGATCGGAGGGGTGCTATGAGCCGGAAAAGCTGGATTGCCTGTGCCATTGTGGTCATTTTGCTGTTTCTCTGCCTGCTGGCACCTACGCTGCTGCTGCACCAGCAGACTCGCGCTGCTCTATCGCATATCGAGCGCTACCGTGCAGAACAGAGCGTCTTTCTCTTGGAAGGTGACGTCAGTTCGCTTTATGAGCGCCTGGCCCTCTCGGTGGACGAGGAGGCCGTCTCCTCCTGGCTGGCTCAGGCCATGGTGGAGGATCGTTTTGGCCGCCACGATCAATTGAGCAGCCAGCTCCTGCGGGAAATGCGGCGGCTTTTGGGCACCGGGGCCGATGCCCTGCTCAACGCCCACACTGATTTGAACATTCTCTACTACTATCACCCCGTCACCCAGCGCTCTGCCGCATTCCTCTCGTGCTACTACGTACTCTCCGACGGCTATCTCTCTGTGGAGATGGATCTCAAGAGCGAAACTATCACGGCGCTGGACTTCTGGTACACCGCCGCGACTCCCACCGGCCCGCTGCTGAGCCTATCCAATCTGATCTCCAGCAGCGACTTCCCAAGCCGATGGGCCAGCTACCTGGCCATCCCCTACCAAGGGGTATCCGGAGCGCTGCACTGCTACGGCCCCGACGGGGAAATCCCCATCGCCTATCAATATACCACCGACGGGCAGAGCTACAGCTGGCGGCCCGTGAGCTGTTCGTAAATCCGCGCCCTGGCGGCGCATGAAAGGAAGATATACTTTGAGACGTAAGCCTTTTGGCCCACTGGCAACCTTCTTGTCGCTGATGCTCCCCACTCTCGCCGCCATGTGGCTTTTGTGCACGGCGTTGTTTGGTCATTTCGTACTGCTCTGAGATGGACGTCTTAGACTGTCATATTCACATGATCCTAGACGGCGTGGACTACCGCGCCGCCATAGACCGCCATCGCCTCGCGCCGGATGACGGTCTGATCCGCGCCCGCCTGCGGGACTATGCCGCCCTGGGCGTGACATACCTCCGTGACGGCGGCGACCGCTGGGGCGTGGGCCTGCGCGCCAAGGCGCTGGCTGCGGAATATGGTATCGAATATCGCACACCGGCCTTCAACATCTGCCGCGCCGGCCACTATGGCGCCTTCCTGGGCGAAAGCTTTGCCGACCTCGCGGAATACCGCCGTCTCGTGGCGCAGGTGCTGGCTCTGGGCGGCGATTTCATCAAAATCATGGCCTCTGGGCTGATGGACTTTCACGCCTTCGGCGTTCTCACCGACACACCTTGCGACGCGCCGCTGCTGTCGGAATTGGTGGCAGTAGCCCATGATCAAGGCCTGTCGGTGATGGTGCATGCCAACGGCGGCGAGGCAGTCGGCGCCGCTCTCTCCGCCGGTGCTGATTCCATTGAGCACGGGGCCTACCTGCCGGCGGAAACCCTGGCCCAGCTGGCTGCCTCTCAGGCGGTATGGGTACCTACCCTGGTGACCATCGGCAACCTCCGGGGTCTGGGTCGCTTCCCCGACACGGTGCTGGAGCCGCTTCTGGCTCTCCAGCAAGAAAATGTGGCCCTGGCTGCCAAGCTGGGGGCCCGGATTGCTCTGGGTACCGACGCAGGCGCCTATGCCGTCTTTCATGGGCCCGCCATCACCCAGGAATACACCCTGCTCCGCGAAGCTCTGGGTGACGAGACAGACGCCATCCTGGCCCGTGGCGCCGCCGCCATTCGCAGTCGTTTCCGTCGCCAGCATTGAAAATGGAGCTGCCGCACTTGCAAGTGCGGCAGCTCCATTTTTATAGATTGGTTTAGGCAAGCTGATTGACATAGTCGACAAAGCGGAGGAAGGCCGCCTGGCCGGCCTCGTCACGGCCATAGACACCGGCATGCTCAAGCACCTTGGCAAATACCTGTCCCACCTCTTCGCGGAGAATGGCGGTGGTATTTTCCGCGGTGAAGGTGTAGCGGGTCTTGAGCTCCTCCACCCAGGCCGCATGCTTCTCCAGGTCGCCGGTGAGAGGCGCCCCTGCCAGGATGGCCTCCTCCAGCCGCTGCAACTCGCCCTTGAGGCGAGCCGGCAGTACAGCCAGGCCCATGACTTCGATGAGGCCAATGTTCTCCTTCTTGATGTGATGGAGCTCCGCGTGGGGATGGTAGACACCCAGTGGATGCTCGTCGGTGGTAATGTTGTTGCGCAGCACCAAATCCAGCTCATAGTCGCTGCCCCGGCGGCGGGCGATGGGTGTAATGGTGCTGTGGGGCACGCCATCGGTCTCGGCAAAGATGAAAGCGGCCTCATCGGTGTAGCCGCGCCAGGCGCGGAGAACCTTGTCTGCCAGGTCGCACAGGCGCTCCTTGTCGGCACACCGCAGACGAATGACGCTCATAGGCCACTTGACAATGCCGGCCTGCACATCGTCATACCCCTGGAAGGTGATTTCCCGCTCCACGGGAGAGAGCTCCATCGGGAAGGAATAGTGGCCGCCCTGGAAGTGCTCATGGCTCAGAATCGAGCCGCCCACAATGGGAAGATCGGCATTGGAGCCTACGAAGTAGTGGGGGAAGAGGGTCACAAAGTCCAGGAGCTTGGAGAAAGCCGACTTGTCGATGACCATGGGCGTATGCGTGGCGTTAAAGACGATGCAGTGCTCATTGTAGTAGACGTAGGGACTGTACTGAAGATACCACTGAGCGCCGGCCACAGTAATGGGCACAATGCGATGGTTCTCCCGGGCAGGATGGTTCATCCGGCCGGCATAACCCTCGTTCTCCGGACAGAGCTGGCACTTGGGATAGCCGGACTGGGGCGCGGCCTTGGCTGCGGCGATGGCTTTGGGATCCTTTTCCGGCTTGGAGAGGTTGATGGTGATATCCAGATCGCCATAGGCAGTGGCCGTTTTCCACCGCAGATCCTTCTTGATGCGGTAACGGCGGATGTAATCGGTATCCTGAGAGAGGGTATAATACCAGTCGGTGGCCTTGCGGGGATCTTCTCGATACAGGGCGGCGAACTTGGCGCGCACCTCCCGCGGCAGAGGCGTGAGAATTCCCATCAGCCGGGTGTCAAAGAGATCCTTGGCGGTGATGTTGTCCTCACAGACCCCTCTCGCAACAGCGTCCGAGAGAAGCCCGGCCAGGATTTCCTCCAGCTCCATTTCCGGAGCATCCTCGGCCTCGTAGCTGTCCAGCCCCATGGCCAGAAGCAGCTGATTTACGACATAGGTACGATCGCAGGGCTCAATCAGGCCGGTTTTCAGGCCGTAGTTGACCAGTGCGGTGAGATAGCCATTGACGGACATAGCACATTTCTCCTTTCAATCTACTCGAATACCGCCCTCGGCACGGATGGAGAGCACATGGCAGGCGCCCTCCCCCAGCACAGCCTCGATACCGCTGCGGAACTTCTCCAGCTTCGCCACCGGAACAAATGCCTGCACCGTACCGGCAAAGCCGCCGCCATGCACGCGGTAGGCGCCCTCGCCTTCCAAGAGCAGGTCACACAGGGCCAGAGCCACAGCCATGTCCTGATGCTGGACGGCACCGGCAGGGGTAATATCCTGGAGATACATCCAGGAACTGCGGCCGGACTCCTTGACCAGCGACAGGAATTCGACAAACTTCCCGGCCTTGAGCGCTTCAAACTGAGCCTGCACCCGCTTGTTTTCGCCAAAGAAGTGGATGGCACGGAGGATCGCCCGGTCGGAGGTGGCGGCGCGGACTTCCTTGAGGCGGGCATAAAACGCCGTCTCATCCACCTCTCGGAGCACCTCCTTGCCGAAGAAGGCGGCCACCTGGCGGCACTCCACGGGGATGGCGGCATATTCGTCGGTGAGATCGGCGTGGTCAGCGCCGGAATCGACAATGCACAGGGCATAGCCCAGCTTTTCAAGATCCAGCGTAAGGTTTTCCACAATGGGGGTCTTAGGATCGTTGAAGTCGATAAACACCATGCCGCCCACAGAGGAGGCGGTCTGATCCATCAGGCCGGAGGGTTTGCCGAAGTAGACGTTTTCCGCGTACTGGCCGATCTGTGCAATGGCCACAGCAGAGAGCTGCTTGTCAAAGAACAGCTCATTGAGGATGGTGCCGATGAGGACTTCAAAGGCCGCCGAAGAGCTCAAACCACTGCCGGGCAGCACCGTGGAACGCACCTTGGCATCAAAGCCCTGGAGCTTGGCTCCCCGCTGCTGGAATGCTGCCGCCACGCCGCGAATCAGCGCCGCAGTTGTGTTTTTCTCCTCGGGGTGGATGGTGAGATCGGCAAGGTCGATCTCCACAGGGGCATAGCCCTCGGAGGCCACGGCGATGACGCCGCGGTCATTCAGCGTGACCTCTGCAACGGTCTCCAGGTTAACGGCGGCGGCCAAAACGCAGCCGTGCTGGTGGTCGGTGTGGTTGCCGCTGATCTCTGTGCGGCCAGGGGCAGAAAAATGATAGATATGTGCCATAATACACCCTCACAATCTCAGGTTGTCCTAGACAGCCCAGTATTTATCATTTATAATCATACCATGAAAAAGGTTCTTAGGAAAGGGGAAATTCACACAATGGCTAAAATCAACGACCCGGATCAGGCGCTTCAAGAACGCATCCGGCGGGGCGACAACGCATCGCGGCTTCTGACGCTGCGCATCGCAGCTGTGGCAGTGGTGCTATATATGCTCTATGGTCTGATCCAGTCCTATATCCAAGGCGGCGCAGACGCACCGACGCTGTGGCAGCTGATACTGGCCATTGTACTGCTGGGCGGTGGCGGTATCGCCGTGGGCCTGGTCTCCTACCGCAGCTATAAGCGCGACAAGGCCGACGGTGAAGCTGCCCGAGCAGAGCGCAAGGCCCTGGCCGAAGCCGCCCAGCAGGCGCCGGCACCGTCGGAGGAACAAATGCAGTGACCACGCCGCGGGGCTTCTCCCGCGGCTCCATATACGCAAGGAGGAAGATCCACACCATGTCTTACAGCATCGACACCAAATGTATTCAGTCCGGTTATCAGCCGAAAAATGGTCAGCCCCGGACACTGCCCATCTGCCAGAGTACCACCTACCAATATGACGACGCAGACGCACTGGGCCTGCTCTTTGATCTCAAAGCCGACGGACATATGTATACCCGTATCTCCAATCCCACCGTGGCGGCGGTGGAAGAAAAAATTGCTGACCTGGAGGGCGGCGTGGGCGCCATGCTCACTTCCTCTGGCCAGGCAGCCACCTTTTTGGCCGTGTTCAACATCTGTTCGGCAGGGCAAAATTTTATCGCCATGAACAATATCTACGGCGGTTCCATCAACCTCTTCTCGGTGACCATGGCCCGTATGGGCATCGAGGTGCGCTACATCAACGATCAGATGACGGACGAAGAGGTGGAGGCGCTCTTTGACGAGAATACCCGCTTGGTCTTTGGCGAGACCATCGCCAACCCCGCCCTCTCGGTGCTGGATATCCGCCGCTACGCCGCCATCGCCCACCGCCATGGTGTGCCGCTGCTGGTGGACAACACCTTCGCCACGCCCTGCCTCTGCCGTCCCTTTGACTTCGGTGCCGACATCGTCACACATTCCACCAGCAAGTATATGGATGGCCACGCCAACGTCCTGGGCGGCTGCATCGTGGACGGCGGCTGCTTTGACTGGGCCGCCTCTGGCAAATTTCCTGAATTGACCCAGCCGGATGAGAGCTACCACGGCGTGGTCTACACCGAAGCTTTCGGCCGTGCCGCCTTTATCACCAAGGCCCGGGTGCAGCTCCTGCGGGACTTCGGCGCCACGCCCATGCCCATGGGGGCTTATCTCCTGAACTTGGGCCTGGAGACCATGGCTCTGCGCGTCCAGCGCCACAGTGAAAACGCCCTGGCGGTGGCCCGGTTTCTGGAAAAGCAGGAAAAGGTGCTCTGGGTCAACTATCCCAAGCTCCCGGGCAACGCCTATTACCACCTGGCAGAGGAATACCTGCCCAAGGGTGCCTCGGGCGTGGTGTCCTTCGGCGTCCAGGGTGGCCGGAAGGCTGCCATGCATCTGATGAACAGCCTGAAGCTGGCCAGAATCGTCGTTCACGTAGCCGACGCCCGTACCAGCGTCCTTCACCCTGCCAGCACCACCCACCGTCAGCTCACCGATGAGCAGCTGGCCGAGGCCGGCATTGGGCCGGAGTTCATTCGCTTCTCCGTTGGCATCGAAGATGTATCCGACATCATCGCCGATCTCCAGCAGGCGCTGGAGCAGCTGTGAGGAACGTGCCATATGCCCATTAAAATTCCCAACGCCCTCCCGGCCCGAGAAACCCTGGAAAGTGAAAATATCTTCGTGATGCCCGAAACCCGAGCCCTCACCCAGAATATCCGCCCTCTGCGCATCGCCCTACTCAACCTCATGCCCACCAAGGTGGTCACCGAGACACAGCTATCCCGCCTTCTGGGCAATACCCCTCTCCAAGTGGAGCTGGAACTGGTGCAGGTGCGCAGCCACAAGTCCAAAAACACCTCCCAGGAGCATATGCTGGCCTTCTATAAAACCTTTGACGAGGTGGAAAATCAGTTTTTCGACGGCATGATTATCACCGGTGCACCGGTGGAGCAGATGCCCTTTGAGGAGGTGGAATACTGGGACGAGCTGTGCCAGATCATGGAGTGGAGCAAGACCCACGTCCACTCCACCTTCCACATCTGCTGGGGCGCTCAGGCCGCCCTTTACTACCACTTCGGAATCGAAAAAGTCTCCCTTGAAAAGAAGCTCTTCGGCGTGTTTCCCCACAAGGTAGTCTACAAAAATCCGATCCTGCTCCGCGGCTTCGACGACACCTTCTGGGTGCCCCACTCCCGCCACACTACCGTCCGGTGGGAGGACGTGGCAGCGGTGCCGGAAATCAAGATCCTCGCCGGTTCCGAAGAGGCAGGGCTCTACGCCATGATTACCCCCGGCGGACGGCAGGTTTTTGTCACCGGCCACTCCGAATACGACGCCGATACCCTCAAGCTGGAGTATCTGCGCGACAAAAACGCTGGGCTTCCCATTGAAGTGCCCAAAAACTATTTCCCGGGCGACGATGACACCCAGCCGCCGGTGGTGCGTTGGCGGGGCCACGCCAATCTGCTCTACTCCAACTGGCTGAACTATATTGTCTATCAGACCACACCCTATGACGTCATGGCCATCGGCAGGGGCGAACGGTGTGAATAAGCTCTTTGAAGCTCTGGAAATCCTGCCCGGCCTCACGGCGGTGATCGGTTCCGGTGGCAAAACCAGTCTTATCGCCGCCCTGGCGCGAGAATTGCCCGGCAGCGTGATTGTGGCCACCTCCACCCATATCTTTCCGGCGACAGGGCTGCCCCTGGTCACGGAGCCGTTGGCGACGTTGCCCGCGCCCAAGCTCTGCGTGGGTACCTGGGCAGACGCCGGCAAGCTCACTGCGCCGCCCCAGCCATGGAAAGAACTTATAACCCTGGCGGACTACGTGCTGGTGGAGGCAGACGGTTCCAAGGGTCTGCCCCTCAAAGCTCATATGCCCCACGAACCGGTCATCCCCCCCGAAGCCAACCAGGTCATCGCCGTGCTGGGGCTCTCCGGGCTGGGGCAGCCCATTGGAAAAAGCGCCCACCGCCCGGAACTCTATGCCCGCCTGGCCGGCTGCACTGTGAACGATGTCGCTACCCCGGCACGGGCGGCGGCCGTTTTGGGACAAGAGGGCGGCTTTACCCGCCTGGTGCTCAATCAGGCCGAGGGTCGAGAAGATCTGGGCCGCGCTCTGGCCGGAGAGCTTTCCTGCCCCGCGCTTCTTTCCAGTCTTTACAACGGCTGGTGGCAGCTGATCCCAGAAAAGGAGAAACGGCCATGAACCACGCTGTCGCAGGCTTTCTGCTCCGCAGAGAGCGACTGGCTCGGAACTGGAGCCAGGAAGGGCTCTGCCACGGAATCTGTGCTGTTTCATATCTGTCCAAGATCGAGCAAGGCAAGGTGGAACCCGGCAGCGATATCTTGGCGCTTCTTTTCCAGCGTCTCTCCCTGCCCTGGCACGATGCTCCCGAGGCCTTGGCCCCGTGGCGGCAGTTGACGGATGCCTGCTTTGACGCCATCCTCTCTCGCAATCACAAGGTCTGCCGCCGTCTGCGGCCAGCCCTGGAGGCCGCTCTGCCGGATCTGTCTTACAGCCCCCTGGCACCGGAGGCCGCTCTGCTCAACGGGTTGCTGCTCTCACCCTTCACACCAATTGAAGAGGCTTTGGAGCCCTTTCTCGATACCAGGCAGCTGGCCCTTCAGCGAATGATGCAGGGACGCGATGAAGAGGCTTTGCGCCTCTTTCCCTGCGCCTATCTCTGCCTGATGGCCGGTATCCGCGCCTATGAGCAGGGGAACCCGGCCGAGCCGCAGCTCCAGCGAGCCTACGACCTGGCCGCGGCAGAAGGATACGTCTATCTCATGATCGACGCCCAGCTTTTTCTGGGAAACGTCTACAGTAACCGGTTGGATCTTGCCGGCATGAACCGCCATTACGATGTGGCCGAGCGATTGGCCGAAGCCGTAGACGACAAGGACAGCCTGCGGGATCTGCGCTACAACCGGGCCGCCACAGCCCTCCAGGTAGGACGGTATGCCGAGGGCTATCAATACTTTTCCACCCTGGACACGCCTGGAAAAATGGATCTGCATAAACTGGCCATCTGCTGCGAAAAGCTGGGGCGGCGGGAAGAAGCCCTGGAAGCCCTCCATCGCGCGGACGCCCTGGATGTGGACTCCCCACAGCGGGATCTGGCGGAGGCCATGTGCGGCCTGGTGCGCTTTCGCCTTTGCCACGGCGACTACCTCCGTCAGCCGTCTTACGGCAGAGAACTGCTGGCAACCTTTGAGCGGCTTCGTGCTGAACTCCCCATCGGCTACGCTGCCTTTCACCTTCCCTGGGTGCTGGAATGGTACACCGCTTCCCGGCTCTACCGTGCCGCCTACGAGCTCGTCCGGGATTTTCCGATGCGCATTTCCCTTTCTCCTGCTCAGAATTTTCCTGCCATTTACGATTAAAGCTGATATCAAGCGGCAGTTTTGGGATGAATTTTCCCAAAACTGCCGTCTTTTTTTCTCTTAATCCAGCCTGTACAATAGTGCCATCAAGATGATAAGGTGGTTTCCCCATGGAAAAAACACTCTGGACAAAGAATTTCACGCTGGTGACCGTGGCTACCGCCCTGGGTGCGGCAGGCGGCATTGCAGGCAGTTTTGCTCTCTCCTTTTTGGTGTTCGACGAGACGGGCAGCACGCTGGCCTCGGCGCTGATCCTCTCCATGCAGCTCATCCCAGCCTTCGTCCTGCCACTATTTCTTGCGCCGTGGATGGATCGCATGCCCCGCAAGCCCTTCCTGGTGGGCGGCGACGTCCTCAACGGCCTGCTCTACGGCCTGGCGGGGCTGTACCTGCTCAC
>CALXCW010000014.1 GCA_944386905.1 uncultured Oscillospiraceae bacterium
ACACCGGGGATCGCCAGCTTCCAGTGAGAATTGCGTCTCTTGTCTCTTCTCGCCTTGGATACTTTACACTTGGGTACTGCCATTTGGTACACCTCCTTGGTTGAAATGCCGCAGCGGCATATTGTCTACTTGTTGAGGAGCTTCTCCAGCACTTGAAGTCTGGGATCTCGCTCTGGCTTGCAGTCGCAGGGGCCGTCGTTGAGATCCTTGCCGCAGCGCGGGCAGAGGCCCTTGCACGCGGGATCGCAGAGAAGCTGGCTGTCCATATTGAGGACAACCGCAGTGGTAAAGATGTCGTCCAGATCGGCCTGATCGTCCTGGAGCTCAAAGATCCACGGGTCGCTCAGCTGTTCGGACTCCAGCTTTTTCACCAGCACGACCTCCACGGGGAGGTGAAACGCCCGGCGGAAAGGCTTACAGCAGCGGTCGCATACACCATTGAGATTCGTGTCAATCTCACCGGTCAACAAGAGCACGCCGGCTGTATTGCGGACACGACCCACAGCTCTGACCGGCTCATTCAAAGGGCAGCAGCCGCCAAAGCGCATCTCACTGAGATCCAAGGTCGTTTCAAAGGGGATCTCGCCGCCCGGGCAGTCAATTATTTTCGACAATCCTAACAGCATAGCGCTCTCCCATCCATATTTCGTGCATTGGCTATTATATAAGAACCAAGCTGCAAAGTCAAATACTTTTTTGCATTTACGGAAAAATTCTCCCTGATTTCGCCCCAAGGGGAAAACCTTCGAATCTTGCGTTGTAAATCGCTGCAAAATTCGCTATAATAGCCCTGAAATCCAGGCGCGTCCGCCTGTCCAGGCGGTCTCGTACCTCCATATTTTACCCTATTTCTTCGGAAAAGGAAAGGGATTTTTTATGAAAGAGCTCACCGTGGGCAAAAACGATGCCGGGCAGCGATTGGATCGGTTTGTGGCCAAGGCCGTGCCGCTGCTTCCCGCCTCGCTGCTGCAAAAATACATCCGCTTAAAGCGTATCAAACTCGACGGCAAGGGCGCCAAACGCGACACCCGCCTGGTGGCCGGGAACGTTTTGCAGCTCTATATCAACGACGAGTTTTTTGACACCCCCAAGGCAGAAAATGCCTACCTCACCGTGGCGGCCCCCAAACTCCACATCGTCTACGAGGACGAGCATATTCTCCTGGTGGACAAGCGGCCGGGCCAGGCCGTCCATCCCCACGACGGCGCAGAGTACGGCAAAACCCTCATCGATCATATTCAAGCCTATCTCTATGCCAAAGGTGAATGGCGTCCCCGGGAGGAAAAGAGCTTCGCACCGGCCCTGTGCAATCGCATCGACCGCAACACCGGCGGCATCGTGATCGCCGCCAAGACCGCCGAAGCCCTTCGGATTCTCAACGAAAAGATCAAAGCGCGCGAGCTTGACAAGCGGTATCTCGCCATTGTTGAGGGAGCATTGAAGCCCGAAGCCGGAATGCTCAAAGGCTATCTCTTCAAAGACGCGGTGAAAAACCGCGTATATGTGACCAAGGAGAACCGTCCCGGCGCCAAGACCTGCGCCACCCGTTACAAAACCTTGGCGATTAAAGATGGCCTGAGTCTGGTGGAATGCCAGCTCATCACCGGCCGCACCCACCAGATCCGCGCGCAGATGGCCGCTGCAGGGCATCCCCTGCTGGGCGACGGCAAATACGGGAAGCTTCCCAAGGACGCCGCGAGAACGTTTCAGGCGCTCTATTCCTATAAGCTGACCTTTGCCTTTCAGACCGACGCCGGGTGCCTTTCCTATTTGAACGGCAAGACTTTTCAGGTGGAGGACGTGGATTTCGTCCGGGAGTGGTTCCCGGCATACCGGATTTAGCCCCGGATACGGCGCCGCGGCCGGGCATCGAAGCCGCCACCGCAGCGTGATTGGAAGATACTTGAGAAGAGAGGGATTATTATGGGGAAAGAGCTGATTCGCCTGACGAATCTCACCATGGAGTTTGACGGGGAGACGGTGCTGGACGGCATCAATCTCTATATCAACGACCATGAATTTCTGACGCTTCTGGGCCCCTCGGGCTGCGGCAAGACCACCACGCTGCGGATCATCGGCGGCTTTTTGACGCCCACTGCCGGGGAGGTGCGTTTCGACGGACAGATCATCAATGACCTGCCTCCCTATCGCCGGAAGATCAACACGGTCTTTCAGCGCTACGCCCTCTTCCCTCACCTGGACGTCTATGACAACATCGCCTTCGGGTTGCGCATCGCCAAGCTCGACGAGGTGGAAATCGACCGGCGTGTGCAGGAAATGCTGGACATCGTAAGCCTCCGGGGCTTTGAAAGCCGCAAGGTCACCCAGCTCTCCGGCGGCCAGCAGCAGCGCGTGGCCATCGCACGGGCCCTGGTCAACCGACCGAAGGTGCTGCTGCTGGACGAGCCCCTGGGCGCTCTCGACCTCAGGCTTCGAAAGGATATGCAAAATGAGTTAAAGCGCATTCAGCAGGCCCTGGGCATCACCTTTATCTATGTCACCCACGATCAGGAAGAGGCGCTTTCCATGTCCGACACCATTGTAGTCATGGATAAGGGGCGCATCCAGCAGATCGGCCGTCCGGAGGACATCTACAACGAGCCGAAAAACGCCTTTGTGGCCGATTTCATCGGCGAGAGCAATATTCTCGACGGTGTGATGCTGGAGGACTACAAGGTGGAGTTCTTCGGCCGGAAGTTCCAGTGCCTTGACAAGGGGTTTTCCCCCCGAGAGCCGGTGGACGTGGTCATCCGCCCCGAGGACATCGACTTTGTTCCCCCCGCCGAGGCACACCTCACCGGCACCGTCACAGCGATCACCTTCAAGGGCATGCAGTACGATATCATTGTGGACTTCAAAGGCTTCAAATGGCTGATCCAGACCACCGACCACCAGCCCATCGGCAAGCGGGTGGGGATCCGCCTCAACCCCGAGGACATCCATGTGATGAAAAAAAGCGAATACTCCGGCCTCTTCGGCGACTACAGCTCCTACAGCGCCGAGTACGACGAAATCGGAGAGGAGGATGGCGATGAAGCATAGCCGCTTGCTCCTTCCCTACACCGTGTGGATGACGGTGTTCACCCTGATTCCCCTGGGTGTGGTGGTGTTTTACGCCTTTACCGACTCCCTCACCGGCGCTTTCACCCTGGCGAACCTTTCCCATCTGGAGACATATCTGCCCATTTTCCTCCGCTCCATCTTTCTCTCCCTGGCCTCTTCAGTCATCTGCCTGCTGGTGGGCTACCCTGTGGCCTATACCATTGCCCAGACAAAGCCCAGCCGCCAGAGGCTCCTCTCCATGCTGCTGATGCTCCCCATGTGCATGAGTTTTCTCCTGCGCACCTTGGCCTGGGTGGCCATGCTGGAGGACACCGGCATTCTCAATCGCTTTATCTCCGCGCTAGGCCTCAAGCCTCTGCCGCTCATCCGAAGCAATGGCGCGGTCATTCTGGGCATGGTATATAACTATCTGCCCTATATGATTACGCCTCTATACACCGTGCTGATGAAGATTGACCGCCGCCTGGTGGAAGCTGCCCAGGATCTGGGCTGCAACAGCCGCCAGGTCTTTACCCGCGTCATTCTGCCGCTGTCGGTGCCGGGGATCGTCTCCGGGGTCACGATGGTCTTTGTCCCGGCGGTGTCCACCTTCTACATCTCCCAAAAGCTGGGGAGTCCCGGCACCACGATGATCGGCGACGTCATCGAAAGTCAGTTCAAAACCGCCTATAATCCCAACCTGGGCGCGGCGCTGAGTTTGGTGATGATGGTGATGATCTTCCTGTGCATCGGCTTTATGAACCGCTTTTCTGACCAGCAGGAGGAGGTGATGACACCGTGAAGGCTGTAAATCGCATGATCACCGTGGCGGTGTTTGTCTTTCTCTATATTCCCATGGCGGTGCTGGCCGTGGCGTCATGCAACACCGGCCATGACATCGCCATCTTCCAGGGCTTTACCCTCTCACAGTATACCGCTCTCTTTCGCGACGACAGCCTGCTGCGGTTGTTGGGCAACTCTCTTCTCATTGCCGTCTTATCCAGCGTCCTGGCCACCGTGTTGGGCACCGTGACTGCCGTGGGCCTCCACGGCGCTCGAGGCCGTCTGCGGCGGGCGGTGATGACCCTGACCAATATTCCCATGACCAACCCCGACATTGTCACCGGCGTGTCGTTGGCTCTTCTCTTCGCCTTTGCCGGGACGATGCTCAAAATCAACTCCATCCTGGGATTTTGGACACTGCTTATCGCCCATATCACCTTCAATCTCCCCTACGTAATTCTCTCGGTGCTGCCCAAGCTCACCCAGATGGATCCCGACCTCCAGGAGGCTGCGCTGGACTTGGGCTGCACACCGCTCCAGGCCTTTTTCCGCGTCGTCCTCCACGAGATCCTTCCAGGTGTCATCTCGGGGCTGATGATGGCCTTCACCATGAGCTTGGATGACTTTGTCATCAGCTATTTCGTCACCGGTTCCAGCTTCATTACCCTCCCGGTGGAGATCTATAACTACACCAAAAAGCCCATCCAGCCCAAGATCTACGCTCTGTTTACGCTGATGTTCCTGGTAATTCTCATCCTGATGGTAACCATGAATCTGCTCCAGGCCCATGATGCCAGGCGACGGGAGAGAAAGCGGGGGATGCGGGCGTGAAGCGGTTTTTAACCTGCCTTTTGGCACTTGTCCTGATACTGCCGACGTTCCCTGCCCGGGCCGCCGAAAATGAAATCACCGTGTACAACTGGGGGCAGTATATCTCCGACGGCTCCGACGGCTGTCTGGACGTCATCGCCGCTTTTGAAGCGGCCACCGGAATCCGCGTGAACTACCTCACCTATGACAGCAACGAAAGCCTCTATACCAAGCTCAAAACCGGCGGCTCGACCTATGATGTCATTATTCCTTCGGACTATATGATCGGCCGCCTCATCGAAGAGGATATGCTGGAACCACTCAATTTTGACAACATCCCCAACTATCAATATGTGGACGAGGCCTTCCGCAACACCGCTTATGATCCGGAAAACTGCTACTCCGTACCCTATACCTGGGGCACCGTGGGCATCATTTACAACTCCAAATATGTGGATGAGGCCGATGTGGGCAGCTGGAACCTGCTGTGGAACAGCAAATATGCCGGAAAGATCCTGATGTTCGACAACAGCCGCGATGCCTTTGCCATTGCCGAAGCGCTCCTGGGCTATGGCCTGAATACCACCGACGAGGCGGCGCTTCGCCAGTGCGCCCAAAAACTAGTCGAGCAAAAGCCCAGCTTGCAGGGCCACGTGATGGATCAGATCTACGCACGCATGGAGCGGGAGGAGGCGTGGATTGCCCCCTACTACGCCGGCGACTACCTCTATATGGTGGAGGAAAACCCGGCGCTGCGCTTTTACTTCCCCCAAGAGGGCTTCAATGTCTTTATCGACGCCATGTGCATTCCCAAGGGCGCGACCAACAAAGCCGGCGCCGAGGCCTTTATCAACTTCCTCTGCGATCCTGAAGTTTGCGCGCAAAACCTCGAATACCTGGGTTACTCCTCCCCCATCTCCGCAGCCAAGGACTATATGGATCCAGAGCTGGCGGAAAACCCCATCGCCTACCCCAGCGACGAAATCCTCAGCCGGGGCGAGAGCTTCAACAACCTTCCCACTGTGACGAGCCAGCTGATGGACAGCCTGTGGCTCAGTGTCAAAACCGCCGGCAGCGATGTGACAGGTTACCTGGTGGCCGCCGCCATTCTGGTGGCAGCAGCCGCGGGGCTGACCATAGCGCTCAAGCTGCGCAAAAAACGGCGCCTCTCCCGCAGAGGCATCAGCCGCCGCATGTAGAGCCTCTCCAGCACAATTTGGAAAGGAGCATTCCTATGACTCGTCTGGGATGGAACCGGGATTGGTATTTCACCCCGGCCTATGACCCCGCACTGCCCCAGTGTCCTGCCCCCACGACAGCCCTGACCCCCGTCCGGCTGCCCCACGGCGGTGTGGAACTGCCGCTCAATTGCTTCTCTGAGGCGGCATATCAGCTTCACTGCGGCTATGTCCGCTTTTTCACCGCACCGGCGCAGTGGCGCGGCCAGCGGGTTGCCGTGACCTTTGAAGGCGCCGCCCACCATGCCAAGGTCTACTGCAACGGTGTGCTGGTGGGCGAGCATCGATGCGGCTACACCGCCTTCACCGTGGAACTCACTTCTCAGCTTCGTTGGGACGCGAGCAACAACCTCACTGTGGAGCTGGACAGCCGCGAACAGCTGAACGTTCCACCCTTCGGCCATGTCATTGACTATCTCACCTTCTGCGGTCTCTACCGGGAGGTCTATCTGGAGGTGGGCAGCCAAAGCTATGTGGAGGATCTCTGCGTCAGAGCCGATGACACAGGCGCAATCACCTGCCTGGTTTCCTGTGTCAACCCCGTGGGGCGGCTGCGGCTGGAAGTGCGCGACCGCAACGGCCAGACAGTCGCCCAGACAGAGGGGGCAGCCGATCAGGACACCTTTTCCCTGACTGTGGCCCAGCCAAAGCTCTGGTCGTGTGAATCGCCCAACCTCTATACCCTGCAGGCCCATCTGGAGACGGAAGGCCACTGTCTGGACAGCAGGACAGTGCGCTTTGGCTTTCGGCGAGTAGTCTTTTCGCCCGACGGGCTGTATCTCAATGGCCGCCGGATCTGGCTGCGGGGGCTCAACCGTCACCAGAGCTGGCCCTATCTCGGCTACGCTGTCCCCGGCCGCGCCCAACAGCTGGACGCGGACATCCTCAAATTTGAGCTGGGCTGCGACGCCGTGCGCACCAGTCACTATCCCCAGAGTCACCACTTCCTGGATCGCTGTGATGAGATCGGTCTGCTGGTCTTTACAGAAATCCCCGGCTGGCAGCATTTGGGCGACACAGCCTGGCAGGCCCAGGCACTGGTCAACACAGAGGATATGGTACGCCAGTATCGCAACCATCCCTCTATTTTCCTCTGGGGTGTGCGAATCAACGAAAGTGCCGATGCCGACGCCCTCTATCAAAAAACCAACGCCGCAGCCCATCGCCTGGATCCCACCCGTCCCACCGGCGGCGTGCGCAATTTTAAAGGAAGCCGCCTGTGGGAGGACGTGTACACCTACAATGACTTCTCCCATCACGGTACCAACCCCGGCTGTGACCCGCGCAACGCCGTGACAAAGGAACGCGCCTGCGGCTATCTTATCAGCGAACACAACGGCCACATGTTCCCCACCAAGGCCTTTGACGACGAGGGCCACCGCACAGCGCAGGCCCTGCGCCACGCCCAGGTGCTCAGCGACGCGGCCATCCAGCCCGGAATCGGCGGCTGCTTCGGCTGGTGCATGTTCGACTACAACACCCACCGGGACTTTGGCAGCGGCGATCATGTGTGCTACCACGGGGTTCTCGATGCCTTCCGCAACCCCAAGACGGCCGCCTGGCTCTACGCGAGCCAGCAGGATTCTCGCCCGGTGTTGGAAGTGGGCAGTACCATGGACATCGGTGAATACCCCGGCGGCGCCATGGACACCGTGGCGGTGTTCACCAACGCCGACTTCGTCCGCCTGTACCGCAACGACCAGCTGGTGGGAACCTATTCTCCTTCTTCCACCTACCGCGGCCTTCCCCACCCTCCCATTTTGATTACCGACACCATCGGAGACCAGCTGGAGCGGCTGGAGGGCTACAGTCCCCATACTGCCGCCCTGGTCAAGGACATACTCTCCGCCATGGCTCGCTTCGGGACAGCTCTGCCCCTGCCGGTGCGGTGCAAGATCGCCTGGCTCACGCTCACCCATGGCATCACCCGTGCCGTCTGCCAGCAGTTGTTCTACCGCTATCTTGCCAGTTGGGGCGGTCAGGTGGTGCGCTGGCGGTTTGATGCTGTCCGGAATGACGCCGTAGTCGCCAGTGTCCTCCGGGGCCCCGGTGAACAGCTGCGGTTGGAGGCCATCGCAGACACTCTCACCCTCCAAGAAGGTGACTGCTGGGACATGGCCACCGTGCGCATGCGGGCTGTGGATGAACACGGCACCCTCCAGAGCTATTGCGCCAGAGCCGTTACCCTGGAAGTCTCCGGCGCCGTGGATCTGATTGGCCCTCGGGCCGTGCCACTGTGCGGCGGCATGGCCGGCTGCTATCTGCGTACCAACGGCACCATCGGCCAGGGCAAGCTGGTCTTATCCATAGACGGTGCTCCAACCGTGGAGCTCATTTGGAATGTGCTGCCGCCGGAGCCGAACAATTGATAAAAAAGCAGCGTGTCAAAATTTCCTTTTGACACGCTGCTTTTTATCAATATGCGTTTATATCTGCCGCAGAACCGTACGGAGTTCTTCCGCAGAGGCATAGCGCCGCTGGGGGAGCATATGCAGACCCCGCAGCAACACACGGGCCAGCGCCGTCATCTGCGACTGGGAACCGCCCTGCTGGCGCAGGAGCGCCGGAAGCAGCGTCCTCGGCAAACTGCCGCCCAGGAGCTCCCCTTCGGTCATGGAACGTCCCAGCACCATCTCAAAAAGCACCGCGCAGCAGCTGTAGAGGTCGGCAGCCGGCCCCAGCTGGCAGGCATTTTGGAGCACCACCTCTGGAGCGCGGCAGCTTCCCTCCGCGGCGCCAGGCACCGGGGCAGCGCCATCCACCAGACAGTCATAGTCCAGCACCAGCTGCCCCTGGGATGGCATAACGATACGCGTCGGATCGATGTCCAGGTGAAGCAGTCCCCGGCTATGGATGGCCTCCACCGCGTCGAGGAGCTGTTCCATCAGCCGCAGTGCCACCGCCAGCGGCAACGCCCCCTGGGTCAGCACCGCCGCCAGTGTCACCGCCCTGGGGAAGGCGCGCACCACATAGCTAGTGCCGTAGGCCTCGTAGTAAATACTCTGACCGCCGCAGGGGCGGAGCCAGCCGTTCTCCGCCTCCTGGCTCCGGCGGAACAACTCCCGCTGGCGAGCCGCCAGCCGGGCCGCTTCCGGAGCCATATACAACGAACCGTCTGCCTGCCGGTCGATTCCCGCCAGTCGAGGATAGAGCTCCCGGATCCGCACGTCCTCCCATAGTCCCAAGCCCGGTGCCGTGGCCGGATAGGTGATGACGCTGCTGTGAAAATAAGGCTTTCGCAGACGGTAGACCGTGCCGCCGAGATACAGCGTCTGCCCCGCTGTTCTGGCAATTCTTCCTTCGATCATGCTTCCCCCTCCATCTTGTAGACACACGCCTTCTGGATGGGTACATTATACCGCTTGGAGGGGCGCAGCGGCGCAAATGATTTCCTCAGCCGCCGTCCTGGGCCGTAAGGGCCTCATACTCGGCCGCGATGGCCTCCAATTCCTCTTTTAAGGCAGCAAGGCGCTCTTCGTCGCCTGCCTCCTGGGCCGACTGAATCTCGGCGCTGAGGGTTTCCAGCCGGGCATTGAGGGCCCGGAGTGCCTCCAGCTGCGCCTGGAGGCGCTGGTTCTCCTCAATTTGCGCAAGCAATTCCTCGTAAGCTTGCTCTGTCTCGTAGAGATCCGTCTGTGCCTGCCCCAAATGGGCCGAAGTGAGTGCCACCACAGATTCCACTTCGTCGAGATAGGCCATCACCCGCTGCTCCGCATCGTCGGCACTGTCATACCAGGTGACCTCCGGCGGGAGGTAGGACTGGATTTGGTCATCCACCGTAGCGCGAAGCAGCGCCCGCTCGTCACTGTCGGCCCAGGGGAACCAGTAGTTGTAGCTGCCGTAGTAGTAATAGCCACGGAGGCTGTCCTGCTCAGCCTGATCTGCAGTGAGATAAAACCGAAGGTTCTCCCAGGCATCGTCGTGTTCCTCCGCAAGGTCGAGATAATAAGCCAGGGAGCTGAGGCGGTTTTCCTGGGTCTGTAGCTGACTCGCCCGACCATTGGCAAACAACGCGTACTCCGCCGCTGAGATCCCCACTGCCTGGAGCTGCGCCGTCAAGTCCTCGGAGAGCTCCACCGTCTCCCCAGCAGCCAAGTCGTCCTCAATGGCCTGGCGCGTCTGCTCTACCGTATCCGCCGCCGAAACCTGGTCGGTCGTGCCGTCTAGATAGGCGGCAATGGTCTCCAGGGCCCGGTCATATCGTGCGCCGTCTGCATCCAGGGTCAAAAAGCGCTGGGAAAAGTCCTCCGCCACCCGGTAAAATTCCTCCGAAACACCGGCCTCCTCCCAAGGGGTCGCGGCAGTGGTACAGCCCGCCAGCAGCGCAAGTACCAGGACAAGCATCCATTTTTTCATGGTCAATCCTCCTTTTCCGCCACCCACTCGATGGAAAAGCCTTGGGCATTCATGGCCCATTGTGCCTCTTTGAGCGCCTCCCGGGCACGGGCGGTGCCGTCGGCCAGCCGCTCCGGCGCCACGCTGCCGGGGCCGTCGTAAAAGCCCTCCAGCGCCTCCATATAGGTCATGGCCTCCAGCACCTCCTCCTGCTGCGCCGCAGTCATTTGGGAGAGCAGTGTGGCCAGCAGATAGGAGACATAGCGCGTTTCAGCCTGGAGATAGTCGCTGTAGGCGTTCACCAGCCGCTCTCGCTTGTCACGGCTATTGTAGACGCTTTCACCGTCGCAAAGCGCCGCCTCCAGCTGGGCCAGCGCCGCTTCGGCCACCTGTTCCTGATCCTGGAAGCGGCGGCAGAGCTCATCCAAAAGCGCCGGGGAAAAGAGCGCCTTCTTCCCGGCCAGGCTGTCCAGAGAGGCCAGCAGTCCACCGTTCAGCGTCGGAGCATAGAGCGAATCGAGAAACACCCTGCGCTCTTCTATGGCTTGGGCCAGAGAAGTACGGGCAAACGCATCCTCATTGTCCAGCACATCACTGAAGGACACCCGCTCCAAGAGTTGGCGCTGTGCCGCAATCTGGCTGCTCCACAGACCCAGCGCTGCGTTCAGCGTGGTGAGCGCGTCGTAGATTACGTTCTGCTCCTCGGCGGTGTAGGTGGTCTTGGCCAGGCGACGCAGCGTGAGGGCTGTGGCTGCGCCGCCCAGAAGCAGTGCCGCAGCCACAACCGCCGCAACAAAGCGCCGCGAGGCAAGCCACCAGCCACGGCGCACTGCGGCGGCGTTGGCACGGGCCCTGGCCGAGAGCACCGGCAAAAAGTCATCGTGCATCAGAGCCAGCTGCCCCTGGGCTGTGATGGTAAGCAGGCCGAAGCGGTCGATGAGTCCCGCCGCTACGGTGAGATCATACCATTCATCACCGCCGTGGATTCCTTCGAGCATCAGCCGGGATTTGCCCCGGAACTGCTCAAAGGCTGCCGCAAATGCGCTGCGCCGCAGCGCCCGCAAATCCCGGCGGCACAGCTTCCGTGCTGTCTCAGCCGAGAGCACCGTCTTGCCCCGGCGAGCCATCTCACCCGCAATTGCCGGCAAGAGATGGCAGAGCATGTACCGACTCATCAACTGACGGCACTCGCTGCCGCTGTCTGCCCGGAGCGCACGGCGGAGCAGGTCGTCCAGGAACCGCTCCACCAGCGCCTCCCGGCTCTCCGGCAGCGCGCCGCCCGCAGAGGCGGCACTCTCCAGGTAGAGAAAGAGCAGCATGGGCGTCGTCAACAGTTGCAGTAGTTTTTCGCTCGAGGGCAGAGCCAGGCCTTGGGCACGGAGCTGTTCTTCCACCTGTGCTGCTGTCAGAGGGGAGAGCTCCAAAGGCAAAAAACCCGGCAGCGCATAGTCCAGAAGCCGCGCCGAGCGTTCGGTGACCAAGATGCCCACGCCCTCCCAAGCGCCCAGCGTTTCGATCTCCTGCAAGAGCTTTTCGCGCTTGGGCCCCGCCTCGTTGAGCCCATCCAACAGCAGCACCACCCGCCCCGCCGACCCGCTTCGCAGCAGCGCTTGCAGTGTATGGCGCGCATCCAGGATATGCGGCGACTGGGGCGAAAGTCGAAGGCTCGCCAACAGGCTCTGGCGAAGAAAGTCCCCCGCTTCGCTGCATGTCTGATAGTCCCGAAGGGAGAGGTAGCAATAGACCGGCTGACCGGGGCGGTAATGGGCTGTATTTTCCCGCCACAGCTCTTGAAGCAGCCGTGTCTTTCCCATGCCCCCGGTGCCGGTGAGCAGGATAAGCCCTCCCTGCTCCACCTTTGACCGGAGCCAAGCCCGGGCATAGATCGTCCCGCCGCCGGTCACCGCCTGATTGAGATACGCTCGATCGGGCCGCGGCAGGCCGCGGCACTGCGCTGCGCTCACCTCCCACAGGGCCTCCACGGTCACGCCAAAGCCCTGCAGGCGGTTTATCAGCTCCTCCACCGCAGCCTCCATGGCCTCCACGGTTTGATAGCGCCGCCGGGGCAGGGTGTGCAGCCCCCGTACCAGCACCTCCGCCGCCTTGGCCGCAGCCGTCTGGGGCGCTTCCCGGAGGATTTCAGAGGTGGCAATGGCCCGCCGAAGGCCGCCTTGCAGCTCCGCCTCCCCCAGCTGCCGCCCGATCAACAGGTGGAAAAAGACGGCACAGCAGGAGAACAGATCGGTAGCCGGGCCAATCTCCAGCGGATTTTGAAGCATCACCTCCGGCGCCGAATAGCCCGCCTTGCAGCTGAAGGCAAAGGCAGAGGCATCCTCACGCCGCGTATCCCAGACGCTGTTAAAGTCGATCAGCAGCACCTGACCCGAAAGCAGAATGAGATTGTCCGGGCTGATGTCCAGGTGCAGCAGCCCCCGGCGGTGAAATCCCTCCAGCGCCCGCAGGAGCTTGATTAAAATCTCCGCCGCCTCCGCAAGGGTCAGGGGAGGCTGCCGCTCCAGACGGTGGCGGAGATTTTCGCCGCCGTGGACGGTGAGCACCGAGTAATACGTGCCGTAAGCCTCGTAGGAGTTGAGATTGCCGGCCACCGAGGCGGGCATCTGCTCTAAAAGCTCCAGATTGATCTGATTGCCCAGGAGAAAGCGCCGCTGGGCTTCGGTCAGAATCTCCCGGCCAGCGTCGGTGGTGACCACCGTACCGTCCTCGCCCCGGCGGATCTCCTCAGAGCAGGGAAACAGTTCCTTGAGAAACACCTGATGGCGGGAATCGCGGTTTAGGCCGTCAGGATAGGTGGCCCGGTAGACGATGGCGCTGCTGCCGCAGCCCTCGACCGCCTCCAACCGGTAAGCGATGCCCCCCAGCTCCAAAAAGCTCCCCAGGGGCCGGATTTCACGCCGGTCGTCCATATTGCCTCCTTCTCCCCGTCAATTCTCACCCTGGGCCGACGGAAAGAGCGCCGCCAGGGCCAGACTGAATTTATCGCTTAGAAACTCTCCCTCGTAGGCCGAGGCCAGCGCGTAGATCACCAGACAGTCGAAGGGCGTGCCAGGATCCAGCTGGTTCATGCCGTAGGTCTCCAAAAAGAGGTTGATCTTACTGAGCACCACCTCCAGCTGATCGCGGGGCGACTCGTCCTCCTCCGGCAAAAACCAGGCCGCTGCCTCGTCCGCACGGTCGCTGAATTGCAGATCCTCCGAAAAGAGGAAATCCTCGGTGATGAGAAACAGCAGCAGCATGGCCTTGCGGCTGACGTCGATTTTGCGGCTCTTCATCTTTTGCAGCTCCGTGGCGCCGGGCCAGTTTTTCTTGATGGCCTTTTGAAGATAATCAAAGCGGCTGGTGTTCTTGCCAAGAGGAACGTGCATACGGAAATATTCCTCCGCCACGCGATCCAAGGGGTAGACCTCCTCCTCACCGGTGGGCAGGATGGCGTCGTCCGGCTCCTGGAGCGTCCGCATCAGCCGCCAGAATTTCTCATAGGCACTCTCATGGAGATACCCCAGATCGGGGGCACATTCCAGAAAGAACCGCCGAAGCGCCTCTTGGTCGTTCACCTGCTCAAAGCGGCGATAGACGCGCTGGGTGAAGAAATTGGGCGGCGGCAATTCCTCCAGTCCCTGGTAAGTCTCCGCCCAGAGGCCCTGACGCTCCCGGGCCTGGCGCAAGCGCCGGGCCTCGGCACGGCGCTCTCGGTATGCCTGTTCACGGGTTTTCCACTGCGCCTGTCGCTCGGCCTCGGCAGCCTCCACCACCGGGCCATAGACCGGCTCCAGCTCCTGCTGAAGTGCCTGGGCCTGTCTATAAGAAAGCCCCGTGCGTAGGGAAAAGGCGTAGATGAGTTCTCGGGGATTGCGGTAGTGCAGTCCTGTGTCCGAGGCGCTGGAAAGAATGCGGCTGGCCGCAGCCTCATCAAGACCCAGAGCAAAGGCAATCCGAAAGAGCTGCTCCCGGTTTTGCGGCACGCTCTCCCCCTTGAGCCAGTTGGCCACATTCTTGCGGATGGCATCCGTCTCCTTGGCCGTAAGTGCGCCGCCTGCCTGAACAGCCAGCTGACTTCTGAGCCGCTCGGCCAGATCCTCGCCGGGATAGACGGCGCGAAGTACATCGGCAAAGGAGCGATAAAGGGCGCCTGCCTCCAAAAACGCGATGATCTCCGCAGGCGTCATATGTTGGCCGCGTATCGCTTCAAGATTGCTCTTGGATATCTTTGTCTCATACTGCACCGCCATATTCCTGCCTCCTTCGACGCATATATTGTCTATTATACAGCAACTTCCCAAAGAAGCAACCAAATCCCGACAAAAACCCCGATGGAATCGTTCCTTTGACGATTCCATCGGGGTTTATTCAGGCGCGAAGGCGGAAGGTCTTGGGCGCTAAGCGGTAAACCAATATACAGGCCACCAAAGAGTAGAGCACACAAAATACGATGCAGCCGATCCCGAAAAACAAGATGGGGAGCCGGAGATTCATCATCAAAAAGCACACCAGATACGTCCCTGCCATCACCAGCTGATAGGTGGCGCTTTTGAGCTCCGTACCGGCGTTGTAGGGCTGGAGCAGATAGTAGATGGTGAGATAGTGGATGGAGAAAAATACGCTCAGCGAGAGTATCGTCACCACCAAGACCACATAATCCAGGGGATTTCCCGTACCGCCGGAGGCATAGAGCAGCACCGCGAGTCCAACGCCCAGCAGCGCCGCCGGGACGGCATTGATCTTGATGATCTCCCACAGACGGATGCGAAACAGTGCCAGGATGGACTTGGGTTCTTTGAAGAAACCGTAGGTCAGCAGGCAGTGGTCGCAGTTCATAAACAGCGCGCGGGTAAAACCGGTACCGCGATTGAGGCTGTACATGATAAAGGTAAAATACGGAAGCCATGAAAGGAGGATCTCATTGAACACCTTGGCCGCCTCCGGCACCAGCCGGACGGCCGCCAGCGCTGCCAGAAACAAAAGTACAATCACCTCGGCAATCCGCTTTGTGGCCTTCCAGAGGATTTTCTGATGGCGCTGGATAAAGAGATCATTGAGATACGCAAAGCCATTGCGGCGGCTGATGATGGAGGTATCGGCGGAGATGGACTTTTCCGCCGCCTTCTTGGCAGCGCCCTTGAGGTCGTCCATCTGGTGGAGCATCTTGGCCAAAAGCTCCTGATTGACGGCGCGGTAGTCGCCAAAGGCGCAGACCGTCCGGCTCCCCACGGCGCCTGCCAGCAGCAGCACCCCAAATCCTGCGAGATATACGCCCCAGGGCGCCACAAATCCCACCGCCGGCAAGCCGTAAGCGGCCAAAAGCAGAAGGCCCATCGCCAGCCAGTCGAAGCGGGTGAGCTGATTTTCATGGTTGACTTTGCCCTTTTTCCGGTATTCGCAGAGGTAATAGGCCCCTGCAGCCACCTTGGCTCCGGCCACTGCCGGAGGAATCAGCAGGCAGGCCCACCAAGGCACACCCCGCTGTACGCCGAAGAGAAGCGCCATGGGCAAGAAACCCACCACTACTTTGGCCAGGGCGTAGCCGTAGTTGGAAAGGGTATAGGCCCGGGCGTCCATCCGCAGGAGCATGATGGCATAGTATTTGTCCCGGGTTGGATTGAAGAGATGGGTGTTGAAAAAGGCGCCGATGAGGGTAAGGCAGAAGAGAATGTGAAGAAACACGCCATCGGTGGGCGCGGTCTCATAGAGCACGCCCACGCCGCAGACCATCAGGAGAAAATAGAGAAACTTTCCCACAAAGATCGTGGCGACCTCCCACAGTCCCGCCAGGACATATGCCAGATACTTGAGGCCGCGCACCTCGTAGAGCCGATCCGGCAAAAGCCGTTTGACCAGCGGAATTTGCTTGAGCGAGTAGAGAATGGAGTTGACGCGGTAAGTATTCTTCAACGCGAAGGAGAGACGAAGTGTCTTAATCATGGTCATTCTCCCGCAACGCCATCAGGATTTTTTCCTTGAAGGACTGCTGATCCAGGTGGGACTTCTCCACTACCTCCAGCTTGCCGTGGCTGAGGAGCACAATCTCGTCGCACAGATCCAACGCCAGATCCATCAGGTGGGTGGAAAAGATGGTGATGCGCCCATCCTTGAGAGACTTTAAGAGCTCTTTCATCTCCTCGGCCACTACCACATCCAATGAGGTGAGGGGCTCATCCAGCAGCAGGAGCTTGGGGTTTGCCAGGATGTTGATGAGCATTTGCATCTTGTTCTTCATGCCGTGAGAGTAGTCTTTTAAGAGCTTGCCCTGATCCTCCGGGTCAATGTGCATCATGGCAAAGCAGGCGTCGATTTCCTCCGCTCCGAAGGGCGTGTCACGGTTGATATCCAGGAAAAACTTGACAAACTCCCGTCCGGTGAGGAACTCCGGCACCGTGGGTGTGGAAAGCACATATCCCACATCCTCTGCCCGGAGAGGACGCTGTCGGCCATCTTCCACCAGAGAGACGGTGCCGGAATCGGCTTTGATATCCCGGTTGACGCAGTTGAAAAAGGTGGTCTTGCCGGCGCCGTTTCGCCCCAGCAAGCCGTAGATTTTGCCATCGGTGAAGGTAAAGCTGATATCTTTTAGGACTTCCTTCTTCCCAAAGGCCTTGGACAGATATTCGATGCAAAGTTCCATGGGGTATCTCCTTTATGGGATGCAATTGGGGACATTATATCAGATCTGCTCCCAAATTCCCAGGAAAAATGTCATCATTTTTGCAACATTTTTGCATCATTGTGCGATTGTGTAAAGGGAATAGAGATATTTCTTTCTGGCCATCAGTGCATCAAAGGTGCCCCATTCCACGATTCTTCCGCCCTTCATCACCAGGATTCCGTCATAGCGCCTCAAAAGCCCTGCATCCAACGCATGGGTGACAACAATGCGCGTCTTGCCCTGGAGATTTAGGATGCTCTCGGTGACATGCAGGGCCGTCTCGGCGTCCAAAGCAGCGGTGACCTCGTCGGCCAGGAGCACCGAGGCGTTGCGCAAGAGACTGCGCGCGATGGAGATACGCTGCTTCTCGCCGCCGGAGAGGCCGCTACCCTGCTCGCCGCAGCGGTAGTCCTCCCCTCGCTCCTGCAGCAGGGCTGTGAGCCCTGCCTGCGCGATGGCGCTGTCCACCGCCTCTTTGGGGAAAGGTCGAAACATGGTGATATTGTCGCGAATGGTGGCGTCAAAGAGAAACACATTCTGCTCCACCGACGAGAGAAGCCGATATAGAGAATCGCTTCTGAGCCTGCGCCCCTCCACACCGTCAAAGGTGATCTCCCCTTGATAGGCCGAATCGCTGGCCATGAGCAGCCGCAGCAGCGTGGATTTTCCAGAGCCAGATGCGCCCACAATGGCATAGGCCTTTCCGGCCTCGAAGGTCGCGGTGACGTCCCGCAGTACTGCCTTTTCCGACTCATATCCGAAGGAGACATGGCGCAGCGCAATCCCCTGCTCCAGGCTCTCCAAAGTCTCTCGCCCCTCCTCGCGGACGTTGTGTTCCATCTCCTCGGCCATTTTCTCCACCAGCCCCACCGCAGCCCGCCGGGCAGCCAACAGCGTGGGCATCTGCCGGATGGGCATGAGCAAGTAGCTGGTGAGATCCAGGAAGATGACCAGGGTGCCCACGGTCACCGAAAGCCCGGCAAACATCATTGCACCTCCGGCCAGAAAGGTGCCCAGCTGGGCCGTGAAGCCCGCCATGTCGCTGACAATGGAAATGGCCGTAGTGAGCTGGCGTTTTCGGCATTTCATGTCCTCCACGGCGGAACTGGCGTGCTGAAACTGGTGCGCCATAGCATCCTCCGCCTGGAAGCTCTTGAGGACAGAGAAGCCACTGAGACAGTCCTTGAGTACGGCCAGAAACGTCTCGTTGCGCGAAGAGATGGTACGCTCCACCCGCTCCAGCCGCTTCCCCGCCAGAAACGACGCTCCCAGAGGCAGCAGGCAGAAACCGCAGGCCACCACCGTCAGCAGGGGGCTATACCACAGCATCATAACCAGCGCTCCCACGAAGAGCACCACATTGAGAATCAGATCAAAAAGATTGTCCAAATAGTTGGTCTCGATGCTGGCCAAGTCATTGGAAAAAGCCGAGAGATACCGCGACGTGGGCTCCAGCGAAAAGGAGGCAATGCTTTTTTTCAAGAGTTTCCCAAAGGCATAGGCCTTGTATTGCTCCATGGCCCGGCGGATAAACCGAGGACGGCTCAAAAGCGTGATGGTCTTGAAGAGGAGGATAAGCCCCACCACCCCCAGGGACATCAGGGTCAGCTCTGAAAGGGAGCGGGCATGCACCGCACCGGAGATGGTGTCAATAATCTGCTGCAAAATCCATGCAATGACCAGATTGACCGCTGAGATCAGGATGGCAGCTGCCACCGAGATCCCGAAGGGCACCATATTTCTGCGGTATAGTTGGGCCATATACGGCCGCATTTCCCTGTTTTTACGCTGTTTCATGGCAAATTCCCTCCCAGAGATCGCGAAGCTCCTGCATGTCGGAGCTGCACAGCAGCTTTTCCACCGCCTCCATGGCCGTGCTGCCCATATTGTCATGGCCCGAGGCCTTCTCCTTAGAGACAACAAATCGAATGTGATCGGCGAGATAGGAGGGATCTCGGTCAAACGCCTGTGCCGTGGCTCTGGCCCTTCTGAGGGCTTCTGCCGCCTGCTCCCGCTGTCCCAGCTGCAAGTGGAACTCGGCGCGGACGACGAGAAGGGTGGCTTCGCTCTTTTGAAGGAAATTGGAACAATCCGTTTTTTTCAGCGCCGGCAATGACGAAAGCGTCCAATCGAGCATGGCCAGCCCGTCCTGCCACCGTCCGTTCCGCTGAAAAACATTGAGATAGCCGTTGGTTATAATGATCTGGTTGGTAACACAATTGAGAAGCGCCACAGAGAGATAGGACATGGCCTCCTGCGCCTGTCCCTCTTCGCGAGAGAGGATGTCGCCGATGAGGGCGGCGTGGATGTCGCAAGGGTTGTGTTCCTGAAGCAGCTCGACGGACTTGGAGGTATTGCCCAGCTCATAGTGGACATTGGCTAGATCCGTATAAAGCGACAGCTCGCTGATTGCTCTGTCTTGGTTTTGTTCGATCAGCGAAAGAGCCTTCTCCAGCAGGGGCAGTGCCCGGGCAATCAAGGTCTCGTCGTTTTGTTCAATCCCCCGCAGATGGTAGAGCAGCGCCGAGTAATAGACAATCTCAAAGTCGTTGGGATAGCGCCTTAGCGCCCGGTCTGCCTCTTGAAGGGAGTCCAGAGTACGGACGTGCTTTAAGTCCTTGAGCAGCCGCACTGTCTTGGCGCGGTCGTTGCTGCGGTACTGATAACCGAGCAGCGCATCCACCGAAGTTTCAAAAAGATCGGCCATTTCCACCAAAAGGCCAATCTCCGGCACGGAGCGACCTGATTCCCATTTATATACCGCCCCCACCGTGACGCCTAACGCCTCGGCCAGCTGCTCCTGGGTGAGATGCCTCTCCCGGCGGTAACTGCGGATCCGTTCACCTAGTTTCAATTCCATAGCGTTTTCCTCCTTACTGTGGCCATTGTACCATGTCTGCAACCGGAACGGAATTCACAAGGCGTACAATTATTAGGGTTATTTTTATACTTTTAGTAAGGGTTCGTGGATCACGCAACCCGTTGGGGGGATATATTCTCCTTGCCTGTGGGCATGTAAAGAGCGCCGGCGGGTTCCCGCCGGCGCATCCATATCATAGGCGTCTCTCATCCGCCTGGACAACCCCCGAGAGGAGGTCTATCGTTGTTGCAGCCATTGATTGCCGACGACGAAAAGTCCATTGCAAACGCAATTCAACCGCAGCCGATCTCTCCATCGAAGAGCATCATTAAACCTGGAATTCACGTTCCATCGGGTTTGACTGAGGCGCTATCTGGGTTCCATGGCAAAGAGCAGCCATGCGGCGGGATGGTTCTCCCGAAACCAGCTCTCGCCCTCTTGCTGCAACTGTTTTTCAGCGTGGGCCTTCCAGGCATCGAAATACTCCTGTCCCGTCTCCGCATCCAAGATCAGTGCCTCCGCTGGTGCAAGGTCATCCAAAAGGCAGCGCATCAACTGCCCCCGGAGTCCTGTCTGGCCGCCTGCTTCAAACTGTGTAAATACATATTGGAGCGCATACGTTCCGTAATAGGTCAGTTCTTGGAACACCTCCGGGTTGGCTTCAATATAGTCCCGGGGATTGGAGGAATCTATGGGCTTGGCCTCCAGTTCCTGGAAGCAAGCCTCTATCGCCAGACTGGGATCCATACCGGAGGCTTCCACAGCCTGGGTATAGCAGGCCTGAACCTGTTGCTGCGTGTCGCGCTGCTCGTTCAATGCCAATTCTGCTGCCTCGGCAGGGAATGCAGCGCGCACATCCGAAGCGAAATCATCCCCATCCCGCGGCTGCCAGTATTCCACCAGGCGGTAACCGTTCGCCTCGCAGGAGAACGTGATCGCCACGGGAATACGGCTGCCTTCCGTCTGCCTCAGGATGCCGTTCTCCACTGAGAAGCCCAAATTCAACGCCTCACCATAGAGTATCAGCAAATTGGGTTGAGGAGGATCGCTGTCCATGGCCAGCTCGTACTGGTCAAAGCACGCAAAAGCGGCAGTGCGGACGGCGGTGTTTTCAAACACAGACCGATTGTGTTGAAGAATGGCTGCGGTGATGGCCGCTTCCAGAGGATCCGCCTGTGCTTCTGTCTCCCTGAATGCTTCTGTTTTCTCTTTCTCAATCTCCAGTACCGGTTCCGTGGGCGGCGCCTCGCCCCGGTGATCCAACTGCGGCTGTTCTGCCTCGGCGCTCTCCGATGTCGGAAGCATAATTGCCGGCACCTGTTTTTCGGCTGGATTGGTAAGGAAACACACCGCCACGATAATCACGGCTATTCCCCCTGCGGAAATAATCCAGAAGCCGGGCTTTTTATAATCCATGACCCGTTTGATCCGCGCCTTCACCCCCACTTCGCCGAAGTTCAACGGACAATAATATGTAGGCGTATTGCCTGTGCTGCATCGAAGCAACGCTGCGGCATAGGCCCGACGCTCCTCCTCTTGCATGTTTTGGATAACTGCTTCATCGCAGGCAACCTCGATGTCCCGACACAAGGACAAGTAAGCCACCCACAGCAGCGGATGAAACCAGTAGACAGACAGGAGCAAAAAGCCCAAGAGTTTCCATAGTCCGTCGTGGCGGTGAATATGTGCCCGCTCATGGGCCAGAACATACGGACAGTCTACCGCATCCAACTGGTAAGGCAGATAAATGGTAGGGTGAAGCACTCCCAGGACAAACGGTGTGGCAATGAATTCGCTCTGCTTGATCCCCGGGGCAAGCAGCGTGGCTGTGGCAATTCGGCGGTGTAGCAGCAGGGTGCTCACCAGGACATAGAGAAGCATACCCGTCAATCCGATCAGCCACATCCAGGCAAACACCTGCAACATAGTCTGTTGGAGATTCTCTCCCGTATCCAGAACCGGTGCCATGGTATTGCTGAGCACTGGATTGACCGTCTGGTCAAGGATGTCCACGCCGGAATGGATCTCTGGCGCAGAAGTTGTGAGAATCTCCGGCGGAAGGGTCTGGGCGCTGGGAATTAAACTCACAGCGCTCTCAATGGAAATCGGACAGATCAGCCGCACCGCCACCAACCCCCACAAGAAACAGATCATCCTCCTGGGCAGCCGCCGCAGCAACAGTCGCAGCGCCAACACCGCCAGCACCAGCCACCCGGCGGAAAAGCTCCGATTTGCCAACTCTAAGAAAACCGCTTCCATCCTGTCCCCCTATTTCTCAATGATCCGCCGGAGGATTTCCAACTCGTCATCGGTGAGCGACTGCCGTCGGGCAAAGGCCGCAAGGAAAGCCGGAATAGATCCCTCAAAGGTTTTCTCCATCAGCTCGTCCATTTGCGCTACCTGCACTTCCTCTTTGCTCACCAGCGCCGTCACCGTGGCGTTTTCATTTTTCACCACGCCCCGATCTCTCAATCGCTTGATGACCGTATAGGTAGTCGTGCGACTCCAGCCCAGTTCTTCCTTACAAATCTTGGCCAGCTGGGTGCTATTGATCGGTTCCTCCCGCCAAAGGATCAAACAAAAGCGGTATTCACTTTCAAAAATCTTGGGGGCCACCACAGCCACCCCTCCTTTCTAGCTTCATGGGATGCCACCCTTCGCCTACGGCGCAACGTTCATGCGCTGGGCAGCATAAGTGGCGAATATTCCATCAATGCGGATGTAGGGCGTGTCATTGAAAACGAGATCTTCCGACCAGTTGGAGACGATTGCCTCAAACGTCTCCCCTGCATAGAAGTTTTCCCGCCATATCACGTTGCTCGCCGGGGTGGACAGCAGGTTTTCCAGCTGCGCCTGCGTGAGAGGCTCGAGCATCTGCTCGTCCATCTGCGCGTGGTAGTTCTCCCGGCCTGCTGCGGTGAGGAGATCGCCGCGGGTCATCTCCGAGGGCCAGTATACCACCCTCTGCTCCTGCGTGCGCGTGGTCAGGTCAAATGTCAAATTGTCTAAGACGGAATAGCGCTCCGGCTCAG
>CALXCW010000015.1 GCA_944386905.1 uncultured Oscillospiraceae bacterium
GTTTGAGTGCTTCCAGCATGGTTCTTCTCCTTACTTCAGCTTCCAGGCCAGATCGTTGAGGAAGAGCTGCTGCTCCAAGCCCTCCACGGTGGTGTCCTTGGTGATGTGTACAAACTCAATGTCCATCATATTGGCCCAGTCTTTCATTTGCTCGGCGCTGACATCGTAGCTGAGCACAGTGTGGTGGGCGCCGCCGGCGGTGATCCAGCACTCCACGCCGGTGGTGAGGCTGGGCTCAGCCTGCCACATAACCCGCGCCACAGGCAGGTTGGGCATGGGCATGATGGGCTTGACACAGTGGATATCCTGGCAAATGAGACGCAGGCGGCCACCCATATCGATCAGGGAAACCACGATGGCGTCGCCTTCCTTGCCCTCAAACACCAGGCGGGCGGGATCCTCTCGGTCACCAATGCCCAGGGGATGAACTTCAATCCGGGGACGGGCAGCGGCCACACTGGGGCAGACCTCCAGCATGTGGGCGCCCAGGGAATACTCCTGGCCCTCCACCAGATGATAGGTGTAGTCCTCCATGAAGGCCGAAGCGCCATTGCCGTTCTCGCCCATGGCCTTCATAATGGAGGTCATGGCGGCGACCTTCCAGTCGCCCTCACCACCGTAGCCGTAGCCCTGGGCCATCAGGTGCTGGGAAGCAAGACCGGGCAGCTGCTTCATGCCGTAGAGATCCTGGAAGGTGTTGGAGAAAGCCATGCAGCCCTCTTGATCCATCATCTTCTTCATGGCAATCTCTTCGCGGGCCTGATAACGGACAGTTTCCAGATCGTCGGTTGCGAAGTCATAATCGGCCTTGTAGACATCCATCAGCGCATCGATCTCTGCTTCGGTGACGGCGTCCATGGTCTCTACCAGCTTGCCCACAGGCCAGGTGTTCACCTGCCAGCCCAGCTTGGTCTGGACTTCCACCTTGTCGCCCTCGGTGACGGCCACTTCCCGCATATTATCGCCGAAGCGCATGACCTTGAGCTCTTTGGAAAAGGCCACGCCCACCGCCGCGCGCATCCACGAACCCAGCCGCTTCTGCACCGCCGCATCCTGCCAGTACCCGGCGATGACCTTGCGAGCCTTGCGCAGCCGGGCGCCAATAAAGCCGTGCTCCCGGTCGCCGTGGGCAGCCTGGTTGAGATTCATAAAGTCCATGTCGATCTCTTCATTGGGGATCTCGCGGTTGTACTGGGTGGCGAAATGGCACCAAGGCTTCTGGAGCGCCGCCAGGCCGTTGATCCACATTTTGCTGGGAGAGAAGGTATGGCACCAGGTAATGATACCGGCACACTTGGTGTCATAGTTGGCCTCGCGCACCACATCGCTGATCTCCTGGTTGGTCTTGGCAGTGACCTTGTAGACCAGCTTGCAGGGAAGGTTGCCGGAGGCATTGAGCTTGTCGGTCATCTCCTGCGCACGCGCTGCCACGGTTTCGAGCACTTCGGGGCCATAGAGGAACTGGCTGCCGACGACAAACCAAAATTCCATATTCTGAACCATAGGAAATTCCTTCTTTCGATAGATTTAGGAGCCAAATTACAGGTTTTCAACGGCGGCGCGCTCGATGGCGAGCCCCTTCTCGTAGCGATCCATGAAAACGCGGAAGCCCTTCTGATCCGCCGTATCCGGCGAAAGCGTGGTGGAGGTCTGGTCGGCGAAGATCACCTCGTCCAGGTAGTTCTCCAGGGTCTGCCCCGCCTGCTTCTTTACGGCGTAGGCTGCCAGGAGCGCCATGCCCCAGGGGCCGCCCTCCCCCGCCGTCTCCATCACGGACACGGGTGCATCCATGGCGGCAGCCATGATCTTCTGCCCAACTTCGGGGGTTTTAAAATAGCCGCCGTGCCCCATCATGCGATCCAGCGCCACATGCTCTCCCGCCAGGATGTCCATGCCGACCTTCAAAGTCGCCAGTGCGGAATAGAGCTGTGCACGCATAAAGTTGGCAAAGGTCAGCCGTCCCTCGGCGTCGCGCACCAGCAGAGGCCGTCCATCCGAGAGACCTGTTACCGGCTCGCCGGAGAGATAGTTATACAGCAGCAAACCGCCGGCATCCTTTTCTGCCTCCAGCGCTGTGCGGAACATAGCCGTATAGACCGCGTTCATATCGGCCTTCTGTCCCAGTGCCTCCAAGAAACCGCGGAATACCGACGCCCAGGCGTTGATCTCGTTGGTGCAGTTGTTGCAGTGCACCATAGCCACGGGCTTGCCGGTGGGGGTGGTGACAATGTCAATCTCTTCATGCACTTCCGACAAGGGCTTTTCCAAGACCACCATGGCAAAGACCGACGTACCGGCGGAGACGTTGCCGGTGCGCACAGCCACGGCATTGGTGGCCGTCATGCCGGTACCGGCGTCGCCCTCGGGCGGGCAGACGGGAATGCCGGACTGTAAGGTACCGGTGGGATCGAGGAGCTTCGCACCTTCTGCCGTGAGGCAGCCGGCGTCGGCGCCGGCGGGAAGCACCTTGGGAAGGATGTCCTTGAGTTTCCAGGGGAAACCATAAGAAGAGATGTGGGAATCATAGCAGGCAACTTTGGCGGCATCAAAGTCCATGGCCTCTGAGTCGATGGGAAACATACCGGAGGCATCTCCCACACCCAGCACCTTCTCGCCGGTAAGCTTCCAATGGACGTAGCCGGCCAAGGTGGTAAGGAAAGCAATGTCCTTCACATGGGGTTCGCCATTTAGGATGGCCTGATGGAGATGGGATACCGACCAGCGCTGGGGCATGTTGAAATGAAGAAGCTTTGTGAGCTCCGCCGCAGCGGGGCCGGTGGTGGTGTTGCGCCAGGTGCGGAAGGGCACCAGGAGCTCCCCGGCCTTATCAAATGCCAAGTAGCCATGCATCATGGCGGAAAAGCCCATGCCGCCCACTTGGGTAAGAGGTTGGCCGAACTTCTCCTTGACATCAGCAGCCAGGTTGGCATAGGCGTCCCGGAGACCATCCCAGATTTCTTCGAGGGAATATGTCCAGTTGTCGTCGATGTAGCTGTTCTCCCAGGCGTGATCGCCGCTGGCCAAGGGGGTGCCCTTCGCGTCGATCAGCACAGCCTTGATGCGGGTCGAGCCGAACTCAATGCCAAGGAAGGTATCCTTTGTCATTTCCGTGCTCCTTTCCAGGTGAATCACTTTTTGTTTTTCCGCAGCAAAACCACGCTCTGAATCACCAGGAACAGGCAGATCATGGCCGCCACGGTGATATTCGACCACCAGGCTTCATCCAGGCCCAGGGAAGACACGATGTTCTTGATGGTGCTCAGAGACATGACGCCGAAGAAGGTGCCAAGAATGTTGCCCACGCCGCCGGTGAGCATGGTGCCGCCGATGATGGATGAGGCGATGGCGTTCATCTCATAGCCGCTGGCATGGGACGGAGAGCCGGAGCCCACGTGCAGGAAGTACACAAAGCCGCCGATACTGGCCAGGACGCTGCAGAGGAAGTGGGCCAGGAACTTGGTGCGCTTGACGTTGATACCCAGCATGTTGGCGCTCTGCTGGTTGCCGCCCACGGCATAGAAATTGCGGCCCAGCTTGCTCCACCGGAGCAGTACGAAGAGCAGCACCACAATCACCACAGCCACAATGACGCCGATTTCCACATAGGCAGGGACATAATTGCCCAACTTGTTCACTGAACCCATGCCGGGCACGTTGATGCGGGTGAGCTTGAGGGCCTGGAAGCTCTCATTGGCCACGTTGAACTGGTCGGCATTGACGATTGTCGTCATGCCCTTGGCAAAGAACATACCGGCCAGCGTCACAATAAAGGGCTGGATCTCGAGATAAGCAATGATATAGCCCTGCACCAGGCCGTAGAGCACACCGATCATCAGCGCCAAGCCAATGGCACTGGCAATGGTGCCGGACTGATAGTCCAAGTTCACGGCGCAGGTCATGCACACCAAGGCCGTCATGGTGCCGACGGAAATGTCGATGCCGCCGGTGATCATTACGATACTCATGCCGCAGGAAAGAATGATCAGCGCGGCATTCTCATTGAGCATATTGAAGAAGGTCTGAGGCTTGCGGAAGCCGGAGCCCAGGAACACTACAGCCGCCACATACATCACCAAAAACACTGCCAGAGTGATGATCAGCAGCAGGTTGGTGTCGGACAGGCCGGTGCGCTGGGGCTTGAGCCGCTCGCCTTTGACAGTAGAATTGGAACGAGCCATCTTAATTACCCTCCTTTGCAGCCGCGGCCATCTTGGGCTTTTTCTTCAGGCGCGTCAGTTTCTGCTGGAACGTCGGCGCGCTGAGCACCACCAGGATAATGACCACTACCGCCTTGTAGGCAGGCAGAGCACTGGAATCAACGTTGAAGGCGTAGAGCGTCGTGGTCAGGAACTGGATGACATAGGCGCCCAAGATAGAAGCAGCCATATTGAACTTGCCGCCGCTGAGAGCGTTGCCGCCCAGGGCTACGGCAAGAATCGCATCCATTTCAATGTCCTTGGCCACCACGGAGTAGTTGATGGTGGAGAAGCGGCTGACTTTAATGAAGCCGGCAACCGCCACACACAGGCCCAGGATCACATACGTAATGAATTTGATAAAAGCCGGGTTGATACCATTGAGGCGGGAGGAGTTGGGGTTGATGCCCACAGCCTGGGTATAAAGGCCCAGCGTGGTGAATTTCAGCACCAGAGCAATGACGATCATACAGGCGATGGCGATCAGAATCGGCGTAGGTACCGGGATGCCGGGGATAAAGTTGCCGGCGTAGCCAAAGGAGGGCTCGCTGATGTTGGGCAGGGTGTTGTTGTTGATCCAAGCAGCGATGGAGCGGCCGGCGGTATAGAGGATCAGCGTCGCAACCATGGGCTGGATCTTAAAATAAGCAACCAAGGTGCCGTTAAACGCGCCAAAGAGCATGGAGGCCACACAGCAGACCAGGAAGGCCACAATGATCGGCGCCTGAAGCGTCTCAGGCCGGGCGTTGTCACCGCAGAGCACCCGCAGCGTCACACTGCCGGCGATGGCGATGGCGGCGCCCACACTGATGTCCTGTCCGCCGGAAGCAGCCGTCACCAGCGTCATGCCGATGGCCAGAATGGCAAGCTCCGAAGCGTTGTCCAGAATGGTAACAAGGTTGCCGGTAAAGACCGGATTGCCGGCACTGTTATAGTCCAGCTTCACGGCGAAGAACGAGGGATTGGTGATCAGGTTGAAGATCACCAGCACCAAAAGCGCCGCAATGGGAATGAAAATCTGCCGCCGGAAGAGGCTGCGGAGCTTGCTCTGCTTTTCCCGGGGCTCGAGTCGTCCAGCTTTCATGATGCGCTTTCACCTCCAGCAATAGTGGCCATGATCTTGGCCTGGGTCAAATCCTCACCCTTGAGCTCGCCAACGATCTTGCGGTCGCGCATGACGATCAGGCGGGAGCAGGTACGAAGCATCTCATCGATCTCCGAGGAGATGAACGTCACACTCTTGCCCTCGTCAGCCAGTTTCAAGACCAGCTTCTGAATTTCGATCTTCGTGCCGATGTCGATGCCGCGGGTGGGCTCGTCCAGGATGAGGTAGGACGGATTGGTCAAAAGCCACCGCGCCAGGATGCATTTCTGTTGGTTGCCGCCGGAGAGAGACTTGATGGGCGTATCGGAAGAGGCTGTCTTGATCTCCAGGAGATTGATGTACTCCTGCGCATATTCCTCGGCTTTGGCACGGGAGATGGGACGGAAGAACCCGCGCATGACCTGCATCGCCAGGATGATATTGTCCCGTACGGAGAGATCGCCGACAATCCCGTCGCGTTTACGATCCTCAGGGAGATAGCCCACGCCATGCTTCATTGCATCCAACGGCTTGTGGATTTTGACAGTCTTACCGCCGATTTTGATGGTGCCGCTGGTGGTGCGGTCGGCACCGAAGAGGGCGCGGACGCTTTCACTGCGGCCGGAGCCGAGCAGGCCGGTAAAGCCATTGACCTCGCCTTTGCGGATTTGGAAGTCAAAGGGCTTGATCCCCGCGACACTGGCCAGTTGATGGGCCTCCAGCACCACGCCGGATTCGCTCATATCCACCTCACCGGTGTGCTCCTTCTTGATGTCGGCCATTTCATCCAGATCCTTGCCGAGCATCTTGGAGACCAGCTGCACCCGAGGAAGATCTTCAATGACATACTCGCCCACCAGCTGTCCGTCGCGCAAAACTGTGATGCGGTCGCAGACCTCGTAGACCTGTTCGAGGAAGTGGGTGACAAAGATGATGCCCACACCTTTCTTTTTGAGGTCGAGCATCAGCTTGAAGAGCTTCTGCACCTCTTGCTCGTCGAGAGACGACGTGGGCTCGTCGAGAATGAGTACCTTGCATTCCATATCCACTGCCCGGGCGATGGCCACCATCTGCTGTACGGCGATGGAGCAGCTGCCCAGCTGCTGCGTGGGGGCCGCGGGAATATCGAGGGAGCGGAGGATTTCGCCGGCGCGGCGGTTCATGGCGCCCCAATTGACGCCCTTGCTCTTGGTACGGGCAATGAACATGTTCTCCGCCACGGTGAGGTTGGGGCAGAGGGTGATCTCCTGATACACCGTGCTGATGCCCACATTCTGCGCATCCTGCGGAGAACGGATATTGACCGCGCCCTCCCTGCCTTTGAGGAAGATTTCGCCGTTGTCCTTTTCGTAGACACCGGTTAAAACCTTGATAAGCGTGGATTTACCGGCGCCGTTTTCACCCATCAACGCATGAATTTCTCCCTCGCGCAGGGTGAAATCCACGTCTTGAAGGGCACGCACGCCGGGGAAATACTTGCAGATGCCGCGCATTTCCAAAACTGCGCCTTCCTGCATATATGATTCGCCTCCATTTACAAAATTCCGGTGGGTTTCACCGGCGGTTCAAAGGAAATGCGGTACGGAAATAGGAATATATTGAATTCCTATATTCCGTACCGCATGTTCAACCTATGGTTGGATCAACCGGCAGGACTTAGATACCGTAGTTATCCACGTCCTCCTGGGTGATGGTGGTGGCGTCGAAGCCCTTCTCCTCGAGGATGATGACCTGGCTCTCAGGAGCCTGGCCGTTCTCGAGGCCCTGGATGATCTCATCGATGTAGGAGGCCTGGAAGGGGTTGCACTGACCATCGTAGTTCCAGCGGCCAGCCAGCAGCTCCTCGAGTGCCCACTTGTTGCAGTCAAAGCCCATGATGATCACGTCGCCGTCCACACCGTGGGAGATGTTGGCCTTGTCGAGAGCCGCCACAGCGCCCTTGGCCATGTCATCATTCTCAGCATAGATGACATTGAATTCCTTGCCGGAGTCGATGACGGACTGCACGATCTGCTGGGCAGTCTCGGCGTTCCACTCAGCGGTCTGCTGGGTCACCAGGTTCCAGTTGTCATTGGCAGCGACCTTCTCATCAAGCGCGCCGGTCCGGCCCACCTGAGCGGCAGAACCCATGACGCCCTGGATGTGGATGATGTTGTACTCCTCAAGGCCCTGGGAATCCAGCCAGTTGACAGCAGTCTCGCCTTCGAGCGCCATGTCGGAAACGACGGAGGCCACATACAGGCTAGGATCAGCGTCGATGGTACGGTCAAAGAGGATAACCTGGATACCGGCGTTCTGAGCGTCCATCAGAACGGAGTCCCAGCCAGCGGTGCCGGCAGCGGAGATCAGCAGGTAATCAACCTCGTCCTGCACGAACTTCTGAGCAGCAGCGATCTGCTCGTCGTTCTTGAGGCTGTAATAGAAAGAGGCGTCATAACCGTTCTCTTCGCAGAACACGCGCTTCATATCAGCGTCGTTGGCAGTACGATAGCCGGACTCGTTGGGGTCGTTGTTGATAATGCCGACCTTGATGAGTTCACCGGAGGTGGTGTCGTCGGTGGTATCGTCGGTAGCATCCTCAGTGGTGTCGTCGGTATTGGTGTCAGCGTTGTCGGTATTGCTGGTATCATTCGTGGTGTTATTGCTGGTATCGCTGGTGGTGTTGTTGGTCTGCGTGCAGGCGGCCAGAGCAAAGAGCATGGCACACACAAGCAGGAGGGCAAGAATTTTCTTCATGTTTCTTAACTCCAATCTTTATCACAGATTTGTGCTTCGAGCCTCGCTCCCTCCGGATGGAGCGCTGCCCTCGATTACGATATCAGTATAGCGCCTCTTCTCAAGTTCGTCAAGAATTGTACGCTCTAAAATGCACATTCGTCCATTTTAACAATACAAATTTTATGGTAATATACTAAGAAATTGTTAAATGTATGGTAAATATTCTTTCGTTGCCGCAAATTTTCCTAAATATAAGAATTTTTTTAGCAAACTTATTGTACGTTTTCTTGTTATTCCCCATTGTTTTACGCCGCGAATTTGCACAGCGCATCATTTTTGCAGGATTTACCCCGCAATTTTTTGTCTGATTTAACCAAGTATACCCAGGCAGTTTGTCGGACAGCCGCGGCTAAAATCTGCGCAAAATAAAATTTGACAACTTTTCAAAGCCATCTTGCACTTTCTAAATTGTTCGTCTATAATGAAGTTGTACGGTTAAACCATAGGAAAGGATCTGGCTTCCCATGATGCCGAAATACCAACAGCTCGCTCAGGCGCTGCGAGAGCAGATCCTGACCGGATCTCTAAACGCCAGTGAACAGCTCCCCACGGAAATGGCGCTGGCCGAAGCCTATCAGCTCAGCCGGCAGACGGTACGCCAGGCGCTCTCCCTCCTGGTTCAGGAGGGCCTGATTGAAAAGCGCCAAGGAAGCGGCTCGCGCATCCTGCACCCGACGCAGGACGCCCCAGGCGCGCCACGGAACATCGCCGTGCTCACCACCTATATCAGCGACTACATCTTCCCCAGCATCCTTCGGGAGGCGGAAGCCGTCTTTTCTGCTCATCGCTGCACCACCTTGGTCTTTGCCAGCAAAAACCAGATTTCCAAGGAGCGCCACGTACTCAATACACTTCTGGAGCTGCCGCAGTTGGACGGGCTTCTGGTCGAAGGCACGAAAACGTGCCTGCCCAATCCCAACCTGGATCTCTACCGGCGATTGCTGGAACGGGACGTGCCGCTGGTGTTCCTCAACGGCTGCTATGCCGAGCTGTCGCAGTGCCTGTCGGTTCTGGACGACAACTACGGCGGCGGGAAAATGCTGGTGGAGTATCTCCAGCAGCGCGGCCATCGCCATATTGCCGGTATCTTTAAGTCTGACGATATCCAGGGCCACGGCCGCTATTCCGGCTACGCCGATGCGCTGCGGGAACTTGATCTCCCGCTTCGAGATGAGCAAATCTACTGGTACAGCACCGAGGATCGCGACCGTATCTTCTCCGCCCCCGACCTGCCCGATACCATGCTCCGGGTGCTCGATGGCTGTACGGCGGTGGTTTGCTACAATGATGAGGTGGCTTCACGGCTGGTGGTATGCTTAAAGAAGCGAGGCGTGGATGTACCTCGAGAAATGGCTGTGGTAAGCTTTGACAACAGCCACTACAGCGAGCTCTCCCCTGTTCGCATCACTTCCCTCTCCCACGGAAGCCACAAGGTCGGAAAGATTGCCGCCGAGCTTCTGCTGCGTAAAATGGACGGCGAACCCTGCCAATCCCAGGTGGTGCCCTGGGTACTGATGGAAAAAGAAAGCAGCTGAGGGCTCTCTTTCATAAAGTACCGGCGTGTTATTACGCAACGAAATAGCACGCCGGTTTTCTGTACATTTCAAACCGTATACCTGTGTGCATGAAAAAAGATGCAAAATCGCTGTACGCTGACGATGAAGCCGGGCGGCATGACTGAAAGGTCATGCCGCCCGGCGACAAATTATTTCTTGATAAGGGCATGCCTTTGCACGGAAGGTGCTTTGGCAATCAGAAAAGCCAGGCAGAGTTGGTGTCGGTGAGCAAGGTGGATGTACCGTAAAGAAACAGCAGCTCCTCTACGCCATAATCCTTGACCAATTGGCTGACACTGCCGCGGTAGTAGCGTAGATCCAGCAGGTATACCGTTTTATAGTTTTCTGCCAGGAAGGGCGCCACAGCATGGGCGTAAGAATCTTTAATAACCAGCAGCGTTCCCTCCGGCGCGTCGGGATTTTCAATCTTGGTAAGAGTATGGTTGCCATCCAGGAACACAGGATACATGTCCAGCTCTTGAAGATGATCCGGGAAGAAAAAGCTGTCCGCCACCACCGGCTCCTTACCGCCGTCGGTGATCGTCACTGTGGGGGTAAGTCCGCTGTCATAGAGCTCCACGGTATCCGGCGGCGTGAGAAAATACCCGCTGCCCGACCAGGTCGTGCCGCAAAAGCCGGTGTAGCTTGTGATGGTGTAGTCGGAAATGGGTCGAGCCTCCCGGCCCATGGCGCGGCACCAGGCAGCGTAGAGCTGATAGCAGCCAAAACTGGTCAGATGATGATCCGTGCGGTAAAACACCGGCTGCTGGCCGTTGGCCGCGGCAAGTGCCGGACGCAGATCCCAGCTGCGCACCGTCTGGAGGGTATTTTCCGCCGTCTCATAGAGCTGATCGTCGGGGTATGCTCCATGGCCCAGAGGCAGCAAAAAAGTGAGCATGGAACCGGAAGAGGGCACCATCACCAGTGTGGCCGGCAGGCCAGATGTGGAAGCAAACTGATCAAACCGTTTCAACGTCGTGGTAAAGAGCTCCAGATCCATCGCCGTGGGGGCGTTAATCAAATAGTTTTCCTTGGCAAAGTAGATCTTCTCCAGGGCGTTTCGCCCGGTAAGGAGCTTCCAGTAGGCGTTGATGCCTACAAAGGCATCCCGGCCTGGAAAGTGGTCGGCCAGGTACTTTTCCCAGTCCGCCTGGGCAGTGCCATCATCCAGCATTGCCAGGGTGACCGTGGGCGCCTCCTGGAGATATCGCTTTTCCCGTTCGGAATAGGCCCGCGGAGGCTGCAGGAGGAAGGCCGCAGCTCCGGCAAAGATCACCAGGCAGAATACCCCCGGGCAAAGCCAATGCGTCCATTTCTTCATGGCTGCGCCTCCTTAAAACTGAAAGTAGAGGAAGGGATTATAGCTGCCGCTGACCAGGCTGGCCGTGGACAGCAGCAAACCGGCCAGGCACAGTCCCGCCGCCGCCACCTGAGAGACAGGCCGCTCTTTCCAGCACGCCCAAATCCTAGCTCCCAGGGGCGTAGCCGCCACAGCGCCCACCATTCCCAAAGGAATCCAGCCCAAGAGCCACAACCCGGCGCTGCCCGGCACTGGCGTAAAGAGCACGCGGAGATATTGCGCCGCCGCCGCGAGATCCGCTGAGGCAAAAAACACCCAGCCGATCAGAACCAAAAGCGCCGTATAGATCCAGCGCACCGCAGCCGGCAGGCGCTCTAGATAGGGCTTTAGGAGGAATTTCTCCAGCAACAGCAGCAAGCCATAATAAAGGCCCCAGAGAAGGAAATTCCACCCCGCGCCGTGCCAGAACCCCGTAAGCATCCACACAATCAGCAGATTGCGTGCCGTTTTGACTTTGCTGCACCGGCTGCCGCCCAGGGGAATATAGACATAGTCACGAAACCAGGTGCTCAGCGAGATGTGCCAGCGCCGCCAGAACTCAGTGATGCTTTTGGAAATATAGGGATAGTTGAAGTTCACCAGGAAATCAAAGCCCAGCATGGCGCCCAGACCCCGGGCCATATCGGAATAGCCGCCAAAGTCAAAATAAATCTGCAAAGCATAGGCCAGAATACCGCACCAGGCCACCAACGTGCCGGCGGCCATTGGATCGGCGGCAGCCTGCTCATAGAGAAGGGCAAATTGGTTCGCCAGCAGCACCTTTTTCCCCAGGCCAATGACAAACATCTTCACTCCCCAGGAAAAGGCAGAGACCGTGCAGGTGCGCTCCTTGAGCTGCTGCGCCACGTCGCTGTAGCGGACGATGGGGCCCGCGATCAGCTGGGGAAACAGGGAGATATAGGCCGCAAAATCCACGAATTTTCCCGTGGCGGCACAGTCCTCCCGATAGACGTCGATGACATAGCTCATAGCCTGGAACGTATAAAATGAGATGCCGATGGGCAGCGCCACCTTTACCGCCGGAAGCCAGTTGAGCGCGGGAAGCAGCCGCAGGGTATCCACCACCAGGCCGGCATACTTGAAGAACGCCATAGCGCCCACATTGAGTATCACGCTGCCCACCAGCACGGCCTTCCGAGCCCGACGACCGGAACAGCGCTGGAGCAAGAGGCCGGCTCCAAAGTTTACCGCCATCGAAGCCAGCATTAAAAGTACATACACCGGTTCACCGTAGGCATAAAACACCAGGTTCATCAGCAGCAAAAAGGCGTTGCGCAGACCAAGAAATCGTTCCGGGATCAGGAAGTAACCCAGAAGCGTCACCGGCAAAAAGACATAGAGAAACGGGATGCTGGAAAATACCATGGTTTACCCTCCGAAAAAGGCCGGGTGCGGGATAATCCGCCCCGGCCTTTTAGATTGGCTCAGCTGACGTAAGTTGCGTAGATCGCGGCCATATCGGCCTGTTTGGGAGAGAGGATGAGGGAGACATACAGTCCGCTAACCCGCACCTGGCAGCTCTGGGCCGCCTTGTAGTTATCGGCGTCGTAATTCTCCGACTGAACCAGCACCTCGTTGAGGCGGTTCTGGAGCTTCTCCTGGATGGTAGCTGCGGCGCTCGCATCCACTGCTTCCACCAGAATCACCTCATCCGGGAACGTGCCGGACATGGTGACAAAGCTGGCAGACTGAGCCACCAGAGCGGCATCAATGCCGTATAGATTTAAAAGCGCATCCGTCTCCAGAGGCAGGGAATCGGTGATCCCCAGCTGAGAGAGGATATCTGTGCGCACCGCGGCGAGATCCACAGACTGCTCCGCGGGGGGATCCACCATGAGCTCGTCGTCCGACGGCTCCTCGGCGTTGGGCTGGGTGTCGGTAGGCTGGGTGTCCGGCTCCTCATTCTGCGCGGGCTCCTCCGGTTTTTCTTCGTCGCCGGGCGTCTCGTCCTCGGGTTGGGTATCCGGCGTCTGATCGTCAGAGGACGCGTCAGGCTTCTCTGCATCGGGCTCGGTATCCGGCTGCTCGTTCTCGTCCGTCTTGCCGGGGGTCTGCTCTGCCACTTCATCACTCTGCTGGGTGTCCTCTGAGGTCGAAGCAGCATCCGGCGTCTCTTTGGACGCACAGGCCGCCAGGCTGAATATCATCACGGCCGCCAACAGCCATGCAAGAACTTTTTTCGTCATTGTCGTTTCCTTTCTACTTCAGAGATTCCGGAGCATGGGTCTTGAGATACTCCACCCAGACCTTACAGCCGTCATTGGTGAAGTGGATGCCCATGGAATTATTGTCGCTGCAATAGGAACTGTTGAGATATCCACTGCTGTCACGGACGGACTCAGCCACATTGACAAAGAACCAGCCTCGCTCCTCGCAGATGGATTTCATCTTATCATTGTACGCTTGTATTTTTTCGTTGTTGAGGGAATTCGTGACGATGGTGCTGCTGGAGGCCATCGGGGTGGTGGATTCAATGATAATGGTCACCCCGGGAGACTTGGCGAGAATGCGGTCAATCAGCGTAACCATGTCATTGGCGGCGTAATCCACGCCATAGCTGATGTTGTTGATGCCCAGCATGATATAGACCTTTTTGGCGCCGCTGGCTGCCACACCATCCTCCACCAACATCTTCTTCCCCTGGTAGGACGGGTGCACAGACTGACTGCTCACCTCCCAGAGGGCATTGGTGGCGCTGAGACTTCCAGCGCAGAGGAACTGTGCGTTGCCCAACGCCTTGGTGGCTGCACAGTAATATTGAAGCATCAGCGAGACGGAGTCTCCAATAAACACCGCGTCGTCAAAAAAGCTCACGTCCACTGCGTCGGATTTACCCACCAGGCCGCAGGGCACATCGTCGTAGCTGCTATAGAGCTTGTCGTAGGCACCATCGGTGAGATCCACTTGGCTGACGCCGCTGGCCACGGGCGTCTGGGCCGCGTCCAGCAGGCGGCAGAGCACCGCAGCGCACTCCTGCCGGGTGATATAACCGGCGGGGCGAAAATAACCGTTTTTGTAGCCGGTGATAAGACCGCTCATCTGGCAGGCCGTCACCGACGAGCGAGCATATTGGCTGACGTTGAGGGAGTCCACAAACTGTTCGGCTTCGGAGACAGCACCGAGCTCGAGCTCCTGTGTCCGGGCAAAGCGCACCAGCATGGCGCAGGCACTTTCTCGGGTGATGGAACCCTTCGGCTGGAAGGCAGTATCGCTCACACCCTTGACCACGCCGCTCTCATAGCCCCAGAGAATAGCCGTGTAGTCCGGATCATCCTGAGCCACATCGGAAAAAGGAAGCTTCGCCGTCTTGGGCGCCGCGCCGCCCAGGGCTAGATGCATGGCATAGAGTCCTGCGACAAACTCAGCGCGGGTTTCGCGGTCAGTGGGGCGAAATGTTGCCGCCGCAGGCAAGATCTCCTCCTGGTTGAGCCGACAGATATACTCGTAGCTCCAGAGCGTATCTGTTACATCAGAATAGGGATTTTTCCATGGCCCTTTCCCGTTTTGCTGGGCGGAAACCGGCAAAATCATCGCACAAATCAGGAGCATTGCCAAAAGTCGAACCGCTGTCTTTTTCATATTGACGCCCTCCAAGCACTTGACATAATTCGACGAAACTGTGGTTATTATATCGGACGCCTATGCATAAGTCAAGTCTGGCCCACCATTCTCAGCCACCAAAAATCGACGCGTTTTTTTGTAAGCCGCCGTCGAATCAATAGACGCGGAACCAGGGGCTCTGGTTCCGCGTCTATTGATTTTTTCCAAGGCACGAGGCCCTTATTTTTTCAGCTTCTGCGCTACCACATCGGTAAACATAGCGGCAAACTGGTCATAGGACATAGCGCCCAAGTCGCCTTCGGCGCGGTGGCGCACCGAGACAGTGCCGTTCTCCACATCGCGGTCGCCTACCACCAGCATATAGGGCACCTTCTCCATCTGCGCCTCGCGGATCTTCTTGCCGATCTTCTCATTGCGATCGTCTACTTCCACGCGGCAGCCCAGGGCATAGAGCTTCTCTCGGAGGCCGTAGGCATAGTCATTGGCCCGGTCGGTGATGGTGAGGATGCGCACCTGCTCAGGCGCCATCCAAGTGGGCAGCGCGCCGGCATACTCTTCAATCAGATAGGCCAAGGTGCGCTCATAGCAACCCATGGACGTACGGTGGATGATATAAGGCGTCTTTTTCTGTCCATCGGCATCCACGTACTCCATACCAAACTGTTTGGCCAAGAGCATGTCGATCTGGATGGTGACCAGGGTATCCTCCTTGCCAAAGACGTTCTTATACTGAATGTCCAGCTTGGGGCCATAGAAGGCGGCCTCGTCGATGCCGACCGTATAATCCACCTGGAGGTCATCGAGGATCTTGGCCATCAAGCTCTGCGCCTCTTCCCACTGCTCCGCCGTACCCTCATATTTATTGTTGGGATTGGCGGGATCCCACTGGGAAAAGCGGAACGTGCACTGATCGAGAAGGCCCAGCGTACCCAGGCAGTATTTTGCCAGATCCAAGCAGCCGCGGAACTCGTCCTCCAGCTGCTCAGGCCGAAGGATCAGGTGGCCCTCGGAAATGGTGAACTGCCGCACACGAATTAGGCCGTGCATCTCGCCGGAGTCCTCATTGCGGAAAAGCGTGGACGTCTCGCCCAGTCGCATGGGAAGATCCCGGTAGCTCCGGGCACGGTTCAAAAACACCTGATACTGGAACGGGCAAGTCATGGGGCGGAGGGCAAAGCACTCCTTGGTCTCGTCGTCGGCATCGCCGAGGATGAACATACCGTCGCGGTAGTGATCCCAGTGGCCGGAGATCTTGTAGAGCTCTCGCTTGGCCATGTAGGGCGTCTTGGTCAGCAGATAGCCGCGCTTGGCCTCCTCGTCTTCCACCCAGCGCTGGAGGGTCTGAATCACCTTGGCACCCTTCGGCAGCAGGATGGGAAGGCCCTGACCGATGACATCCACCGTGGTGAAATACTCCAACTCCCGGCCCAGGCGGTTGTGGTCGCGCTTCAACGCCTCAGCCTGCTTCTCCAGATATGCGTCCAACTCGTCCTTCTTGGGGAAGGCCACGCCGTAGATTCTCTGGAGCATTTTCCGCTTACTGTCACCGCGCCAATAGGCGCCGCAGCACTGGGTCAGTTTGATGGCATTGCCCTTGATGCGGCCGGTGGAATCCAGGTGCGGGCCGGCGCACAAGTCGGTGAACTCGCCCTGTCTATAGAAGGAGATGTGCGCATCCTCCGGGAGATCCTGAATGAGCTCCACCTTGTAGGGTTCCCCCTGCTCTTCCATATACCGAATGGCTTCTTCTCTGGGCAGTTCAAAGCGCTCCAGCTTCAGCTTCTCCTTGCAGATCTTGCGCATCTCCGCTTCGATCTTCTCCAGATCCTCTTGGGTAAAGGCCTCAGCACTGTCCAGATCATAGTAGAAGCCATTGTCAATGGCCGGGCCGATGGCCAGCTTGGTGTCGGGCCACAGCCGCTTGACCGCCTGGGCCAGCACATGGGAGCAGGTGTGCCAGTAGGTCTTGCGGTAGGCCTCGTTTTCAAAGGTATAGAGATTTTCTTCGCTCATGGCAAATGCCTCCTTTTTATTTTGGGGCAGGTAAAACAAATATCCCACCCCTGAGAAGTTCAGGGGTGGGATAGAAAAATCTATTCCACGGTTCCACCCTGCTTGCAGCCAAACGCTGCCGCTCGATGCCTCTATAACGGGAGAACCCGGCGAGCCTTGTGTCGGCTCGCGGCTCGGAGGTGGTAAGATCCGACGTTTCCGCAGGGCGCCTCACAGCCAGGAGCGCCCCTCTCTGTGGGGGTGAAGTACGGCCTCATGTCCTCTTCATTGCCTGTTTCTATGCCAATATAGCACGTTTTTTTCTGGTTGTCAAATAAATTTCATTTTTGTAATATTATGTGAACTGTTTTGTAATAACTGACCAGATATTGTGTCCGTCTCTTTGCATTTTTCGGAAGATATGGTGTATATTTTGACGACGCAGATTATTTGTAAACCTGCAAAAAGTTGTCGAAATACCTTATATCCCGCCTATGACTTGACTTTTTTATTTTATTTGTTATAATCCATATTAGTAGCAGCATACATATATGCCGTTACGGTTTTGTAATGATTTGATACCATTGCCATTTCTTCCTGTCCGACCCTGCTTCAATTTTAAAGTAAAGGAGGTTTATCTGATGCGCAATATCCGGCAGCTGACCCTGGCCAAGAGCAGCCGCGACGCGATCCTTCGCTGGATCTCCGTATCCCTGATGGTCGCCCTCGCAGCATTGTATTTTTCCCTTCCCGCTTTCGCCCAGACCAAGTACATTATCACCGACGGCGACAACGTCATCGTCTGCATGTCCACCAGCACCGACCCGCAGGTGGTCATTGAACAGGCCGGTTTAGAGCTCGGCGAATCAGACACCTACACCACTGAGAAGGCAGACGGGGTATCCCAGATCTATATCAATCGCGTGCAGATGATCAGCGTCTATCGAGACGGCGAGATGTCTGTGGTTGGTTCCTACGGCGGCACCGTGGCCGACATTCTCGCATCGCTGGACATCACCCTCTCCCCTTCCGATGTGCTCTCCTGTCCCCTGGACGCCCAGACCTATGACGGTATGGACATCCACATAGTCAAAACCGAGACGAAAACCATCACCTACGAAGAGGTCGTTCCCTTTGAAACCACCGTCTATGAGGACGACTCCCTGCCCCACGGCGAAGAGACCGTGCTGGTAGAGGGCGCAAACGGTCAGTGCCGCTATACCGCCCAGGTGATCTATGAGGACGGCGTAGAGGTAAGCCGCCAAATTCTCTCGCAGCAAATGCTGACCAAGCCCGTCAACGCCACCATTCTTCGGGGTGTCGATCGGTCGGTGAAGGAGCAGGAATTCAGTGGCCACGCCACCTACACCCAGTCCTCCACCACACCGCCTTGGGAGGATCCCTCCGTACCCACCTCCACGCCCACCGGCGGCGAGGTCTCGGACGACGATAGCCAGTACATCCCCGGCACCGACCAGGTCTACAGCCAGCTGCTCTACTGCTCCGCCACGGCCTACACCTGCCAAAATCGCTACGGTGTCACCACGCCTGGCACCACCTTCTCCGGCACACCGGCCCGCGTAGGCGCCATTGCGGTGGATCCCAATGTCATTCCCCTGGGTTCCAAGCTCTACATTGTCTCCGCCGACGGGGCATATCTCTACGGCTACTGTGTAGCCGAGGACACCGGCGGCGCCATCAAGGGCAACACTGTGGATCTATACTATGATACATATGATGAGTGCATTCAGTTTGGCCGGCGGGACGTGCTGGTCTATGTGATAGAGTGATAGTATCATAGAACGGAATGTTGTAAACGCAGCACCCTCAGATAAAAATGACGAATGATCGCAAGGTCATTCGTCATTTTTATTTATCTGCTGGCTGTCAAAGCCCATATCCAGAGCCAGGTCTGTCAATGGGGACTGGGGATTCTGGTGCTTAAAGTCGATGGCCTTACCGATGCGCACGTAGGTGATATTGGTAGAGACGCCCAGGTTGAGGTGTTCCTGAAAGAGTCTGGTGAGATACCGCTAAGTCCCAGGAGGCCACTGTCTTACTTAGCGGCGGCTTCAGCTTCTCCCTCGCTCTGGAGATCAACGAGATCCGCTGGTTCGACACCCAGGCGTAACATTTGCCCTTTCCTTTTCCCCGCCGACATGGTATCATATAGTTTACGTCGTGATTGCTGCACCTGCGGGACGTATAATTGGGAGGTACACATTGTGGTGGATCTGGTGAAGGCTTTTGAGCAGGCCACCGGCGTGAAAGTTCCCTACGTCATCAAGCCCCCGCCGCAGCGGCGACGTGGCCAAATGCTGGTCGGATCCCTCCAAGGCCGTCAAGGAACTGGGCTGGAAGGCACAGTACGGCATCGAGGTCATGTGCGAGGATGCCTGGCACTGGCAGAAAAACAACCCCAACGGCTATCGAAGCTAAGCTGATCGGCACACAGCGGGCGTGCCCATTTCCCGCACATCCGCTGTGTCAATTGATCAAGATCAATTTTCCGGGGAGGAATGGAACATGAATGCACCCACCCTTTTGATTATGGCGGCCGGTCTCGGCAGCCGCTTCGGCGGCATGAAGCAGATCGCCACATTGGATCCCCAAAAGCACATCATCATGGACTTCTCCATCTACGACGCCATGCGGGCCGGCTTTTCCAAGGTGGTGCTCATCATCAAGGAGGAGCACCAGAAGGACTTCGATGAAACCATCGGAAAGCGCGTGGCCGGGAAGGTACCCCTTTCCTATGCCTACCAGAAGATGGACAGCCTGCCGGAGGGCTTCTCTGTACCCGAAGGCCGCGTCAAGCCCTGGGGCACCGCCCACGCTGTGCTTGCCGCCGCCGATCTCGTCGACGGCCCCTTCGCCGTCATCAACGCCGACGACTTCTATGGCCGCGACGCATTTCTGACTGCTGCCAAATTCCTCAAGGCACCTCACACTCCTTCCGAGCACGCTATGGTGGGTTACCGTCTGGGCAACACCCTCACCGAAAACGGCTCTGTCGCCCGGGGCATCTGCTCTGCCGACGAAAAAGGGCTCCTCACCGGGATTGTTGAGCGCACCCAGATTGAGCGCAAGGACGGCGTTCCCGCCTACACCGAGGACGGCGGCCAGACCTACACAGCCCTCACAGATGATACCGTAGCCTCTATGAACCTCTGGTGCTTCCAGGAGAGCATGATGGGCGAGATCCGGGATCGTTTTGCAGGCTACCTTCGGGAAAATCTTCCGCTCAATCCTCTCAAGTGCGAGTACTTCCTGCCCCTTGTGCCCAACGCCCTGATCCGTGAGGGCAAGGCTACCGTAGAGGTGCTCAAGACCGACGCCAAATGGTACGGCGTCACCTACCAGGCCGATATGCCCCAGGTGCAGGCCGCCATCCAGAACATGAAAGACGCGGGGATCTATCCCACGGAGCTCTGGAAGTAAGAAACATGTATGAAATTCTAAGACAATTTCAGCTCAAGGGTACGCCGGTCTTTTGTCAGCGTTTCGGCGAAGGCCACATCAACGAGACCTACATTACCACCTGCGACACCGGTCTGAGCTACATCCTGCAGAGGATCAACACCAGTACCTTTAAGGATCCCATCGGTCTGATGGAAAACGTCTCCGCCGTCACCAGCTTTCTGGCCAAGACCTCCGAGGATCCCCGAGGCGCCATGCGCATCATCGACACCAGAGACGGAAAGCCCTACTATGTGGATGCACTGAACCAGTACTGGCGTGTTTACGACTTTGTCCCCTCCAGCATCTGTCTGCAAAAAGCTGAGACGACCCAGGAATTCTACAACACCGGCTTGGCCTTTGGCCGGTTCCAGCGGCTTCTCGCAGACTTTCCGGCTGAAACGCTTCACGAGTCCATTCCCAAATTCCACGACACCCGGGATCGCTTCCGCCAGCTCCACGAGGCCATGGAGAAAAACCTTTCCGGCCGCATTGATACCTGCCGCCCGGAGCTGGAGTTCGCCCTGGCACGGGAGAAGGAGGCCGGCGCCATTGTCGAGGCACTGGAGTCCGGCGCCATGCCCTGGCGCGTTACCCACAACGACACCAAACTCAACAACATCCTTCTGGACTATGACACCCATGAGCCGCTCTGTGTCATTGACCTGGACACTGTGATGCCCGGCTCCGCTCTCTACGACTTCGGCGACTCCATCCGCTTTGGTGCCGCCACCGCTGCCGAGGATGAGCAGGATCTCTCCAAGGTGTCCATGAGCCTGGAGCTCTTCGAGGTCTATACCAAGGGCTTCCTCACCGGCTGCGGCGGCAGCCTTACGGAGCTGGAGCTCCAAATGCTGCCCATAGGCGCCAAGATGATGACGCTGGAATGCGGCATCCGCTTCCTGGCCGACCATCTCAACGGAGACGTCTACTTCCGCATCCACCGCGACAGCCATAATCTGGATCGTGCCCGCACCCAGTTCAAACTGGTGGCGGATATGGAGGCAAAGATGGATCAAATGGCGGAAATCGTTCACAAGTGCGCAAACTAAAACCGTTGCTGAAAAGCCGATAAAAAGATGCAGGATGTCCTCCTGCATCTTTTTCATTGCGTGTTTTCGCCCGTATGTTTGGTTTGTTGCACAAACCGCCCGGCTTCCCTTGACGCCTCCCCGGCTTTGATGGTACACTAGCGCCATGGAAACGAAATTACACCCGGTTTTATCCGTGCGTCTCTTCAAAGAGGAGAAGTGTTTTGGCCCCGGCATCGCGCAACTTCTTGAGCGGGTGGAGGAACACCGCTCCCTGCGCGCCGCCGCCGCATCCATGGATATGGCCTATTCCAAGGCCTGGACGATGGTGCGCCGGTGTGAAACTGTGCTGGGGTTTCAGCTGCTCCACTACTCCACAGGCGGTCGCGGCGGCGGCGGGGCCGCCCTCACTGACGAAGCTCGGGATTTGCTGTGCCGCTACCGCACCTTCCGCAGCCGCCTGGAAGAGGCGGCCCAGGCACTCTTTGCCGAGACTTTTGCCGCAGACACCGAGGAGAATGCCCATGGACTATGAGCTCATTCGATCCAACCGCCGCACTCTGGCGCTGGAGGTCACCCGGGAGGGCCGGGTGGTGCTGCGAGCGCCCTATCGGGCCACCCAGGCCCAAATCGATGCCTTCTTCACCGGACGCCGGCAGTGGCTGGAAGAGAGTCTGGCCAAAGTACAGGCCCATCGCGCCGCCTACCCCGAACCCGATGCAATCCAAGCCGCCCGACTCAAAGCCCAAGCCCTGGCAATACTGCCGGAACGGGTGGCATATTACGGCCGCCGGATGGGATTGAACCCCACCGCCATCACCATCACCGGCGCCAAAACCCGCTTCGGCTCCTGCAGTTCCCAGGGGCATATCGCCTTTTCCTGGCGGCTAATGCAGTACCCGCCGGAGGCCGTGGACTATGTGGTCGTGCATGAATTGGCCCATCTGGTGCATCATAACCACAGCGGGGCCTTCTACAGCCTTGTGGCCTCTGTCCTGCCTGACCATGCCCAACGGGCTGCTCTACTGCGGTATTGACATGGGCTGGTATGTCTATATGCTCCGCTGCCGGGACGGCTCACTCTATACAGGCTGCACCAATGACCTGGCGCGCCGCACCGCCGCCCACAACGCCGGCACCGGCGCCAAGTACACCCGCGCCCGCCGTCCGGTGGTGCTGGTCTACGCCCATCCCTGCGAAACCCACAGTGAGGCACTCAAGCTGGAGACAGCCATCAAAAAGCGATCTAAGAAACAAAAAGAGGCGCTCTGCGCCTTCCTGCTGGAAGGAGAAATTCCATGAGCTTGTCCGACGCCAACAACACCCTGCGTCTGATTGCCCGGCTACTGGACGCCAACACCGCCACCGAGCCCGTCTGCCCCTTCCCGCCGCAAAAGCCGTTGATTCCCGCCGGTGACGACCGTGCGCCTCTGCCCCGAGCGCTTCCGGAGAGCTGCGGCGTATCCTCTGCCCATATTGCCGCCTTTCTCCAGGCTCTCCAGAATACGCCGTCGCTGCATATGCACAGTATCCTCATCCTGCGCCATGGCAAGGTGCTCTGCGAGGCCGCTTTTGGTATGCGGGACACCACCACACCCCGTCACACCTTCTCTGCTTGCAAAAGTGTCACCGCCCTGGCCGT
>CALXCW010000016.1 GCA_944386905.1 uncultured Oscillospiraceae bacterium
CTCTACTCCCTACAGCATGTATATTGTATGGCTCTATTCTACATGATTTTTTAAAAAAAGCAAGGGGCTTTGAGAGATTTTCCGAAGAAATTCTCCAAGCCCCCAAGCAAGAGACTCAGTTGCCGAAGCCGGGCCAGAAGTCCTCAAAGCCGTCGGGCAGGGTCGGCACTGTGCTCTCATCGTTCTGCTCCGAATCGCCGTAGGTCTCCTGCGCCTCCGTCTCGTCGGTCTGCGGTTTCTCATCAAGCGTCACGGAGAGGGTGATCTCCTCGCCGGCGCGGTAGACCGTCAGCTCTACGGTGTCTCCCGCCTTGACTTTTTTGAGCTGGCTGGTGAGATCGGCGTTACGCTCAACGGTTGCGCCGTTGAAGGCAATGATGATATCGCCCGCCTGAATGCCGGCCTTCTCAGCGCAGCTGTTCTCTTCCACCGATTCTACACGCGGGCCCACGGGAAGGCCATAATAGCCGGCGGTATTGGAGTCGAGCTCCCGTACCATCACGCCCAGATACGCCTGATCTTTCACATAGCCGTATTCCACCAGGTCGTAGGCTACACGCAGCGCATCATTGATGGGAATGGCAAATCCCAAGCCTTCGATGGTTGTGCCGGAAGAGGTAGAACCGGAGTACTTAGCGGTAGTCACACCGATCACGTTGCCATCCATATCAAAGAGCGGGCCGCCGGAGTTGCCGGAGTTGATGGCCGCATTGGTCTGGAGCATGTTCTGGGGGTTGCCATCGGTGTTGATCTCCCGATCCAGAGCGCTGATGACGCCGTCGGTCATCGTGAACGTCAGTTCACCCAGGGGATTGCCGATGGCAATGACGGCTTCGCCCACCTGGAGGTTGTCAGCGTCACCAACGCTGACGGCCTGGAGGCCCTCGGCATCGATTTTCAGCACGGCAATGTCGTAGCTCGCATCACTGCCTACCAATTCGGCGGTGTACTTTTCGCCGCTGTAGAGGGTAACGGTGATGGTGTCCGCGCCGTCAATCACATGGTGATTGGTGATGATGTAGCCATCCTCTGTGAGGATAAAGCCTGTGCCGGCACTGGCTGAGACGGCCTCCTGGCCGAAGATATTGGTGGTGGCCTCGGTGGTGATGCCCACCACGGAGTTGACGGTCATGGCATAGACCTGAGACTCGGTAAGGCTCTTGCCGGTGTCGTTGGTGGGGAGGGTATCGGGCAGCTCGTGGGTGACCAGCTGATAGCCGCCCTGCTCTTCATCCTGCTCGTCGCTGGTATTTTGAATTGGTTCTTGTGTCGTCGTCTCGGTGTTGTTATGCAGCGAGGTAATGGCCGCCGTCAGCGCAGAGCCTCCCACACTGCCCAGCACAGCCACAACCAGCAGAAGTGCCACTATTTTCCCTGTGATCTTTCCGTTCTTCTCCGGCTTCTTAGGATTGCCGGAAGGCGCCGCCTGCTGGGACGCATGATCTTCGCCCATAGGCTCGAAGCTGAAATTCATGCTATTGTTCTCATCCATGATGGATCGCTCCTTGCTTCGTTTGATGGAATTATCCTACGGTAAAAATATGACAAATGTATGACGATTGAAAAAACGAAATTTGAATTTTTCTGCGCTACAGCCAGCTGGCATGCCTAAATTCAGCTTGCCCGAAATCTCCTGGCTCTATTCACACCGCATTCTCTACGCCGCAGCAGTCCTGTAAATCGCAAAATTTTGCAAGCCACGGTTGAATCAGCTTCATTTTTTGTGCATATTCCCGGAAAATATCGGGCTTAAGAGAAAAAAATGAAATTATCAATTTTAAGTGTTGCATTTTAGAGTGAAATCTTGTATCATTGTTTACAAGATTTTCTGTATTAAAAGGAGGCTGCACTTATGATTTCTCCCGAAACCAATGAATACATGCTGCGACTGAAGGATCTGATGCGTAACCAGTACGTCCTCAAATTCAGCGAGCATGACGACCCCAACATCAAGCGCGGCCTTCGCAATGCAGACGGCACCGGCGTCCTTTTGGGAGTCACGCGGATCGGCTCCGTCCAGGGCTATACCATTCAAGACGGTGAGCGCATGCCCGCTCCCGGTCGTCTATACTATCGCGGCATCAGTGTGGAGGACATCGTGGAATCCCACCGCAAGAACCAGACCTTTGGCTTCACCGAGGTGGTATTTTTGCTGCTGGTGGGCAAGCTCCCCACTCAATCTCAGCTGGATGAATTTGAGGCCATGCTGGCGCATACCCGGCAGCTGCCTAAGGGTTTTGTGGAGGACATGATTCTCCGGGCTCCCAGCCCCGATATTATGAATAAGCTGGCACGCAGCGTGCTGGCGCTGTACTCCTATGATGACCGTCCCGACGATCTCTCCCCAGAAAACCTGATGCGCCAGTCTATTGAGCTGGTAGCCCGCTTCCCCTCCATTGTGGCCCACGCCTACGCCACCAAACGGCACTACTACGATCACGACTCCCTGTATATCCACAATTCCAATCCGGAACTCACCGTAGCCGAGGATTTCCTGCGTATGCTTCGCAAGGACAACAGCTTTACCACCGACGAGGCACGCCTGCTCGATCTGATGCTGATGATCCACGCCGAACACGGCGGCGGCAATAACTCCACCTATGTCTGCCGTGCCATGTCCTCCAGCCGCACCGATACCTACAGTGCCATCGCCGGTGCTGTCGGTTCCCTCAAGGGCCCTCTCCACGGCGGCGCAAACGCCAAGGTGATGCAGATGTTCCGAGACATCCAGGCCCACGTCCACGATTACGAGGACGAGGACGAACTGACCGCTTATCTGGCCAAGATCCTCCGCGGCCAGGCCAACGACGGCTCCGGAAAGATCTACGGTCTGGGGCATGCCGTCTATACTGTCTCCGACCCTCGCTGCGAGCTGCTCAAAAAGTATTCCCGGGCTGTGGCAGAGCGCTCCGGCCACCTCAAGGAGTTTGAGCTGATGTTGCGCATTGAAAAGTGCGGCATTCCTCTCATCACCAGGATGAAGAATTTGACCATGCCCATCTGCGCCAATGTTGACCTCTATTCCGGCCTGATCTACGAATTCCTCGGTATTCCGCAGGAGCTCTTCACGCCGCTCTTCGCCATCGCCCGTATCTCCGGCTGGTGCGCCAACCGCATGGAAGAAGTTCTCACCTGCAACCGCATTCACCGTCCCGCTTACCGCGCCGAAAAACTGCGGGTACCCTATGTGGAAATGGCCGACCGCCAGTAACCCACCCGCAAAAAAATCCCCGCTGCAGCAGCAGCGGGGATTTTTTGCGGCCTTATGAGAAGAGGCTTCCGTCCAGAATGCCCTGGAAGAGGTCGTCGTTCCAGTTATCATCATCGGGATCCACCGGCGCATCAGGATCGAACTCGTCGGGGTTCTCCGGCTCCTCTGGTTCTTCCGGTTCCTCCGGTTCCTCCGGCTCCTCGGGGCCCACCGTGTAGATGGCATCATACTTGTCGTATTCGCTGATATCGCACTTCTCTTTGCGCAGGAAGTTGCCATCCAGATCGTAGTAGTTCTTATAGCTCCAGTAGACGTAGCCGGTGTGAGGCTCCTGTTCCAGCTTGCGATAGCCCACAGGCTTCGTCTCATCGAGATTTTCAATTTCCTCGTAGGGGATGGTGGAAACCAGCTCCGAGGACATCTTTACGGTGTAGTCGTGCTCGTTGACGCCCACGAACTTAACACGGACATAACTATCAGATGCCTCAGCTGTAATCATGATCGGTGTTGCATTGTCGTTTTTAAACTTAAAGTCAATGGCACCCCAATAAACCGTGGCATCGCAGCCATAATCCACATAGGTGACCGGATACATGTGCGGCTGCCGCTCTACAATGGTGAAGTCAGCCAGCAAGGCACAGTAGTAGATCGTAGAAGCCACCTGGCACACGCCGCCGCCCAGTTCCGACTCGCTGGCACCGCCGTCGGCATAGATAATGCCCTCCTTGTAGCCCTTATCCGCTGTTCTCTCGCCAACGATACCGTTGAACGAAAAGACCTCACCGGGCTGGAGCACGGTACCGTTGATGGCCTCACAGGCCAGTTTCAGATTGGTGGTACGGTTGGTGTTGGGCGGATAATAGGTGTTCAGCGAAGCCAGGGTGTCGGGGAAGTATGTTTCCATATACTTTTCCGCCGTCACTTCCGGTTCCATGACGTCCAGTGGAATCTCAATCACCGAACCCTCATCAGCCAGAGCCAGCTGCTGGTTGGCGGCGGCCAGGTCGAAGCCGTAGCCTACCACTTCCTCCACCAGAGTCTTCGTCTCGCTGTCGTAATAGGCATCCTGGGCAGCTGTACAATATTCTCTGTAGTAGGCGCCCAAATCCACAATGTCGTAAGGCGTAAGATCGTAGTTGAAGGTAATATCGGAAAGATCGCCGGAGCGATAAGCCTCCAACACCTGCTCATAGAGCTCATCTGCGTCCAAGCTGCGGCCGGTATAGCCCAGCTGAATGCGGATTACTGCGTTCTCTTCGTCCATGGTGATTTCCGACTGCACCACATCCCGGGCCACATCCCGGGCTGTCTTGTCGATGAGCTCGCGGATATACTCCGTGTCCACCTGCAAGAAATCCTCCATATCCAAGAGGTAGGCCGACTTTTGGCAAGCAAGATAGGTTCCGATGGCGTGGAATACGCCGCCATCTCGGCCGTAGGCCATGGCCGCCTCTACCATGGCGTCGGTGTCCATGGGAGAGTTGGCCATCTCCGGATCAAAGACCAGCTTCCGATCAGGCAGCTGCACTGTGAGTGTGCGCGTAGCGTGGGTCGCAGCCAAACTGTTCTCCAGCGCCTGGGCGGCTTCGTCAGCTTGCATGCCGCCGATGTTTACGCCGGATACACAGACGTTGGGAAACACTTTATCGCTGTTTTTGATGCTCAGGCCCCAAATTAAAAAACCGAAAAACACCAATAGCGCCACGGCAGCCACTGCGATTCCGGAGATCATCCATATCTTCTTTGCCTTGAGATCTTTGATATGAATACGAATATCAATCCCTCCTTATGCTAGAACATGAGCCGCACAGGCTGTACGCTCTCTTTCAGTATAGCCCAAGGATGCCCTTCGATGCAACAACATTTCCGCGACAATTTTGTTTCAATTTGTAATCGCTCAAGTACTTCTAACCCATTGTCCCGGCGGCAGTTTCATGGTATAGTATAAAATACATTTGCAGCAAACACGGGAGGAATGTATGTTTTATGGAATTTTGGCGGCATTTGCCGCTTTGATCGTGGTGCTTGACCAGGTGGTCAAGTATCTGGTGGTGCAAAACATCCCCCTGGGCGGCGTAGTCCCGGTATGGCCCGGGGTGGTGCATCTCACCTATGTAAAAAACACCGGCATGTCCTTTTCTCTGCTCCAGGGGCAGCGGTGGCTGTTCGTTGTAATGACCGTGGTGATTCTTGTGGCGATGGTCTTTGCTGTGAAAAAGCGCTGGATCAACCATCCTCTGGGCTTGTGGGCCCTGGCTGCCGTGGCTGGCGGCGCCGTTGGGAACTTTATCGACCGGCTCTTCCTGGGCTACGTGATTGACATGATCGAGGTGGAATTTGTCAACTTTGCCGTGTTTAATGTAGCTGATAGCTTTTTGGTCTGCGGCGCCATTGCTCTGGTGATCTACACACTCTTCTTTGACCGCAGGCAAAAGGAGGAAAAGGGCCATGATTCTGCTCTGTGATCGCGACGGTGAGCGAGCCGACAGCGCCCTGGCCCGGCTGGCTGATGGGCTCACTCGCAGCGCCGCTCAACGGCTTTTGGACGAAGGCTGCGTCACAGTCAACGGCCAAGCCATCAAAAAAAACGCCCGGCTCCGTGCCGGCGACCAACTGGAGCTGGAGCTCCCCACCCCCGCGGAAGTCTCCCTGGAGGCGGAGGATATCCCTTTGGACATCGTCTATGAGGACAAAGACCTGCTTGTCCTCAACAAGCCTAAGGGGCTCGTGGTACATCCCGCTGCCGGTCACTGGTCTGGCACGTTGGTCAACGCCCTGATGTACCATTGCGCTGATTCTCTATCGGGCATCAACGGCGCGCTACGCCCCGGGATCGTCCACCGGATCGACAAGGATACCTCCGGTCTGCTGATTGTGGCCAAAAACGACTTTGCCCACCAAGCCCTGGCTGCCCAGCTCCAGGATCACTCTCTGCGCCGCACCTATGTCTGCCTGGTGGTAGGCGGTATGCGTGAGGACAGCGGCACCATCGACGCCCCCATCGGCCGCCATCCCTCTGACCGCAAAAAAATGGCAGTCGTGGAGCGAGGCGGCCGCAGCGCCGTGACCCACTGGCGGGTACTGGAGCGTTTTGCCGGCTATACCCTTTTGGAGTGCCGACTGGAAACCGGCCGCACCCATCAGATCCGTGTCCATATGGCTTACCGCAGTCACCCCATTGTGGGCGACATGGTCTACGGCCGCAAGCATCCCGAGTTGGGACAGGATACACAGTGTCTCCACGCCCGAGCGCTCACCTTCCGCCATCCCCGCACGGGAGAAGAGATGACGCTCACCTGTCCTCTGCCGAAAGAATTTCAGGCTCTTCTTCAAAAGCTCCGCGCCATGGCTTAATGCCGGCGCGGAGCTTTTGTCTTAGCGGCATTTTCTTCTCCTCGGCCACATATAGTGTCCCATACGAAGAAAATGAGGTGGAGCAATGGATTATTCGGCCAATCATGTAACCCTGCGGGGCTCACTCTATGAGCTTCCCGCCTTTTCCCATGAAAATCACGGCAAGCGGTTTTATCGCTTTTCTCTGGAGGTAGAACGGCTCTCAGGCACGGTGGACATCCTACCGGTGCTGGTTTCCGAGCCGGTGCTGTGCGCCATGGATCTCAGCGGTGGCTCCATGGTAGAGGTCTCTGGGCAGATTCGCTCCTTCAATAGCCGCGCCGCCACAGGCCGGCGGCTGGTGATCTCCGTGTTGGCTGAGACGCTCTCCGCCTGTGAGGGGCAGCCCCATAACGAGGTAACCTTAGCAGGCACAATTTGCAAAGTGCCAGTTCACCGCAAAACACCCCTGGGCCGGGAAATCTGCGATGTGATGCTTGCCGTCAATCGAGCATACCATCGCGCCGACTACATTCCCTGCATTTTCTGGGGCCGTACTGCCGAGCTCATTGCGGGCTGTCAGGTGGGTAACACCATTGAACTCACCGGGCGCCTTCAGAGTCGGGAGTATGTCAAGGTGCTCGACGAAGGAAGCCAGCGGCGTACTGCCTATGAAGTCTCTGCCATGACCGCCGCCCGCACCAGCATGTGAGCGCTTCGCAGTCTCGGAATCCTTTCGAAATTTCCCCAGAGATTCCCGGAACATTTTATGGGCGTTATCGTCTTTATTCATAGAAGGACTTTACTTTACAAAAGAAAGGGGAATGACTATGAGACACCAAAAGATGCTTGCAGCGCTTCTTGCCGTACTGCTACTCTTTGCCCTTGCCGGCTGCTCGGTCGGTACGGACAATGCCGCCAGTGATACCATCGGCGATATCAACCAGAGCGCATCCTCAGAAAGCACCGCACCTTCCCAACCCGAAATGGATTGGGGCGGCAATGATATGATGGATGACGCCGCAACCATGCCGGAAACTGAACCCGGTGTGGAAGTCAGTGAAGAATCCAACGCCATTGACCCGGCGGATTTCACTGAAAAGATTATCTACTCCGGTCACATTGGTATGCAGACCACGGAATTTGACGCCGCTTTGGAGCGGCTGGAACAGGCTGTCGCCAGCTACGGCGGTTTTATCCAGGACTCCTCGGTGCAGGGCTATGCGCAGACCTACGCCGACGGCACCACTGCGGTGGTTGACCGGTGGGCCACCTATACTGTGCGTATCCCCTCGGAGCAGTTCGACGCATTTCTGGGTGAGGCCGGTGGAATTGGTAATGTGACCGATTCAAGTCGTACGGCGGAAAATGTCACCAGCCAATACACCGACTATGAGGCCCGTTTGGAGAGCCTGACCATTCAAGAAGAGCGCCTTCTTGCCATGCTGGAGGAGAGCGGTGATCTGGAAAGCCTCATTACCTTGGAGTCCCGCCTCTCTGAGGTGCGCTATGAGATAGAAAGTATTGAACGCAATCTCCGTAACCTGGATCAACGCCTGACTTATTCCACTGTGAATATCGATATTCAGGAAGTGGAAGTCTACACACCGACCGTCTCCGTAAAACGTAGCTTCGGCGAAAAACTCTCCGACGCCTTCTCCGATGGATGGGAGAGCTTTGTGGCCTTCCTGAGCGCCCTGGTGCTGGGTCTTGCTTCCTCTCTGCCTGGTTTGATTCTGTTCATTCTCGTGGTCATTGTCATTGTAGTGCTGCTGCGCCGGATCCTCCGGCGTGCAAAAGCCAAGCGACAGACCCCGCCGTCCGACAGCGAAACGAGCGAAAACAGCAAATAACCCCCAATTTCAAAAACGCCCCCGACGCTGATGCCAATACAGCGCCGGGGGCGTCACTGCTTTTCCAGGCCGTCTATAGCCGCTGGAAAAGCAGGGTATTGTTTTCAAAAAAGGCAATCACACGGCCGGTTTCCTTGAGCCAGGTGAGGTAGGAACGCAGCGTGCTGCTCACCAGGGCGTACTGTTCAAAATCCATGGTCATCTGATAGAAGTCAAAAACCTGGCGCAGCAGCGTCTCCTGGCTCACAGGCGTGGCACATCGCTCGAGAAGATCCTCGGCAATGGCCTCCACCTTTTGAATGTTGTACCGAGCCAGGGGGGCGATATCCTCGGTGGCCGGGGCATGGGCTGGAACAAACCAAGCCGCCTGGAGTTTTTCCACCATTTCCAAGGTGGAGAGATAGCCACCCACATCATAGAGGAAATGGATCTGATACTTTTCCAGGGTCTCCCGACTGGAAAGGCAGTCGCCCAGATAGACCACGTCGTCCTCTGTGCGGTAGCCCGTCATATCAAAGGAATGTCCCGGCAGTGGAATGGCCGTGAGTCCCGGAACCAGCGCCGCTTCCGTAAGGGGCTGGGCATCGCTTTCCTGGGCCAGGAGCGACTTATGTGTCAGCTCCTTCGGCGGCTTTGCAGCATAGAGCACCGCCGGTTCCAGCATTGGATAGCGCACCAGGGCGCACTCAACACCGGGCGCGTAGACGGCACAACCTGTCTGGCGCTGGAGATAACGGTTGCCGCCAATATGATCGGCATGAGAGTGGGTGTTATAGATCGCCCGCAGATGCCAGCCGTGGGCATCGAGAATCTGACGCACCTTGCGCCCGGCGCTCTGATCGTTTCCGCTGTCGATGGCCACCGCCTCACCGCCTTCCCGAATATAAAGGCCGATTTTGGCGGGACACTGGATATAATAGCTTTCGCCCCGGGCTTGAATAAGTTCGTACATGGATCTACCTCCGAAGTCACGGGTATTTTTCCTATACTCCCAAGGCGCGGCAGCAACAAGGGAATATACGGCATCCTTTTCGGTGCCCCGTAAGGGCCGAGTCATGGATAATAGCCACTATGCGGCTATTATACCACAACTGCCGACAGATTGGTATGATTCCGGCGGGTTTTCCCCAAGATTTTACCGGAGTGACCCTATCTTTTTACCCCACCTTGTGCTATTCTATTTTAATAGGCTCTGCGTCCGCAGGCAGATAAGCCGAAAGAAAGGAGAGAACCCCCACTTGCGCGATCTCTATACCCATCTCAAGGGGCACCGGCTGGTGAGCGTCCTGGCGCCGCTCTTCAAAATGCTGGAAGCCCTCTTTGATCTGTTTGTCCCCTTGGTGGTAGCCGACATCGTCAACACCGGAATCCGCGACCAGGATACCGCCTATATTCTCAGCCGCTGCGGCCTTCTCGTGGCACTGGCTCTCATTGGACTGACCTGCAGCGTGGTAGCGCAGTATTTTGCCGCCCGGGCCTCAGTCTGCTGTGCCTCCAGCCTGCGCCGCGCTCTCTTTGCTCACATACAGGCCCTGGGCTTCTCCGAAGTGGACACCATCGGCGGCTCCACGCTTATCACGCGCATGAGCAGTGACATCAACCAGGTACAAAATGGCCTGAATATGTTCCTGCGGCTCTTTCTGCGCAGTCCCTTTATCGTCTTTGGCGCCGCCATCATGGCCTTCTCCTTGGATCGCACCGTGGCGACGGTGTTTCTGCTGGCCATTCCGGTGCTCTTTGTCATCGTCTTTGGCCTCATGGCCATCACCGCCCCCCTCTATCGCAAGGTACAGACCCGACTGGACAGCGTTCTGGGCGCCACCCGTGAAAATCTCTCCGGCGTGCGTGTCGTACGAGCCTTTGCCCGGGAGACGGAAGAGCAGCAGCGCTTCACCAACTTTCATACCGCACTGACACGCCTGCAGCTCTTCGTCGGCCGCATCTCAGCGCTGATGAACCCCCTCACCTATGTGGTAGTCAACCTAGCCTTCATCGCCATCTTGACCTTGGGCGCCCGCCAGGTGCAGGGGGGCTGGCTGCTGGACGGCGACGTGATCGCTCTGGTGAATTACATGAGCCAGGTGCTCATCGAATTGGTCAAGCTGGCCAACACTGTGATCCTCATCAGCCGTGCCCTGGCCAGCATGAACCGCGTCAGCTCCGTGCTCCACACCCCTCTGTCCATGACCTTCCCCAGCGCCACAGCCCCTGCGCAGAACAGCGCAGCCGTGGTTTTTGATGACGTGTGCCTCACCTATCACGGCGCTGGTGACGAGAGCCTCAGCCATATCTCCTTCACTGCCCAATCGGGGCAGACCATCGGCGTCATCGGCTCCACCGGCAGCGGCAAGAGCAGTCTGGTGCATTTGATCCCCCGCTTCTATGACGCTACCTCCGGCACCGTCTCTGTTTTGGGCCGTCCCGCAGCCCAATGGGAGAAAGGAGAACTGCGCAAAAAGGTAGCCGTGGTGCTCCAGAAGGCCCAGCTTTTCTCTGGCACCATCCGTTCCAACCTCCTCTGGGGCGATGAAACCGCCACCGATGCTCAGCTCTGGGATGCCCTGGAAGCTGCCCAAGGCGCCGCGTTTGTTCGGGAAAAGCCCTTGGGCCTGGACGAACCAGTGGAACAGGGTGGCCGCAACTTCTCCGGAGGACAGCGCCAGCGACTGACCATCGCCCGTGCCCTGGTGGGGAAACCGGACATTCTGATCCTGGACGACAGCGCCAGCGCCCTGGACTTTGCCACCGACGCAGCGCTGCGCAAATCTCTTCGGGAACTGTCTTGGCATCCGACGGTGTTCCTTGTCTCTCAGCGCACCGCTTCCCTGCGCAAAGCGGACAAAATCCTGGTGCTGGACGACGGCCAGCTGGTGGGCCAGGGTACCCACACAGAGCTGCTGGATTCGTGCCCTGTCTACCGCGAAATCTATGAAAGCCAATTTGAGAAGGGAGGCGATGCACAGTGAAAAAGGCACCTTCCATGCCCATAGGCCGCGTTCTGGGGCTGGTACGTCCCTACTGGTTCTACGTAGCCGCCAGCCTTTTGGGCGCGGCTATCAGCGTTGCAGCCCAACTGCTGGTGCCCATTCTCTGCGGCAACGCCATCGACGCCATGCTCGGAAAGGGGCAGGTGGACTTCGCCCTGGTGGCCCAAGCCTGTCTGGCCATTGCCATTTCCACAGCCGTTACCGCCGTGGCTCAGTGGGTGCTGGCTGCTTGTAACAACCGCATCGCCTTTCGCGTCTCGAAGGATCTTCGCACGAAAGCCATGGCCAAAATTCAGCGGCTGCCCCTGTCCTATTTGGACAGCCATCCCTCCGGAGACCTGGTCAGCCGGATCATCACCGACGTGGACACCTTCTCCGACGGCCTGCTCATGGGCTTTACCCAGTTCTTCTCCGGCGTGCTCACCATCGGCGGTACGCTGATCCTCATGGCAGTCATTCACCTGGGGATCACCGCCGTGGTCGTGGTGCTCACACCGCTGAGCCTCTTTGCCGCGGGCTTTATCACCAAGCGCACCTACCGCTACTTCCAAGCTCAAACTGCCATCCGCGGCCAGCAAACTGCCATGGTGGAAGAGCAAATTCAGGGTCAGCGGGTGGTACAGGCCTTCGGCCATGAGGAAAAGAGCATGGAAGCCTTTGACAAGGTCAACGATGCTCTCCAAAATGCCTCCATCAAGGCTGTATTCTTTTCCAGCCTCACCAATCCCGTGACCAGGTTCGTCAACAGTGTGGTCTACGCCGCCGTAGGCCTTACCGGCGCCCTCCTTGCCATGGGCGGCGGAATCAGTGTAGGCCAGCTGAGTGTGTTCCTGAGTTACGCCAATCAATACGCCAAGCCCTTCAACGAGATCTCCGGCGTGGTGACGGAGCTGCAAAATGCCATGGCTTGCATCCAGCGGATCTTCGACCTGCTGGATGAACCGGATCAAATTCCCGACGCCCCCGACGCCGCCGTGTTGAACAGCGACGGCCATGTGACCATCTCCGATGTCTCCTTCTCCTACACTCCCAACCGGCCGCTGCTGCAAGGACTCAACCTGGACGTGCAGCCGGGGCAGCGGGTGGCCATCGTGGGCCCCACCGGCTGCGGCAAAACCACTCTCATCAATCTATTGATGCGCTTTTACGACGTGGATGGCGGTTCCATCCTTGTGGCTGGCCGCGACGTGCGCAAGCTCACCCGCGCCTCGCTTCGCAGAAATTACGGCATGGTACTTCAGGACACCTGGCTCCGGGCCGGCACCATCCGAGAGAATATCTGCTACGGTAACCCTGCAGCCACTGATGCCGAGATGATTGCCGCCGCCAAAGCCGCCCACGCTCACAGCTTTATCCGCCGTCTGCCCCAGGGCTACGACACCGTCATCGCCGAGGACGGCGGCAGCCTCAGTCAAGGTCAGAAGCAGCTCTTGTGCATTGCCCGGGTGATGCTGTGTCTGCCGCCCATGCTGATTCTGGATGAAGCCACCTCTTCCATCGACACCCGCACCGAGGTGAAGATCCAAGCAGCCTTTGCCAGCATGATGCGCGGCCGCACCAGCTTCATTGTGGCACACCGCCTTTCAACCATCCGAGAAGCCGACGTGATCCTGGTGATGCGCGACGGTCAGATCATCGAGCAGGGTGACCACAAGACACTCCTGGCCCGTAAGGGCTTCTATGCCATGCTCTACGATAGCCAATTCGACACCGGCGACACTTAGACACAGAATTGCAAGGCGGCAAGCCCCACTTAGGGACTTGCCGCCTTGCAATGATTCTTTTTCCGTATGGGATTCTGCTATGCACGCTCCAGCGCTCTTGAAGATCAGCCGATGAAATCGACTTGGTCGGCGCAGACGAGATAGATGCGCTCGTCGGTACTGTTGGCCAGCACTAGTAAATCTCCCATCTGCCCGAGTACCTGGACATTTTCCACCAGCAGCGGCCCGGCAGCCAAAGTGGCTGTTCGGCTGACGCCGGCAGTCACCGAATCCACCACCGAAACGCAGGTCTGGGGGCCGGTGGGATGGAGCATCTGGGTGAAGAGCTGCACCAGCGCCTGATAATTGGCTGTGGACGTAAGGCTTGTGTCATTGGCCGCGTCAAACGCCACAGCCGTCAGACGGCATAGCGCCGCCTGGGTGACTGCCGTGCTCTGAGCAGCACCGCCCACCGTAGGCGGATAGAGCGAGCCCGAGGCGGCCACGGTTTCGCAGCCGCAGCTTCCACAGCGGTAGGTGGCTCCCAGGGCGGACAGGTTGTCGCCGGGGGTGGCCCCGCCGGTAGGTGCCTGCACCGAAGCTCCCAGGATGCTGTAGCTGCTGATAAAGGCGAAGGCACTGAAATCCACCAGCGTGTAGAACTGCTGGCTGCACAAGAGGTTCAGCGCCTGGCGGAAACTCTCGCCACAGCTGCAGCCCGCGGACTGCGGCGGCGGCGCAGGCGGGCAGACCGGGCCGCAGCCGCAGTCGCCGCCGGTGGTACGATACTGTTGATTCATCAAATCACTCCCCGGAGAATTGGTTCATCCCAATTCTATGCACCGAGGCGTAAAAATGTTCCCTATTTTCTCTCCATCATCCGGCGAATTGCACCGGCCACGCTGCCCTCGCCGCAGGGCTCCACCTGGGGGATCCCCAGGGCGGGAAGCTCCGGGTCACACTCGCCGGTGCAGAAACCAAAATCGGCCTCTAAAAGCATACTGCGGTCATTGGCTGAGTCTCCTACCGTCACCAGATACTTTCGTCCCAGCCGGTCAGCCAATGCCCGGGCAGACTTACCCTTAGAGCAGAGATTAGACTGCACCTCCACGGCGTTGGGCCGGGAATTGACCGCCTCGCAGAATCCCGCGCCCAAGCGGTTGAGTTCCTCCGTCAGTTCCCGGAAAAAAGCCGCCATCGGCGAATCGTAGGATTTTGCCTGTACCGGATCCGAGGGATCGGAAAGAGAAAACTTGAGGATATCCTCATCAATGTCGTCCAGGGGCCGGTGAGTAAAGGGCACCTCTTGGGAGCGCAGATACTGGTCGCGCCGGGGATCTTCGTTGAACACATAGTGGCAGGTCATGCTCTGCAGCTCCAAGCGTAGCCGGGGGTATTGGATCAGCAGCGGCCGGAGAAGCGCTTTATACTGCGGCGAGATGGCCTGGGCCCAGTACAGTTCCCCAGTGGTGGGCTCGGAGCAGGCTGCGCCATTAAAGGTAATCAGCGGCGCGTTGCGGGGAAAATCTCTTAACCGACTCCATGCCATCTTGAGGCTGCGCCCCGTAGCCACAGTGTAGGCGCCTCCCTCGGCCATCCAGGTCTCTACGGCAGCGCGATTGGCCGCAGGAATCTGGTCGTATCGATCTGTGAGAGTCAGGTCAAAATCCGAGATCAGCAGATAATCAGAAAAAAGGCCCATAGGGTGCCACCTCCTAGTTTTCCCCGGCCTGCGCCGGCATACGCGGGCATTATACCAAATCCTGCAAGCAATCGCAAGTATCTCCATGCATTTACAATTTGTTCATATTTTTGTGATACATTCAAACCGACTGGAAAACACCGGGGAGGTGCTGAACTTGAAAAAATGGATTGCTCGCTCTGCTGCCATTATGGCAGCACTGATGGTGTCAGGAACTGCTGCGGCCGCTGCGCCGTCTCAGGAGAGCCTGGATGATGTGGTGGCGGATTTTATGGACGAATATGGGCTAAACAGCGAAAACTTTGCTCTCTCCTACTACAATACTGTCACCGGCGAAGCCTACGGTTACAATGACACCCATATGATGGTGGCTGCGAGTACATTTAAACTGCCCCTTAATCTCTACTATTACGACTTAGAGCGCAGCGGAGAGCTCGATCCAGACGCCTACATCGCCGGTGCCGGCACGACACTCTCTGACGCCCACTATCAAAGCCTGGTGTGGTCAAACAACGAGGTCTCCATCGGTTTGCTCTACAATCTCGGTGATTTTCGCACCTATAAGGAGCGGATGCGTCGGTACTTTACCATGGAGGACGAAGAAATCGACTACATCTATTATGTGGACAACTACTATTGTACCCGTATGATGATCGATGCTTTGACTTACCTCTACGACAATCAAGAGGATTTTTCGGAGATGATCGGCTATATGCTGGAGGCGCAACCGGGCGAATACTTCAAAGCCGGTGTGCCGGAGGAATACGACGTGGCGCACAAATACGGCTGGTATGAGGGGGCTGTAAACGACGTGGGGATTATTTACACGCCGGAACCCTTTCTCCTGGCGGTTTACACGCAGGACGTGGGCGCCCAAGTCGTGGCCGATGCTGCAGCACTCTGCACCGACTACAACCTAGCCCACACCCAACCTCCGGAGCCGGTGGAAGAGATCGTCGACGAACCCGAAGGCACCGTACATCTGGAGATTGAAGAGGTGCCCTCGCCCGGGCCAGAAGAAATCCAAGAAGAGGCACAGCAGCCGGAGGATATTCAAGAAGAGACGCTACCGCTGCCGGAGGATATCTCGCACCCAGACGAAAGTAGGGGCGAGACGTCGAAGCCGCAGCGGACAACCCTTGACTGGTGGATCCCCGCAGCAGTTTTGGGTGTCCTTGTCCTGCTCTGTCTGGTATTGCTGCTTGGCATCAAGCGCCGGCGGCGCCACGGAAAATATGAAGCAGCCCGCCGAAAATAAAAACAGCTTTCCATTCTCCCGCTCCGCCTGTCCGGAACGGGAGATTATTTTTCTGTTGACTTTTTTCTTTCAATGATTTATCATATGAACAGATAATCATATAAGAAGGTGACGAGATGCATCCGCCCGAACGTGCTGCCTGTTGCGACCAGACCGATACTCACCAAGATATTCTCGACGCTGTGCGCCTAAAAATGCCCGACGAGGATACCCTTTACAATCTCACAGAGCTTTTCCATATCTTTGGCGATTCCACGCGAATGCGCATTCTCTATGTGCTCTTCGCCTCAGAGATGTGTGTATGCGATATCGCCGCCCTGCTGGGGATCACCCAGTCGGCCATCTCTCACCAGCTGCGGCTGCTCAAAAGTGCACGCCTGGTGAAATCCCGTCGAGAAGGAAAGACCGTCTTTTATTCCCTGGCGGATGACCATGTCAAGACCATCATAGATCAGGGCCTGGAGCATGTCCAGGAGTAATGGAGGGAGGAAATCACCATGAAAAAACGCTTTCAGCTCACCAATCTCGACTGTGCCAACTGCGCCGCAAAGATGGAGCGTGCCATACAAAAGCTCGACGGCGTCCACGAAGCCACCGTCAGCTTTATGACGCAAAAGCTGACACTGGACGCAGATGACGACCGCTTTGAGGAGATTCTGAAAAAGGCCGAAGAAGCCATTCACAAGGTTGATCCCGACTGCGCCATTCGGCGGTGAGGTATGGCTATGAAAACCTTCAACCGAGAACAACGATTCATGCTCCTGCGGATTTTCCTTGCCGCCGCCACTTTAATTCTTGCCTTAATCGCGCCGCCGCTCTTCCATCCTGCCGTGCTCTACCTGCTCCCCTATGGTATCATCGGCTGGGATGTGCTCTGGAGCGCCCTGCGCAACATTCTCCGCGGTAAAGTCTTTGATGAAAACTTCCTTATGGCCCTGGCCACAGTGGGCGCTTTCTTCACCGGCGAATACGCCGAAGCCGTGTTTGTCATGCTCTTTTATCAAGTGGGCGAGCTCTTTCAGAGCTACGCCGTGGACAAATCCCGCCGCTCCATCGCTGCTTTGATGGACATTCGCCCTGACAGCGCCAACTTGGAGCTGCCTGACGGTTCCATTGAAGTGTGTGATCCGGAACTGATCGCTGTTGGCAGCATGATTGTCCTCAAGCCCGGTGAGCGAGTGCCTCTGGACGGGGTGGTGGTGGAAGGCGCCTCCACCCTGGATACCGCCGCCCTTACCGGCGAAGCCACACCCCGGGATGTCGCAGTCGGTGACACCGTCTACAGCGGCTGTATCAACCGTCAGGGGCTGCTGCGGCTGCGGGTCACCAAGCCCTACAGCGATTCCACTGTGGCGCGGGTGCTGGAGCTGGTGGAAAATGCCAGTGAAAAGAAATCCCGGTCGGAGCAATTCATCACTCGCTTTGCCCGCTACTATACGCCCTGTGTGGTGCTGGCTGCGGCAGCGCTCTTCGCCATTCCCTCCATTCTTCTGGCCCTGCTCCCCGCCGGAAGTCTCCCCGCCTTCCTGGCCGGAACCAGTTGGAGCAGCTGGCTCCACCGGGCGCTGGTATTCCTGGTAGTCTCGTGTCCTTGTGCCCTGGTGATCTCGGTGCCCCTGAGCTTCTTTGGCGGCATCGGCGGCGCAGGAAAATGCGGCATTCTGATTAAAGGCGGAAACTATCTCGAGGCTCTGGCCCGGGTGGACACCATGGTCTTTGACAAGACCGGCACTCTAACCCAGGGTGTGTTCACTGTGACCGCCATCCACCCCGAGGAGGGCATAGAGGCCCGGCAGCTTTTGGAATACGCTGCACTGGCAGAATCTTACTCCGACCATCCCATTTCTCAATCTCTGAGAACCGCCTGCGGCGGCGCGCTTGACATCAGTCGCTGCACAAAGACCGAGGAAATCGCCGGAATGGGCGTCCGGGCTGTGGTGGACGGCAAACATGTAGCCGTGGGCAACAGCCGCCTGATGGAGCGTGAGCAGGTCAGCACCCTGCCATGCTCATTGCCCGGCACGCTGGTGCATGTGACCGTGGAGGGCTTTTATGCCGGGCATATCGTGATCTCTGATCAACCCAAGGCCGATGCCAAGGCAGCCATTCAAGCGCTGCGCGCCAGCGGCGTGCGCCGTGTGGTGATGCTCACCGGCGACTCTGAAGAGGTAGCCAGCACCATGGCGGCCCAGCTGGGGGTGGATGAATACCATGCCCAGCTCATGCCGGAGGACAAAGTGCGCTGCACCGAGGATATGCTCCAACAGCGCACCGGCCGCGGCACCTTGGCCTTTGTAGGAGACGGAATCAATGACGCTCCGGTGCTCACGCGGGCTGATGTGGGCATCGCCATGGGCGCCATGGGCGCCGACGCTGCCATTGAGGCAGCGGACATTGTACTGATGGACGATCAACCCTCCAAAATCGCTGTGGCCATGGCTATTGCCCGTAAGACCGTGGCCATTGTCCGGCAGAACATCGTCTTTGCGCTGGGTGTCAAGGGCGTTGTGCTGGTGTTGGGCGCGTTGGAGCTGGCCTCCATGTGGGCAGCAGTCTTTGCCGATGTGGGCGTGGCAGTGATCGCTATTCTCAATGCCATGCGTGCCCTCCACGTTGACAAGAAGCCTTAAGACTAAACGCACGCTGAGCCGCCTCCCAGGAGGCGGCTCAGCGTGCCTTATTCTGCTTGTTGAAGCTGCGGCAGCACAATGGTAAAGCGGCTGCCCACGCCCTCCCAGCTGTAGACTTCCAGATAACCGCCGTGCTGGGTAATAATCCAGCTGGCAATGGAAAGTCCCAGCCCCGCACCGCCGCTCTCGCGGCTGCGTGCCGGATCAGCCCGATAAAAACGCTGAAAGACATAGGGGGCATCCTCCGCGCGGATTCCCATGCCGGTATCCCGCACAGCAATGCGCGCCGCGCCGTCCTCTCCCCGGAAAGCCCGCAGAAGAATTTCGCCGTCCTGGGGAGTATACTTGGCTGCATTGTCCACCAGGATCCGCAATGCCTGTTTGAGCATATCCACATCGGCGCTGACACTCAGCGCCTCCTCGGCCGACACCTGCCAGCGGTGTCGTGGATCGATCATGGCCGATTCCTCGTATACCTCCCGCACCAAGGCTTCCAGTTCTACCGGCGCTAAGGTCAGTTTGGTACGACCGCTGTCCCCTCGTGCCAAAAACAAAAGCTGCTCCACCAATCTGCTCATCCGTTCCGCCTCTTTTTGAATGGCAGCAATGGCTTCATCGCGCACCTGGGGATCGTCCTTGCCCCAGCGCTCCAGCAGGTCGGCATAGCCTTTGAGAACGGCGATGGGGGTGCGTAATTCGTGAGAAGCGTCCGAGACGAAGCGGGACTGCTGGCTGTAGGCTGCCTGCATCCGGTCGAGCAAATCGTTGATGGCCGTCTCCAGACCCTTCAGATCAGGGTCAGCCACATGAATGCGCTGAGATTCCGTGGGCTTAATATGGCCAATGGCCTCTCGAAGATGCTCAACTTTTTGGGGAGAAGCAGCCTCCTGGCCCAGGCGGCGGGCCTCCTGGGCCATGGAAGTAAGACGTCGAAGATGCTGGCGCACCCGCCCTCGCCAGATAGCCCCGGAAATGGCTGAGATCAGCCCTTGCACCAAAAGGAAACCCACATACGCCGCGAAAAACAAAGCCAGGGCATCGGTGACATCGTAGACGACGGCCGACCGGCCGGCCACCTCCAAGGTCAACTCGAAGCACAGCGGATTTAGACGCACCACGTCCAGCCTGCCAGCAGTAAACTCGAGTTCTCCCAGCACAGCCCAGCTTCCGGCGTAGAGCTTCATATAATAGAGCAGCAGACAGCCCAGTCCCAAGGCCAACAAAAGAAAATTGGAAAGAAACAGCGTCCAGCCCAGGGCGCTTTTTTGCGTTCTGAGTATTTTTCGGGTAGTGGCACCCGTTTTAGCCTCGCGCATTCAATCCTCCCGCAGGACATAGCCCACGCCCCGCACCGTGTGGATGAGGCTTTTGCCGCAAGCCTCATCCAGCTTACTGCGAAGGTAGCGGATATATACGTCCACCACATTCGTCTCTCCCACATAGTCATATCCCCAGACCTTGCTGAGAAAAGTCTCTCTTGAAAGGACAATCTCCGGGTTTTCCAGGAAGAGGCGCAGCACGTCGAATTCTCGGGTCGTCAGCTCCACACTTTTCCCGGCGCAGTGTACCTGGCGCCGGGCTGTGTCCATGGAGATGGGCCCCAGCGTCAACTGGGTAGCGGTACTTTTGACCGGATGCTTGCGGAGCGCCGTACGGATGCGTGCAAGGAGCTCTTCGATGGCAAAGGGCTTGGTGATGTAGTCATCGGCGCCCATGTCCAGCCCTGAAACCTTGTCCATCACCGTATCCCGGGCGGTGAGTAAAATGACCGGTGTATCCTTCTCCCGCCGCAGACGCCGCAGCACTTCCAGCCCCGAGAGCTCCGGAAGCATAATGTCCAGCAGAATCAGCGCATAGTCCCCAGCCAGTGCCAGCTCCAGTCCACTTCTGCCATCCACTGCCTTGTCCGTCTCATAGCCCTCGTGGCGCAGTTCCAGCTCCACAAACCGGGCGATGGCAGCCTCATCCTCCACAATCAAAATCCGTCCGGCCATGGTGCGGCCTCCTCATTGAAATTCTTTTTTAATCTCCTCGGCAAAGTCTGTGGCCTTGCCCATGGCGCGATTCACATCCTCCCGCCCCAAATCCGGGCCGGTGCAGGCAAACCGGCAGCCAAAGAAAAGCGCTACCACCATTAACGGCAGCACCACCCAGAAGGCTGCCACCAGCAGGATCACAAAAATTGTCATGGGAATCGTCAGCGTCTGGTCGCCGGATTTATTTTTCATCACCAGGTGATTGCTGTTTCCTCGGCGAATCAAAGCCACCAATCCCGTCCAAAAAGCCCGCATTCCCTTGGCAAAGGCATCCGAAGCCGATTGGTTGGTGCTATCTTCGGCGTGATTTTCCTCCGGCGGCGGCTCCTGCGCTGTAGAGCTGTAGGCACCGGTCACCAGGGACTTCCCGCGCTGTTCCAACCAGCACAGTGCATCCAGCAGATCGCCGCCACTCGCCTCCAAGGCCGCCTTGGCCTCGGTGTAGGTGCAGCCGGTCTTTTCTCGCAGGGTCTCAATCTTTTCCATCTGTTCCATCTGGAACACCTCCTTTGTTTCTGGCTCCATTCTATCACGGCTCCATGAGGGCGTCTTTGAAGAAAGATGAGAAAGAGATTAAAACGCCTGTCCG
>CALXCW010000017.1 GCA_944386905.1 uncultured Oscillospiraceae bacterium
TGTGTCACCACTTGGCTCCACGCCATCGAGCCCGGCCAGCAGGTGACGCTCCGCGGCCCCTATGGCAATGGCTTCCCGGTGGACACCGAGCTCAAGGGCAAGGATCTTCTCGTGATTGCCGGCGGTATCGGTTTGGCGCCGGTGCGCTCGGTCATCAACTATGTCCGCGCAAACCGGAAAAACTACGGTACGTTGGATATTGTCTACGGCTCGCGAAGCAAGGAGGATCTTGTGGACTACCAGGAGATCCTGGACGAGTGGATGGCCGAGGACGGAATCAACGTCCACCTGACGATTGACCGGCCCCAGGACGACTGGGATGGCCACGTGGGGTTCGTACCCAACTACGTCAAGGAGCTGGGGTTTGATACCTCCAAGACGGTGGTCATGTGCGGCCCGCCCATTATGATCAAGTTCACCCTGGCCGGCCTGGAGGAGCTGGGGTTCCGGCGCGACCAGGTCTACACCACCTTTGAGCTCAAGATGAAGTGCGCCCTGGGCAAGTGCGGCCGGTGCAACATCGGAGACAAGTACGTCTGCAAGGACGGGCCTGTATTCCGCTTGGATCAGATGAGCGAACTGCCGGATGAATATTAAGGAGATAGATCGATGGAACAAATGGTGAATGTTTTTCTCTTTGGCAAGCGGTACCAGGTACCTGCCAGTGCCACCATCATGGAGGCCATGGAGTACGCCGGTTACCAATTGGTGCGCGGCTGCGGCTGCCGCAACGGCTTCTGCGGCGCCTGTGCCACCATCTACCGCATCGCCGGTGACCGGGAGCTCCATGCCTGCCTTGCCTGCTCCACCCAGGTGCAGGACAATATGTATGTGGCCACCCTGCCCTTCTTCCCCCTGGTGAAGGAGGTCTACGACATTGAAAAGGTCAAGCCCACAGAGCAGATTATGATGCAGCTCTATCCCGAGATTTACTCCTGCGTGGGCTGCAACGCCTGCACCAAGGTCTGTCCCCAGAGCCTCAACGTCATGCAGTACATTGCCTACGCCCAGCGCGGCGAGTATGAAAAGTGCGCCGAGGAGTCCTTTGACTGCGTCATGTGCGGCATCTGTTCGTCCCGTTGCCCGGCGGGGATCTCTCATCCTCAGGTGGCCATGCTGGCCCGCCGCCTCAACGGCAAGTACCTGGCGCCCCACTGCGATCATCTGGATCAGCGCATTGCTGAGATTGAGCGAGGGGACTATGTGCCTCTGATCGAGGCGCTGATGGACAAGCCCCTGGAGGAGATCCAGGCGCTGTACAACAACCGCGAAATCGAGAAATAAGGAGGCTGCGACCATGTATCAAGATCCCATTATGTGCCAATCGGCAGAGAAAGTGGCGGCAGCCCGGGCGGAAAACGTCAAGCTGGATCCCCGACGGATGACGGCGGAGGAGAAGGATCAGCTGCTTAAGACCTATCATCCCGACTATCGGGAAGAGAAATTTGAAGTGCTCAAAGCCGGCCCCAACCGGGGCGAGAAGGTGCCCACGGAGCTGGCGCGGCTCCTCCAGGCCCACTCCCGGATCACTGCCGACCAGATTGACCTCACCAAGCCTGACTATACCTGCGATGTTCTGGTCATTGGCGGCGGCGGCGCCGGCACCTCGGCCGCCATCGAGGCCCACGCGGCGGGGGCGAAGGTTATGGTGGTCACCAAGCTCAGAATGGGCGACGCCAACACCATGATGGCCGAAGGCGGAATCCAGGCTGCCGACAAGCCCAATGATTCCCCGGCCCAGCACTTCCTGGACGCCTACGGCGGCGGCCACTTCGCTGCCCAGAAGGATCTTCTCTGCAAGCTCGTCTCCGACGCGCCTGAGGCCATCCGCTGGCTCAGTGACCTGGGTGTGGAATTTGACAAAGCGCCGGACGGCACTATGATCACCACCCATGGCGGCGGCACCTCCCGCAAGCGCATGCACGCGGCCAAGGACTACTCCGGCGCCGAGATCATGCGCACTTTGCGCGACGAGGTTTTGAACCGGCAGATTCCCGTGGTGGACTTCACTGCGGCCATTGAGCTGGTGCTGGATGAAAACGGCCGCTGCTGCGGCGCGGTGCTGCTCAACATGGAGACCAAGGAACTCAAGCTCGCCCTGGCCAAGACGGTGATTTTGGCCACCGGCGGTGCCGGACGGCTCCACTATCAGGGCTTCCCCACCTCCAACCACTACGGCGCCACCGCCGACGGCCTGGTGCTGGCCTACCGGGCGGGCGCCAAGCTCCTTTACCCCGATACCTTGCAGTACCATCCCACCGGCGCTGCCTTCCCGGCACAGATCTTTGGCGCGCTGGTCACGGAGAAGGTGCGCTCTCTGGGCGCCATGCTGATCAACGCCAAGGGTGAGGCGTTTATGAATCCCCTGGAGACCCGCGACGTCTCCGCCGCCTCCATTATCCGTGAGTGCTCTGACCGGGGCAACGGTGTCAAGACCCCTGCTGGTTACGCAGTCTGGCTGGACACGCCGATGATCGAGATCAAAAACGGTGAGGGCACGATTGCCAAGCGCATTCCCGCCATGCTGCGCATGTTCGGCAAGTACGGCATCGACATCCGCAAGGAGCCCATTCTGGTCTATCCCACGCTTCACTATCAGAACGGCGGAATCAAAATCACCGTGGATGGCCAGAGCCAGGTTGAAAACCTGTTTGTGGCCGGCGAGGCTGTGGGCGGAATCCATGGCCGCAACCGCCTGATGGGCAACAGCCTTTTGGACATCATTGTCTTTGGCCGCAATGCCGGCCGCAATGCCGCGGCCAAGAGCCGGTCGGTTACCCCTGCGGCGCCCACGCTGGCGCACATCGCCGCCTTTGATAAATCCCTGGCCGACGCCGGTATTGAGACCGACGCTGTCTCCCCGCAGCTCCTGCCGGACTATGCCCGGAGAGAAAATGTGCTGAAAGGTTGATGCAATATGCCCCTGGCTGAACTTCTCGAGACACTGATGATCATTTCCTTTGGTATTTCCTGGCCGCTCAATATTCTCAAGTCCTACCGCAGCCGCACCACCAAGGGAAAGAGCCTGCCCTTTACACTGTTTATCCTCTTTGGTTATATCTGCGGCATCATCTCCAAGATTATGACCCAGAGCTTCAATCTGGCCTTCTGGTTCTACATCCCCAATATCCTCATGGTCAGCATTGATGTATGCCTCTATTTCCGCAACCTCCGACTGGATCGGGCGGCTGAAGCCAAGCGCTGATCTAAAAAGACAAGGTGCAGCGGCTGCTGCACCTTGTGTAAATATGTTGTCCCATGGGTCAATTCCACCAAAAGAATCCGCGCTTTCATTGAATGAGAGCGCGGGTTCTCGGCGTGTTCAGATCGGCTATCAATAGCCGGGCTTGCCCAGCAGGTGGAACATGTTCTTTTTATAGGCCTCCACGCCGGGCTGGTTAAAGGGATTCACGCCGGACATGTACCCCGAGACACCGCAGGCAAACTCGAAGAAGTAAATCAGGCGGCCCACTTCTGCCGCGTCGATTTTCGGCAGATGTACCACACTCACCGGCACGCCGCCGTCGATGTGGGCAGCCCGGGTGGCCTCCATGGCCTTGGTGTTGACGTAGCTGAGCTCCCGCCCAGCCAGGTAATTTAGGCCGTCCAGGTTGGCTTCGTCCGAGGGAACCACGACGGAAGAAGCGACTTCGTCAAAGAACACCACGGTCTCCTGCAGGATCCGCTCGCCGTCCTGAATATACTGACCCATGGAGTGGAGATCGGCGGTGAGATCCACCGAGGCAGGGAAGATACCCTTCCCGTCCTTGCCCTCGGATTCACCGTAGAGCTGCTTCCACCACTCGGCCATGAACCGGAAGGCAGGCTCGTAGGCAGCCAGAACCTCCACCTTTTTGCCTTGGGCGTAGAGGGCCTGACGCTGGGCGGCGTACTGAGCGGCCACAGAGCTGACGCCCTGGCTCATGCAGTCGGCCCGCTCGGCGGCGGCGCCGTTCATCAGCGCTTCGATGTCGATACCGGCCACGGCAATGGGCAGCAGACCCACGGCGGTGAGGACGCTGTAACGGCCGCCCACGTCGTCGGGCACCACGAAGGTTTCATAGCCCTCCTGGTTGGCCATGGTCTTGAGGGCGCCGCGGGCGCGGTCAGTGGTGGCGTAGATGCGGTTTTTGGCCTCTTCCTTGCCGTACTTCTTTTCCAGCAGCGCCTTGAAGAGCCGGAAGGCGATGGCGGGCTCAGTGGTGGTGCCGGACTTGGAGATCACATTGATGGAAAAGTCCTTGCCTTCCAGCAAGGCCACAGTGTCGCTGACCGCATCGGCTGAGAGACCGTTGCCGATGAAGTACACCGCCGGGTCGCCCTGAGAGAGTACGTTGTGGTTGGGGCCCTTCACAAGCTCGATGACAGCCCGAGCACCCAGATAGGAGCCGCCGATGCCGATGACCACCAGAGCCTGGGAATCACTGCGGATCTTTTTGGCTGCGGCCTGAATGCGGGCAAACTCCTCCTTGTCGTAGTCCACGGGCAGGTTGACCCAGCCGAGGAAATCGTTGCCGGCGCCGGTGCCCTGCACCAGCGTGTCAATGGCTGCCTGGCAGGCGGCCTGATCCATGGTGGCGCCAAAGCCTGCGGCGCCGCTGCGATCCAAAGTGAGCATGATGAAAAATCCTCCTGTGAAATAATTTTGACTTATCTTTGGTTGGCGCCCAACATGGCAGCGCCAATCATCCCGGCGTCATTGCCCATGACGGCGGGGAAAATTTTGGCGAAATCGGCGTAGAAGCACTTTTTCGCCACGTTCTCCCGCAGGGGCTTAAAGAGAAATTCGCCCGCATGGCACAGGCCGCCGCCCAGAGCGATGACCTCAGGATCCAAGAGATGGATCATAGACACACAGGCAGAGCCCAGGTAGTCCACATACTGCTCAAAGACGGCCATAGCGGTCTTGTCGCCCTCCTTGGCGCAGTCAGTGACCAGCTTGGCATCCACCTGGCTGGGGTCGCCGTTTGACTTGGCGAAAAGCAAGCTCTTGGGGTGCTCGGCCATGGCTTTGGCGCCGGCTCGTCCCAGAGCCGAGGCGGAGCAATACGCCTCGATGCAGCCGCGGTTGCCGCAGGTGCAGGGGATACCGCCGGCCACCAGCGGCATATGACCCAGCTCCACGCCTTGATGTTTGCCGCCATTGAACATCTTGCCGCCTAAAATCAGGCCGCCGCCCACGCCGGTGCCCAGCGTGAAGAGCACGGCCGTCTGGAAGCCCTTGAAGGCGCCGCGGCCAAGCTCAGCCAGGCACGCGCCGTCGGCGTCGTTGGCGAGGTAGACCGGGGCAGACTGAAAGTGGGATTGCAGGAGTGCTTTGAGGGGGACATTGTGGAAGTTGAGGTTATAGGCGTTGAGGACAATGGAACCGGTGGCGTCGATGCTGCCGGGCACTACGACACCCACGCTGTCCAGACTGTCCTCCGTCAGGCCCCGGAGGGCCAGGAGCTTATGGCATTCCTCGGCGATACGCGCCGCGACCTGCGTCCCATCGAGATGGGGAAAGGGAATGGAGATCCGCGAGACGATCTCCAGGGCGTCATCCACCAGACCGATCTTGATATTGGTGCCGCCGATGTCCACGCCGATTTGATACATGGGATCACTCCTTTAATCTGTTTTCTCACCTGAGGTTCTTTTACTTATTATCCTCCATCAGAAGAACTTCGTCAAGGAAAATGTTCTGGCCCCATTGGCAAGAACCTGCGGCTGTGGTAAAATACTCGCGTAAACTTCCAAGGAGGCGGATAAATTGTCTATTTTAGAGAATTTGCAGCCGCAGAATGTCCTGCGGATTTTTGAGGCGCTGTGCGCCATCCCCCACGGCTCGCACAACTGTAAAGCCATCAGCGACTACTGTGTGGACTTTGCCCGGTCTAAGGGCCTCGCGGTGCGGCAGGACGGGGCGCATAATGTGGTGATTTACAAGGAGGCCACGGCAGGCTATGAGCAGGCGCCTACGGTGATTCTCCAAGGGCATCTGGATATGGTCTGCGACCTGGCTCCGGGCTGCACCCGGGATATGGCAAAAGAGGGCCTTGTGCTGCGCACCGACGGCGCTTACGTTTGGGCCGATGGCACCAGCTTGGGCGGTGACGACGCTGTAGCGGTCGCCATGGCGCTGGCCGTCCTGGACAGCGATGATCTGCCCCATCCGGCGCTGGAGGCTGTGTTCACCACCGATGAGGAAGCCGGCATGGAGGGCGCCACGGCTCTGGATCCCGCCTGGGTTACCGGACGGCACATGCTCAACCTCGATTCTGAGGACGAGGGCGTCTTTACGGTTTCCTGCGCCGGCGGCATCCGCGCCACCTGCCATGTGCCGGTCGACTATGAGACGGCCCAAGGCATTTTCTGCGGCGTGATTCTCAAAGGCTTGGTGGGCGGCCATTCCGGCGTGGAAATCCACAAGGGCAGAGCCAACGCCAACCGCCTTATGGGCCGTATCCTCAGCGCCCTCACCGCCGAAATGCCGGTGCATCTGGCAGCCGTGGTAGGCGGCCAGGCGGATAACGCCATTGCAGCGGAGTGTGTTGCGACGATGGTTTTGCGCCAAGAGGATCTCCCCCGAGCGGCACAGATCGTGACCGCCCTGGGCGAGAGCTTCCGCCGGGAGTATCAGACCGCCGACCCGGGTCTCACGGTGGAGTGGCGTCAGGAGACCGCAGCGGAGGCGCATGAGGCCGTGACCACGGCAGAAGCGGCCCGGCGTGTGGCGGACGCTTTGCTGCTCCTGCCCGGCGGGCTTCAATCCATGAGCCAGGACGTCCCCGGCCTGGTGCAGACCTCTCTCAATCTGGGCGTTGCCCAGATGGCGGCAGGGGAGCTCACCGCCACCTTTGCCGTGCGCAGCAGTCTGACCTCGGAAAAACGCTGGCTCTGCCGCCAGTTGGAGCGGCTGATGGCCCTGCTGGGCGGCTCGGTCACCTATGTGGGCGACTATCCCGCCTGGGAGTATGAGAAAGATTCGCCTCTGCGGGAGCTGGTGTGCGATGTTTACCGCCGTCAGTATGGGAAAGAGCCGAAGATTGAGGCCATTCATGCCGGATTGGAGTGCGGAATCTTTGCAGGGAAGCTCCCGGGGCTCTCCTGCGTCTCCCTGGGGCCCAACCTCCTGGAGATTCACACCCACCGGGAAAGAATGGACGTGGCATCCCTGGAGCGCACCTGGAATCTGGTGTGCGAGGTGCTGCGCCGCTGTAAGGAGTTGACGGTATGACCCGCGCGGAATTTCATGCGCGCCTGGCGCAAGGGCCCCTCTATCTTGATGGCGCTACGGGCTCCAATCTGATGAAAGCCGGCATGCCCCGGGGCGTCTGCGCGGAAACGTGGATCCTCGAGCATCCTGAACACTTGCTGGAGCTCCAGCGTGCCTACGTGGCCGCAGGGAGCCAGGTGCTGATCGCGCCTACCTTTACCACCAACGGCCTCTATTTGGCCCAGCACGGCCTCCAGGACAAGGTGGGCGCGCTCTGCCGCGACCTGGTGGCGCTGAGCCGCCGGGCTGCCGGGGAGAAGGCCTGGGTGGCCGGAGATATGGCAACGCTGGGCCGTGCGGATCTCTCTTATGAGTCGATGCTGGAACTCTATACGGCCCAGGCAGCGGCCCTCAAGGCTGCTGGAGTGGATCTATTCTTTGTGGAGACGCTCATGGGTCTGGAGGAGGCCATGGCCGCCTTGGAGGCCTGCCGGATGACGGCGGAGGACATGCCGGTATGCTGCTCTTTCTCGGTGACGGCAGATGGGATGCTCTACTTCGGCGGCAGTGTCTACGACGCTGCCGAGCAGGTGGAGGGCTTCGGTGCCGACGCCGTGGGCATCAACTGCTCCGTGGGCCCGGATCAGCTGGAGAGTGTGGTGCGCACTTTGGCCCGGGATTTGACCGTGCCGGTGATTGCCAAGCCCAACGCCGGTATGCCGGAGATCGATGCGGCAGGCAATGCCCACTATTCCATGGATGCGGAAGCCTTTGCAGGGCATATGCGCCGCCTTCGAGATGCGGGGGCGCGACTCCTGGGAGGCTGCTGCGGTACGGAGCCTTGCTATATCGCCGCCCTCACCGCTGCGATGTAAATGTCAATCACTGCCCCATCGGCGTATGCCGATGGGGCAGTGTCATGGGCGGCTTGCCTCTTGACAGCGGATGCCAACTGCTGTATAATTTTTTTGCAATCGGCAGAGCCGGTTGTTGTTTGTTATTATCCTATAATCCGAATTTGCTATTATATAATCCATTTTTTGATTAACAGGAGGCACCATGGAATTTTATCAGCAGTTTGTCAAAGAGGCCTATGACGAGAACGGAGTCCTCACGTCGTTCTCGATCCAGTGCCCCGCGCATTTCAACTTTGGCTACGATGTGGTGGACGCGCTGGCGCAGAAGAACCCTGAAAAGGTTTGTATGGTCTGGTGCGACCAGGAGGATCGCGAGCGAATCTTTACCTTTGGCGAGATGGCCAAGCTGAGCAATCAGGCGGCCAATATGTTCCGCCAGCTGGGCATCGGCAAGGGCGATCGGGTGATGCTGATGCTCAAGCGCAATTATGAATACTGGTATCTCATCGTGGCGCTCCACAAGCTGGGGGCCGTGGCCATCCCGGCCACTCACACTCTGATGGCGGCGGACATTGACTACCGCGTCAAGGCGGTGGACGTGAAGGCTGTCATCGTCACCGCCGACAACAGCGAGGGCCCCAACGAGTTGGATAAGTGCGATCTGCCCGGCGTCCAGAAGATGCTCATCCGCGGCCAGCGCCCCGGCTATGTGGATGTGAACGCCGCTATTGAGACTGCCTCGGAGGAGTTTGAGCGGGTGGAGACCCTGGCCAGCGAACCCATGCTTCTCTACTTTACCTCCGGTACCACCGGCGAGCCCAAGGCCGTGATGCATGATCACTCCTACGCCCTGTGCCACATTCTCACTGCCAAGCACTGGCAGAACGTCCGCAAGGACGGCTTACATCTGAGTGTGTCCGACACCGGATGGGGCAAGGCCGCATGGGGCAAGCTCTACGGCCAGTGGCTGTGCGAGGCGCCCATCATGGTCTATGACTACGATCAATTTGACCCCCGTGCCCTGATGGACATTATCCAGAAGTACAAGGTCACCACCTTCTGCGCCCCGCCCACCATCTACCGCTTCTTCGTCAAGCGGGGCATTACCCCCGGCGCCTTCGACTCGGTCAAGGACGCCGTCACTGCCGGTGAGGCCATGAACCCCGAGGTGGCCCGGCTCTTTGAGAGTCAGACTGGGCTGAAGCTCCGGGAGGGCTTCGGCCAGACCGAGTCTACCCTGATGATTGCCGACCTGGTGGGTCAGCCGCACCATCTGGGCTCCATGGGCAAGGCCACGCCCCTGTACCACATCGAGATCCACCGCGAGGACGGCACCGTGGCTGCCCCCGGCGAGACGGGAGAGATTGTGGTGGTGCCTGCGGCGGACGGCAGCCATTACGGCGTGTTTATGGGTTACTGCGGCGATGACGCGGCCTATGCGTCCGTCTGGGAGGGCGGTGTGTACCACACCCGCGACCTGGCCACCATGGACGAGGAGGGCTTCATTCGCTATGTGAGCCGCACCGACGATGTTATCAAGTCCTGCGGTTTCCGTGTCAGCCCCTTTGAGGTGGAGAGTGTGCTGATGCAGCATCCGGCCGTCTTGGAGTGTGCCGTCACCGGTGTGCCGGATCTGGGCCGCGGCTACCGCATCAAGGCCACCATCGTCCTTACCGAGGGCTACAAGGGCGGCGGTGCGCTCTCTCGGGAGCTGCAGCAGTTTGTGCTCAACAATACGGCTTCCTACAAGTGCCCGAAGATCTTTGAATATGTGGCAGAGATGCCCAAAACCATCAGCGGCAAAATTCGCCGTGTGGCCATCCGCGAAAAGGACGGCCAGAAGTAAGCTTCATATACAAAAGAACCGCTGCCAGGTGCAGCGGTTCTTTTGCAGATACATACATTTACGTCAGGAGACGGTCTTGTAGACAAAAGCTGTGGGCACGGGACGGCCCTGGGGCGTCGTCTGGTTGGAACACTTGGTGATGTACTCGCCGTCGTACCACATGATGGCGCTGGTGCCGCCGTCCAGGTTCATGGCCTGCATGCAGCCATGGCGCTTCAGGATCTCGGCGCATTCGATGACATCGGTGCCCACCGACCGCAGAGGCATGCGGCCCTCAATGATCAGCATGAGGATCTCGTACTTATCCGACTGGCCGATGCAGGCGCGGGGCTGCAGGCCGGTATAGATGCTGGTGTAATCCACGACAATCTCGCCGTCAATAATCAAGGCGGGCTGGAACTCCACGGCGTCGGTGGTGCCTTCACCCACGGGGTCGCCGGCATCCTTGATATAGAAAAGGTCATCCTCGTGGAGCTCAATGCGCTTGTTGCCCCAGCCCATGTGGGCGTAGCCGTATTCGGTGCCGTCGCACATGGCATAGCCGGCCAGTGTGCCGCCGTTGCCGGAGCCGTTGGGGTCGATGAAGCCGCTGCCGTTGATGGAGAGAATACCGTTGTTATTCTGGGCGATGGTGCCCACGGTCTCGCCGGCGATGCCCAGCTGGCTGGAGGGATACACGCTCAGACGGCTGGGATCCTTGGCCACGGCCAGCACGCCCTGGTAACCGCTGCCGGACACCCGTACCAACAGGATCTGATTGGGTACGTCAATGGCTAAGATCTGTTCACCGTGGATGGTCTGAATGGAAGTGCCGGAATCGTCCATCCCGGCCTCGTTGATGACCAGGTTATCCCAGCCGTTGGCCAACGCTTCGGGGTGATCGCGAAGATAGGTTTCCATGGATGTCTGATCGACCTCGTAGAAGAGTGTGTAGAAGTTCTCCTTGGCCACCTCTTCGGGATCTACGTCTGGAATGACTTCCACGTCGGTGATAATCTCCTCGGGCGTGGTGTCCTCGTCATCCGTTTCATCCTCCTCCTTCGTCCAGTTGGAGGAGAGGCCCACCTGCTGGGCCAGCGCCTCCCGGCGTTGCTCCATGACTTCATTGATGATATCGGGGGGGATGATGGCGGTGGCCAGCCACTTGTGGCTCAGGGTCTCCATGGCGGTCTGAATATAGATGTTGCGCCACTTGGCGATAAAGGCGTTGTCGGAATAGATAGCCACGAAGTAGAGAATCTCCACCAGCAGCATACAGCTCAGCACGATGGCAAGAGGCTTAAAAGGGTTCTTTCGCCGGGGGGCGGCCACAGCCGCTTCGCCGGACTGCGCCAGATACGCGGCGCGATTTTTAGCCAGCCGGGAGCCACCGCGGGTAGTACCAAATAGTTTCAAGTGTTGCTACGCTCCTTTACATGCGGGGGATGGCGGGAGGGCCAAAGACCAGAGCCCATAAAATCCCATTTTCTACAATATGACACTGATATTCTACCATACTTTGTTTAGAAATGCAAATTGGAAAGTCTCTTTTTAAGTTCCTTCTGTCAAACAGACGAATTTCACAGACGAAGGTTCCCAGCGCTTTACTTTTTTTCCAGACGGTCGTAAAATATAACATGGAAATCAAGATGAATTCTCCTGCGGACGAGGAACGAAGCATGATTATTACTGTAACCCTAAACCCTGCATTGGATAAGACTGTCATTCTGCCGGGCTTTGCGGTGAACACCGTCAACCGCGTCAGCGCCACGCGGCTGGATCCCGGCGGCAAGGGCATCAATGTCTCCAAGGCCGTGAAGGCCCTGGGAGGAAGCACCCTGGTCTTGGGGGTGCTTGGCGGCGCCGCCGGCGGCTACATCCAGGCAGCCATGGACGAGATGGGACTTAAGAACGATATGGTGATCTCCCGCGAGGTGACCAGAACCAATCTCAAGATCATCGATCCCTTGCTCAAGACCAACACGGACATCAACGAGGCCGGCGGCCCCGTCTCCGAGGAGACGCTGGAGGCCGTCTGGCACAAGCTCACCCGAGCCGTGAGCCCCGGTGATACTGTGATCTTCGCGGGTAAAAACCCGCCCGGCATGCCCGACGACCGCTTGGCGGACTGGATCACCCGCCTGCGGGGCATGAAGGTCTACACCTGCGTGGACACCGTCGGGGAGCCCATGCGGCTGGCCATCGAGGCGCAGCCCGATATCATCAAGCCCAACCGGTTGGAACTGGGGGAGATCCTGGGCCAGACCCTCACCGACGAAGCGTCGGTGCTGGCTGCCGCCCGCACGCTGGTGGAGCGGGGCGTCGGCCTGGTGGCCGCCTCCATGGGCAGCGAGGGGGCGATCTTTGCCACCCGCAGCCAGACCCTTCGGGGATATGCCCCCAAGGTGCCGGTACGCAGCACCGTTGGCGCCGGAGACGCTATGATGGCGGCCCTGACCCACTACACCGCTGCTGGCTGCTCTCTGGAAGAGACGGCACGGCGCTCCATCGCCGTGAGCGCGGCCTGCGTCATGTGTGCCGGCTCTGAGGCGCCGGAGCTGGATCTGGTATTGCCCCTCATCGACCGTGTCCGTATGGAGCGGCTGTGAGCCCGGCTCACAGGAAAAAGCAGAGGCGATTTGCCTCTGCTTTTTCCTGTGATAGAAAGGGAGAAGATTCAGTTGAGCGCTGCCATGGCTTCGGCCACCTGATCCTCGCTCTCGGCCATGGCCTTCAATGTGCGCGCAAGCAGCTCGTCCAGCTCCCAGCCCAGGCGCTCCGCTCCCTGACGAATCACATCCCGAGAGCACCCGGCGGCAAACTTCTTGTCCTTAAATTTCTTCTTTAGGCTGGAAAGCTCCATGTCCTTGCAGCTCTTGGACGGGCGCATTTTGGCCGCTGCCCAGATGAGGCCCGTAAGCTCATCGGCGGCGAAGAGCACTTTTTCCATCATAAGCACCGGCTCTACGTCAGAGCACAGGCCGTAGCCGTGGCTGACCACTGCATGAATGAGCGCATCTGTGGCTCCGGCAGGGGCGAGGAGCTCCGGGGCTTTGCGGCAGTGCTCTTCGGGCCAGCCTTCGAAGTCGATGTCGTGCAAAAGGCCTACAGTGGCCCAGAAGGCCTCGTCGCCCTGCTGGAGCTCTCGGGCGAGAATGCCCATGACGGCCTCCACGGTGAGGGCATGCTGAAGATGGAAGGGTTCGGTGTTATACTGCCGCAGCAGCTGCCAGGCGTCCTGGCGGGTGATTCCTGCTTGCATGGTTCTGACCTCCTGGTGATTTTTGTCTATCATACTGCCCCCGGGGCAAAAAATCAAGGCGGCATGCAGGCCAGTGCCTGCCATGCCGCCTAGCAGCGGGCGGATACGCCGCCCATTGGGGGAACCCCGCTTTGGCCGTGCGAACCCAATTATAACCTGCACAAAAAGGCAGGTGGGTTGCCGCTCGCTGCGTTCACTGCTCCCAACGTCCACCGTCAGTCGAGGCTGGGGCGGGAGGTCTGCAATCCCGCAGAGAAGTCGAAGCATCCCTTAGAAGAAATGTGGGTTTAAGTGGGCCCGTCACGCACCAAGCAGGGGGCCTTTTATTCTTCTGACTCGTCGTCGGACGCCTCATCGTCGTAGAGCTGATCCATCATCACGCTGTAGACATGCTCCAGCTCCTGCTCATCTTCGATGGCGCAGAGGATTTCTTCGCCATTTTCCTCTGTGACCTTGAGCAGGGTGACCTCCAGCTCTTCGTCGTCGGCGGCATCCGCCGGAACCAGGGCATAATACTGTGCCCCGTCCACCTCCAGCACCGCGAGAACCTCCAGCACGTATTCCACGCCGTCCTCATCGGTGATGGTGATGATATCGTCGCCAAACTGTTCGCTCATGGTGACCTCCTGTATCTCAGGTTACCTCCATTTTAACCTGACAACGGCGGAAAATCAAGAGAAATTTGTGCAGAAGGCTCAAGAGCAAAAATCTTCCAGGGCGGCTGTGACCTCCTGGGGGGTAGATAGAGGCAGGCCTGCCTCCAAAAGCGCCTGGTCGACTGCGGGCAGGGCAGCGACGGGTGTGTCGGTGCGGTAGTACGTGCCGTTGTGGTATAGAGCCACGTAGCCGCCGGATTCTGTCAGGAGAAAGGCCGCCAGAGCCAGGGCGGCGAGCTGGTATTTTTGCGTCTTTTTCATTTTCATCACCATCCATAGCATGCCCCGCTTTTGGTGCATTAACCGGATTTTGCGCGGAGACAGCCGGGGAAGAAGGTTGAAAAAGTATATGGATATTGTGGCGTCAATGTGCTATAATACATTGAATAACCAAGCTGGCAACCTTTGCCCGCGGCGGGAAATGTTGTGATGGACGGAGCGAATTGGCGTTCCACCCATCTTGTGGCATGACACGACACGGAGGTGTGAGTATGGCCAAACGGCAAAAAAAAGCCCAGAGCGATGAAAATCCGCGCTCCCGGGCCCGGGTCGTCTGGGGCTGGATCGGCAAGATCTTCGGCACTCTGATGCTCACGGGCTTTTTGGCTCTGTTGATTTTTGCCTGTATTTTTGCAATGTATATCAAAAACGACCTCTCCGAGCAGGTGGACTTCTCGGTGGAGGGCTTCTCCCTGGATCAGTCCTCGGTGATCTATTATCAGGATCGGGAGACAGGGGAGTGGGTGGAGCTCAAGAAACTCTATCAGAGTGAGAACCGCGTCTGGGTTAGCCTGGATGAAATCCCCACCAATTTGAAGAACGCCTGCATCGCCATCGAGGACAAGCGATTCCTTGAGCATGACGGCGTGGATTGGCTGCGCACCATCAGGGCGAGTTTAAACATGTTCTTCGGCAGCAGCACGCCCTACGGCGCCTCGACCATCACCCAGCAGCTCATCAAGAACCTCACCCATGAGGACGAGGTGACGGTGCGCCGCAAGCTGGTGGAGATTTTCCGCGCGCTGGACTATGAAGATTCCCACTCCAAGGATGATATTCTGGAAGCCTACCTCAATATTATCCCTCTGGGCGAGGGTTGCTACGGCGTTCAGGCCGCGGCAGAGGTCTATTTTGGCAAAAACGTCGAGGATCTCTCCTTGGCTGAGTGTGCTTCCCTCATCGGCATCACCAACAACCCCTCCCGGTATGACCCCTACCTCGACCTCGAGGAGAACAAGGAACGCCAGGAGCTGATTCTCGGCGAGATGCTCAATCAGGGATATATCACCCAGGAAGAGCATGATCAGGCGGTGGCAGAGGAGCTGGTGCTCAACAACACTTCTGGTGAGGACGATGGTTCCGGCAACTACTTCACCTATTTTGAAGATCAGGTGATCAATGAGGTGGTCTATGATCTGATGGAGCTCACAGGCTATGAGTATTCCATTGCGCTGAAGATGCTTCAGACCGGCGGTTACAAGATCTACTGCACCATCGACCCTGAGGTGCAGGCACAGGTAGACAAGGTCTATGAGGATCTTTCCAACATTCCCGACACCGCCAGCAGCCAGCAGCTGCAGTCCGCCATTGTGGTTACCGATAACAAGACCGGTGATGTGGTTGCCATGGCCGGCGGCGTAGGGGAGAAGGTGGGCAGCCTGATTCTCAACCGTGCCACCCAGAGCTATCTGTCTCCCGGTTCCACCATCAAGCCTGTGGCGGTGTTTGCCCCGGCGCTGGAGCAGGGGCTGATTACGCCTGCCACCGTCTATGACGACACCCCCTATCAGTTTACAGATACGGCAGCCTGGCCGAAGAACTCCGATTCCACCTATCGCGGACTGGTGTCGGTCAACGAGGCCATGTGCTTGTCGCTGAACACTGTGGCAGTGAAAATCGTGGCGGAGCTGGGGGCGGAGAACTCGTTTAACTTTGCCCGGGATAAGATGGGGCTCACAAGCCTTGTTTCGGAGTATACCACTGCCAGCGGCACGGTGCTTTCGGACATTGATCTGGCGCCCATGGCGTTGGGCGGCCTGACCCAAGGCGTCACTGTGCGGGATATGGCGGAGGCCTATACGGTGTTCCCCAACAACGGCCTGTACCGCGAGGGCAGAACCTACACCCGCGTGGAGGATTCCAACGGCAAGGTGATCCTGGACAACACCCAGGATTCTTGGATGGCCATGAGCCAAAAGACCGCTTGGTATTCCACCTATATGATGGAAAACACCGTCCTCGACGGCTCGGGTAAGGGGGCGCAGATCCCCAGTATGGCCGTTGCCGGCAAGACCGGCACGACCACCAGCGACTTTGACCGCTGGTTTGCCGGCTACACCCCGTATTACACCGCGGTGGTCTGGTGCGGCTACGACGACCCGGAAGAGGTCGTCCTCACCGATACGACCGAGAACCCCGCTGTGACGCTCTGGCAAAAGGTTATGGCTGGGATCCACGAGGATCTGCCGGAGGCCAGCTTTGATAAGCCTGCCGATGTGGTCAGCGTGGAATACTGCTGTGACAGCGGTAAGCTGGCCACCGAGGCATGCCGGAAGGATCCCCGGGGCGACCGCACGGTCACCGGTGAGCTCTATTTGGAAGATGTGCCCACCGAGTCCTGCGATGTTCACGCCATGGTGGATATCTGCGGCGCCTCGGATCACGTGGCCAATGAATACTGTGCCCAGGTGCCCGGCAATTACATCTATCAGGTGGGTCTGCTGGACATCGCGCGGGGCTTCCCCACGCCCGGTATTACCGTGGAAGATCAGGCCTATGTCCACTCTTCCAAGGGCCTAGAGGTGGGCCTGTATGAGGCCGTCTCCCCTGAGGTGGATTCCATCAGTCTGGAATGCTATATCCATTCCCAGGATGATCTGCCCAAGGAGCCGGATGAAGATGAGGACGAGAACGAAGAGGATTCCCAGCAGAACGCAGGCGGCCTCGATTTAGAAGAGCTTATCAATGGCCTGCTGCACTGAAATGTTCTTGCAAACAGGAGAGACGTATGTGGATTGCAGATCAATGGAAGGATTATGAGGTGATTGACACCTCCGACGGTGAAAAGCTGGAGCGATGGGGGAAGTACACCCTGGTGCGGCCGGATCCCCAGGTGATTTGGAACACCCCGCGCACCGATCCGCGATGGAAGCACTACGACGGCCGCTATGCCCGCTCGGCTTCGGGCGGCGGCAGATGGTCGGAGAATCGCCTGCCGGAGCGCTGGCAGATTCGCTACGGCCCGCTGACCTTCCATGTCAAGCCTATGAATTTCAAACACACCGGCATCTTTCCCGAGCAGGCTGTGAACTGGGATTTTGAAATGGAGCAGATCCGCGGGGCCGGCCGGCCGGTGTCGGTACTCAATCTCTTTGCCTACACCGGCGGCGCGACCCTGGCGGCCGCGGCGGCAGGGGCGAACGTCTGCCATGTGGACGCGGCCAAGGGCATGGTGGCCTGGGCCCGGGAAAACGCCAGGGCCTCTGGCCTCGGCGAGGCGCCCATCCGCTGGATTGTGGATGATTGCGCCAAGTTTGTCGAGCGGGAAATCAAGCGGGGCAGGCGCTACGACGCCATCATTATGGATCCGCCTTCCTATGGACGCGGCCCCTCCGGTGAGATCTGGAAGCTGGAAAAGGATCTATTCCCCTTTTTACAGCTGGTTATGGGCGTACTGTCCGAGGATCCGCTCTTTGTGCTTATCAATTCCTATACCACCGGTCTGGCTCCATCGGTGCTGGGCTATATGCTCGATACCTTGGTGACCAAGCGCTACGGCGGTCAGACCCAGTGCCAGGAGCTGGGCCTGCCGGTGACGGTCAGCGGCTTGACGCTGCCCTGTGGAAGCACAGGGCGCTGGTATCGCTGAGGGAAAGGACATGCCATGGACAACGCCATTCAAGTGGAAAACCTCACCTATGACTATCCAGGCTCCGAGGAGAGTCCCACCATTCAGGTTTTTGAGGGCCTGAACCTGGAGATTGCCGAGGGGAGCTTTGTGGCCGTGCTGGGTCACAACGGCTGCGGCAAGTCCACCCTTGCCAAGCATTTCAACGCCATCTTGCTGCCCACCGGCGGCAGTGTCCACGTCTATGGCCTGGACACCCAGGATGAAAAACTCCTTTTGCAGATTCGCCAGCAGGTGGGGATGGTCTTTCAAAACCCCGACAACCAGATCGTCTCCAACGTAGTGGAGGAGGACGTGGCCTTTGCGCCGGAGAATCTGGGCGTGCCTCCAGCAGAGATCCGTGCCCGGGTGGATGAGGCCCTCAAGCTGGTGGGGATGTACCAGTATCGCACCCATGCGCCCCATCTCCTGTCCGGTGGGCAGAAGCAGCGCATTGCCATTGCCGGCGTCATCGCCATGCGGCCCAGGTGCATTGTCCTGGACGAACCCACCGCCATGCTCGATCCACAGGGCAGGCGGGAGGTGCTGGCCACCATTTCCCGGCTCAATCACGAGAATAAGATTACCGTGGTGCTCATCACCCACCACATGCCCGAGGCTGTGCTGGCCGATCGGGTGGTTGTGATGACCGATGGCGGTATCCTAGCCGACGGCACCCCCAAGGAGGTATTTTCCCAGGTGGAGCTCCTGAAGGCTGCCGGCCTCACCGTCCCCGAGACCACAATGTTGCTCTACCAGCTGCGCCGGCAGGGATATGACCTGCCGCTGGACGCGCTGTCTGTGGAGGAATGCGCGCAGACACTCCGCCGCTTTCTTGCGGAGGCCTGACTCGACCTTTGGAGGGAACCAATTTGACCCCGATACTACAAACCAGGGATCTCACCCACACCTACGGTGCCGGCACGCCCTTTGAGAGCGATGCCATCCAGCAGGTGAATTTGTCCTTTGAGCGCGGGGAGTTTGTGGGCATCATCGGCCATACCGGCTCGGGCAAGTCCACACTGATCCAGCACCTCAACGGCCTTTTGAAGCCCACCGGCGGCGATGTGCTGCTGGATGGGAGAAGCATCTGGAGCGACAAGAAATTCACCCGAGAGACACGCTTTCGCGTGGGCCTGGTGTTTCAATACCCGGAATATCAGCTTTTCGAGGAGACAGTCTACCAGGATATTGCCTTTGGCCCAAAGAATATGGGGCTCAAGCAAGATGAGATTGACCAGCGCGTGCGCCGGGCGGCGAGCTTTGTGGGCATCCCGGAGGAAAATCTGGAGAAGTCTCCGTTTGAACTCTCCGGCGGGCAGAAGCGCCGGGTGGCCATCGCCGGTGTCATTGCCATGGAGCCCGATGTGCTCATTCTCGACGAGCCCACTGCCGGACTCGACCCTGTGGGCCGGGAGGGCATCCTGGCCAATATCCGCGCGTATCAGGCAGCCCAGAACGCTACGGTCATCATGGTCAGCCACAGCATGGAGGAGATTGCCTCCAATGTCAGCCGCCTCATCGTGATGAATCACGGCCGTGTTGCCATGACCGGCGCACCCCGGGAGGTCTTTACCCGTTCCAAGGAGCTGATCTCCATGGGACTGGACATTCCCCAGATCACCCAGGTATTCCTGCGGATGCGGGACATGGGTCTGCCGGTGGACACTTCGGTGTTCACCGTGGAGCAGGCTCTGGAGTCGCTTTTGACGCTGCGGGGAGGGAAGGGCCATGCTTAAAGATATTACCCTGGGGCAGTATTTCCCAGGCAATACACCGGTGCACCGGCTGGATCCCCGAACCAAGCTCATATTGGTGGTGGTCTATATTGTGGCGCTGTTCAGCGCAGGCGGCGTGGTGAGCTACGCCGTTGTGCTGGCTGCCCTGGCGGCCGTGGTGGTGCTCTCAAAGATCAAGCTCAAGGTTATTGCCAAGAGCATGAAGCCGCTGCTGTTTATCATCGTGCTCACCGGCCTTTTGAACCTCTTCTACAGCCAGGGAACACCTTTGGTTTCTTTTTGGATCTTTACCATCACGCGAGAGGGCGTTTTCAACGCGGTATTTATGATTCTGCGGATCTCCATGCTCATCACCGGTACCTTTATGCTCACCTATACCACCTCGCCCATCGCCCTCACTGATGGACTGGAGAAACTGCTCAATCCTCTCAAGCGCATCCGTGTGCCGGTGCATGAGTTGGCCATGATGATGTGCATTGCCCTGCGGTTTATCCCCACGCTCATCGAGGAGACGGATAAAATTATGAATGCCCAAAAGGCCCGCGGTGCCGACTTTGAAACCGGTAGCCTGATGCAGCGGGCCAAGGCTTTGATTCCTATTCTTGTGCCGCTGTTCATCAGCTCCTTCCGCCGCGCCGATGAGTTGGCCGTGGCTATGGAGTGCCGCTGCTACCACGGCGGCGACGGCCGCACCCGCTTGAAGGAGCTGGTCTATCAGACGATGGATTATGTCACCCTCATCGGCGGCGTTGTATTCCTGGCGGGCGTCATTGCCCTGGGCCATTTCGGCCTGTGACGGAGGAACGACATGCGCAACATTGCCCTCTTTCTCACTTATGTGGGCACGGCCTACCACGGCTGGCAGGTGCAGCAACATGACGTTACAGTCGCAGAAAC
>CALXCW010000018.1 GCA_944386905.1 uncultured Oscillospiraceae bacterium
ACCATTTTCCGCCCGCACAGCTCGCAAATCTCCTCCGTCTCCTCCTCGGGTACCTTCAAGCGGGTATCCTTGAGCGCCTCTTCGGCCTCCTCCATGTCCTTGTGGAAACCGGTATAGAAGTCGGCCAAGACCTTTTTCCAGGGGAGCTTGCCCTCCTCTACCTGGTCGAGCTGCGCCTCCATATGGGCGGTAAACTCCACGTCAATGATGTCCTGGAACCGGTCTTTCATCAGCGTTGTAACCACCTCACCCAAGGGTGTGGGCCACAGCCGCCTTTCGCGTTTGATGACATAGTCCCGATCCTGGATGGTAGAAATAATGCTGGCATACGTTGAGGGACGGCCCACTCCCTTTTCTTCCATAGCCCGCACCAGAGTAGCCTCGGTATAGCGAGCCGGGGGCGTGGTAAAATGCTGCTCCGGCCGCACAGCCTTGAGGTGCAACGGCTCCCCCTCGGTGAGATCGGGCAGCGGCGACTGAACCTCCTCCTGCTCATCATCCCGGCCCTCTTCATAAAGGGTGGTAAAGCCCGGGAATTTGATGCTCTGGTGGTTAGCGCGGAAGATATTCTCACCGCAGGCAGCCTCAATTGCCACATTGTCGTAGACGGCGCAGGCCATCTGCGAGGCGGTAAATCGCTCCCAAATAAGCTTATACAGCCGAAACTGATCCCGGGTGAGATCTCGCTGCACCCGCTCCGGGTCAAGCTCCACATTGCTCGGGCGGATGGCTTCGTGGGCATCCTGCGCGGCGGATTTGGTTTTGTAGCGGTGAGTCTCTGCGTATGCCTCACCCCATCGCCCCAGGATATAGCGCTTGGCAGCGGAGAGGGCCTCCTCTGAGAGGCGCTGGGAGTCGGTACGCATGTAGGTGATAAGACCCACAGCACCCACATCGGTGATCTCCACACCCTCATAGAGCTGCTGTGCCAGGGCCATGGTCTGCTTGGGCGTCATACCCAGCTTTCGGGACGCCTCCTGCTGGAGGGTGGAGGTAATAAAGGGCGCGGCGGGATTGCGCCGCTTTTCGCCACGCTTGACGCTCTTGACGTAAAAGTTCTGTCCCTGACAAGCTGCCATGACAGTCTTGACCGCCGCCTCATCCGGTAGATCCCGCTTTTTAGGGTCGCCATAAAATCGAGCCGTAAAGGCGCCGGGTTTGGAAATCCGGTCAAAATCGGCGTCGATTGTCCAGTATTCCTGGGGTTGGAACGCGCGGATCTCGTTTTCCCGATCCACCACCAGACGGGTGGCAACAGACTGAACACGTCCGGCGGAGAGGCCCCGGCGCACTTTCTTCCAAAGCAGGGGCGAAAGCTGGTAGCCCACAATGCGGTCAAGGATCCGCCTTGCCTGCTGGGCATCCACCAGATCATGGTCGATGGCCCGGGGCTTCTGAATGGCCTGGGTCACCACCCCGCGGGTAATTTCATTGAACGTAACGCGGTTGACCTGGTCGTCGGGAATGTCCAGCAGTGCCTGCAGATGCCAGGAGATGGCCTCTCCCTCTCGATCCGGGTCGGTTGCGAGATATATCTGATCGCTCTTTTTGGCGAGGGCTTTCAAATCGCGAATAATGTCCTCTTTGCCCTTTACGGGCTGGTAGACCGGCGTGAAATCATGCTCAAGATCCACGCCCATGGTGCTCTTGGGCAGATCCCGCAGATGCCCCATGCAGGCCTTCACCTGATAGTCACTGCCGAGATATTTTCCGATTGTCTTTGCCTTGGAGGGTGACTCGACAATTACGAGGTTGGTCTTTGCCTTAGGCATGTTTGTTGCTCCTCCGAACTTACTACTGTTCTATACTTCCTGTGAGGCCGAAGCGGCGCCCCGGAAGGCGGCGGACAAGGCCCTTCACCTCCAGAAGCGTAAGCGCCGCCAGGGCGCGACCGGAAGGCAGCTGCGTCTCGTCCACAATGTCGTCAATTTCTCGATTCATTTCCCGGAGCTGTTCAAGCACGGCGGACTCATCGTCGCTCAGTCCAGCCAACACCGCAGAATCCAGGATAAGACCGGCAGGCTCCTGGGCCAGTGGCTCCGGCCGCTGCACCGGCTGGGCCACGCGAAGCCGGGCGTTCTCCTGCTGTTCCAGCTCCAGATCCTGACACTTTTGCAGGATGTCCGGGAACACCTGCTCGTATTCCTCTAAAATATCTCGGGCATCACGCACCAGAATGGCGCCGTCACGCAACAGCGACAGATTGCCGGCACAGGTGTCGCTGTCCACATTGCCCGGCAGAGCAAACACATCCCGCCCCTGATCCAGCGCCCGCTGCGCAGTAATGAGAGAACCGCTGCGCGCGGGTGCCTCCACAACTACCACTCCCATGCTCAGGCCGCTGATCAAACGATTGCGCACCGGGAAAAATTCCGGCCGCGGAGTAGTCCCGGGAGGATATTCACTGATCAGACAGCCATGATAGGCAATATCTCGATAAAGGGCGCTGTTTTCCCTGGGATAGGGCACGTCCACACCGCAGCCCATGATCCCCACCACCGTTCCGCCGGCAGAGAGCGCCGCCTCCATAGCTGTGATATCGATTCCCCTCGCGCAGCCAGATACCAGTACCGCGCCGCAGCGGCCCAAAGCATACCCCAGCTTTCGCGCCTGGAGCTGCCCATATGGTGTTGCCCGGCGGGTTCCCACCACAGCCAGGAGGAGGGTGCTGAAATCCGGCAGTTGACCGCGATAGTAGAGCACCATCGGCGGATCGGACAGCGCCCGCAGCTGTTGAGGATAAGCTGCATCTTGGAATGTGATAAGGGAAATTCCTTCGCTGTAGCACCGCTGCAAAATCTCATTGGTCTCGGTGAGATCTTTGTCCAGCAGCGGCTCAAAGTTTCGCAGTCCCAGAGCGGTATAGACTTCGGCATCAGCCAGATACGCCTGCTCCGGGTTCGGGAACAGACCGGCAACCAGGCTGGCACCTCTGGTTCCAAGCCCCTTGCGGGTGGTGAGCCAGATCCAATATCTGAGCATAGGTTGCCTCCTCTCCTAGCACACCATCTGCCAGAGCACCACCGTAGCCGCCACGGCGGCGTTGAGGGATTCGCAGCGAGACGCCATGGGTATAATTACGGTCTGATCGGCCTGGGTGAGGAAGTACTCCCCTACTCCGTGGCCTTCACTGCCGATCACCACCACGGCTTCCCTGAGGGCAGCACAGCGCAAATCCACCGCATCTTTGGTGAGCGCCGTGACAAGTAACGGAATTCCCTGGGTACGGCAGGCCGCCACCACCGCCTCCTGGGTTGAGAAAACGGGCGGCGTACGAAAGACCGCTCCCATAGAGGCACGCACAGTCTTGTGACTGTAGACGTCGGCACAGCCCGGTGTGATGATCACCGGGCGATCCCAGGCATCTGCCGTGCGGAGGATGGTACCCAGGTTGCCGGGATCCTGGATCCCGTCCAGCACCAGTGTCCCGGGGCTGAGGCATTCTTTTTGTGCCGCAGGATAGGCGCAGGTAAAGAGGGCTCCCTGGGGCGTCTGCATGGGAGAAAGCTGTGCCATCACGTCGTCTGGCACCTCGAGTAATCGCACATGCTCCGGCAGAGGGCCCGGATCCACCGCAGACGTGACCACCACCGTCAAGAGCTGCTGCGGGATCCACCGCACTGCCTCAGCCAGCAGCTTTGTGCCGTCGGCTACAAATATGCCTTCTGCTTCCCGCTGGCTTCTGCTGGTCAGCAGTCGCCGAAGCTCCTGAAGTTTTGGATTTTTTCGGCTGGTAATCCGCTGGCGGATCACAGCTTTTGCACCGAGCACAGCTCGTCGCTGCCCCCTAGAATAACCATGATATCCTGCTCTCGGACGGAATAATCCGGGCCGGGAGCCACGGTGATTTTTCCACCGCCATTGCGCACGGCAATGACGTTGACACCGTATTTCGCACGGATATTGAGATCGCGGATGGTCTTGTTCTGCCAGACAGAAGGCGCCTTCAGTTCAATAATTCCGCATTCGCTGGAGAGCTCAATATAATCCAGCACACTGGAGGAAGAGAGATTCTGTGCCATTTTCAGAGCCAATTCCCGCTCCGGAATCACCACGCGGTCGGCGCCAATTTTCTCCAGCGCCCGTTTTTGAAGATCATCCGGAGCCTTGCAGATCACCTGGGGTACATCCAGCGCTTTTAAATTCAAAGTGATGAGAATGCTGGCAGCCAGATCGCTGCCCACGGCCACCACAGCACAGTCCACGTTCCGCACGCCAAGGGAGATCAAAACCTCCTCATCTCGCGCATCTCCCACCACGGCATAAGTGACGCGATTGGAGATTTTTTGAACCTGCTCCGCGTTTTCGTCGATCACCATGACCTCGTTGCCCAGCTCCTGGAGCTTCAGCGCCAGCGCCGTGCCAAACCGGCCCAGGCCAATGATAACATATGATTTCATAATTTCCCCACTTTCAGCCGATCATCACTTTGGTATCGGCGAATCGATAGCGTTCTTCTGCGGAATTGCGCAGCAGGAAACCCAAACTTACGGTCATCACGCCCACACGCCCAAAGTACATCAGAACAATTAAAATCATTTGAGATAGTTCATTGAGCAGAGGCGTAATACCCGTGGAAAGGCCTACAGTGGCAATGGCAGAGATTGTCTCAAAGATGCAATCCATCAGCGGCAGGCCGTTGCTCGCTGAGAGCACCAAGCTTCCAGCAAAGGCCAGGCCAAAGACCATACACACCACAGCCACGGCATCGGATACCTGCTGATTGGTGATGGTGCGGTGGAAAACAGTCACCCGGCTGCGGCCGCGTGCCGCAGCGATCACAGCCAGGAGCAACACACCCATGGTTACCGTCTTGACACCGCCGGCAGTGGAGCCGCTGGAGCCGCCCACCAGCATCAGCGCGTCGGTCACAGCCTTGGACGCATCGCTGAGGGCGCCTTGGGGCACGGAGTAGAAGCCTGCGGTGCGGGAGGTGACCGACTGGAACATGGCCGCCAGGCACTTCTCCGCCACAGGAAGGTTGCCCAGTGTTTCCGGGTTATTCCACTCCAGCAGCGCGATAAGCGCGCCGCCGCCAAATGCCAGGCAGGCGGAAATCAGCAGCACCAGCCGGGTGTAGACCGTCATTTTACGGAAAGAACGCTTATTAACGACATCCTCCCAGACAAAGAAGCCAAGGCCGCCCACGGTGATCAGCAGCATGATGGTGATATTCACCACCCAGTCACCCACGAAGGGAATTAGGCTGCCGCCCACATCCACGGCGCCCACCACATCAAAACCGGCATTGCAAAAGGCTGAGATGGAGTGGAACACACCCCACCACAGCGCCCGGTCAAAGGGCACCATGGAGCAAAAACGCAAAGTGAGGATCAACGCACCGGCCCCTTCCAGGGCGGCAGTCCGTATCAGCACGTGATTGACCAGCTTGACGATCCCGCTGAGCTGATCCACACCCAGGCTCTGAGCCATCAAAACGCGCTGCTTAATGCCGATTTTCCGATTAGCCAGGAGGAAAAAGAGCGAGGCAATGGTCATAAAGCCAAGGCCGCCCACCTGGATCAGAATGAGAATCACCACTTGGCCAAAACCGCTCCAGTGGGTATAGGTGTCAAAAAGGGTAAGTCCTGTGACACAGGTGGCGGAGGTGGCGGTAAAAACTGAAGACAGATAGCTTGTCCAGGTACCGTCGCGAGATGAGATGGGGAGCGACAGCAAAAAGCCGCCAAACAAGATAATCCCAGCAAAGCTGAGAACGATCATCTGCATAGGGGAAATCCGGCTGATCCGCCTGCGCAGCCGCGTCCCGATTTTATGTAGTCTCAGAGTCTATCACTCCTGTAGGGTAATCCCTGACGAAATCGGCTGCAGCAACCGGATCCCCTTTTACCTTACTGCGCGATGGGAAACAAAGGAGTCCGCGGCTGTGCTTGCGAATTCATCAGTGCTTACTAGAAAAGGAGGCACAGGCGCACCCGCGCCTCTTATTTCATTATTTTTCCACATTGAGGATGCGGAAGCGCAGTACACCCACCGGCGCCTCGACTTCCACAACATCGTCCTGCCGCTTGCCCACCATGGCGCGTCCGAAGGGCGAATCGTCAGAGATACAGAAGTTCATCGGGTCGGCCTCCTGAGAGCCGACGATGGTATACTCCTCTTCTTCCTCGGTATCGAGATCCAGCACCCGCACTTTGCAGCCCAGGCCCACATGGCCGGCCGGGTCGTCGCTTTCCTCAATGATGACGGCATTGGCCAGAATATTTTCTACCTCGGCAATACGGCCATACAACTTGGCCTGCTCATTCTTGGCCTCGTCGTACTCGCTGTTCTCCGAAAGATCGCCAAAAGAGCGAGCCTCTTTGATCTGCTCCGCCACTTCTTTTTCACGGGTTGTTTTGAGATAGTTGAGCTCTTCTTCCAGTTCCTTGAGCCGGGAGCTGGTGATTTTATATTCCTTTGCCAATTCGATCATCCTTCCGATTTGGATTTGCGCCCATCGCGGGCGCAGCCCGGCGGAAACCGCCCGGAAATATGGGAATTTTCCAGGGAATCCGCACACACGGCCAACCATTGCCTCACTAATTCAGCAGACAATATTATAGTATTGGCCCAATAGGTCTGTCAAGATATTTTCTCCCTTAGAATTTCCAGGGCAGTCTGGAGCTGTTCGTCATCCTCCTGGGCGAGAATGCCATAGTAAAGGCTCTCGTAGTCCTCATAGGAGAGGGCAACCTCCTGATCGGGGGTCACACCGATATCCGTGAGGCTGCGGCCCTGGGGCGTAAAATACTTGCCCACGGACAGAGCGATGGCTGACCCGTCGGAGAGCGCAAAGGTGTACTGGAAGTTCCCCTTGCCGGAGGTCTGCGCGCCCACCACCTCAGCCACACCATATTCTTGCAGTGCAGCAGCAAAAAACTCCGCGGCAGAATAGGAATCTTCATTGACCAGCACCACCATGGGAAGCTCCACACAGGCAGCGTCGGAAGTGTCCACCTCTTCCCGGCCGGCATAGTCCACACTGCGGAAAATGTCGCCCTCGGGCAGCAGTGCATCAAGCACCTCCACCATCTCATCCTTGAGGCCGCCGGGATTGAAGCGCACATCAAAGAGGAGCGCTTCCGCCCCCTCCTGCTGCATCTGCTCTATGGCGGCCAGCGTCTGCTCAGCACAGTGGTAATCAAAATTTTCGATGGTGATATAGCCGATCTTGCCCTCCAGGAGCTGGGCCGTCGCTACGGGAGAAATGATGTCGGCACGGGTGAGGGTGAAATCCAGCGTCTCTTCGCCCCTACGGAAGGTAAGACGGACATCGGTGCCGGCTTCGCCGCGGACAAGGGCTTTCGTCTCATCCAGGGTAAGCTCTGCCGTGGAAGTGCCGTCCACTGCCATGAGCATATCTCCTACCAGGACGCCAGCCGCTTCAGCCGGGCCACCGGAGGTGACCGAAGTGACCTCCATGCCGTCCTCAGTGGTCAAAATTACAATGCCCACGCCCACATAGGCGTTGTAGAGCAGCTCATTGTGGGCGGCCATGTCCTCGGCGCTCACATAGTAGCTCCACTGATCTCCGGTGGCCTGGATCATGGCCGACGCGGCGCCATCGGCCGCAGCCTGCTCCAGAGCTTCGGCATCATAATCGTCAATAAAATACGCTTCAATATATTCTGAAATTTCCTGAATTTTATCCGTGACAGGCGTTGTCTCTGCAGCCGCGGCATATTTAGCATCCAGCTCTGTGTAGGTTAAAAGGTATGTGAGCCCCGCCGTGGATGCAACCAGCAGCACAAGGGCCAGAACGATGGCTATTTTTTTCAAAAAGGAATCACCTCATCAAGGACACGCTCTAATGAACCGCCGGCGTTGACGTCACCCAGTCTTGCAGCAAATAAACACCGGAAAAGCGCCAAAAATAACGAGCACGCTTAAAATCTCGACTGCACACCGGGCAAAGGCATCGCAGCCGCTCATATACCACAATCCCACAGCCCTTACGGGCTGTGGGGCTGGAATTAAGAAAGGCTGATGTAGTCCATGGGGTTAACCGCACTGCCATTGACGTGGATCTCGAAGTGCAGATGCGGCCCTGTAGACCAACCGGTGGAGCCCACGTAACCGATAACCTGTCCCTGGGAGACGGAGTCACCCACGGATACGATGTAGTTGGTCATATGGCAGTACACGCTGCCATAGCCGTTGCCGTGGCTCAGCGCCACATAGTAGCCGTTGGCGTCACCATAAGTAGCGGTGGTGACAGTGCCGGCCGCGACGGCATAGATGGGCGTCCCCTGGGAGGCAGCCAGATCCACACCACTGTGAAACCGACGGTCGCCCCAAATGGGGTGGATCCGCCAGCCGTAGGCGCAAGTCACATAGGCGCCGCCAGGCAGAGGGGAGACAAAGCCGGAGGTGCTGGGCGTCACATTGGACGAAGATCCGGAACCAGCCACATTGTTCTGGTTCTGCTGAGCCAGTCGCTCTGCCTCTTCCGCGGACAGGGCTGCCTCATAAGCGGCCTGGGCCTCCATGATCTCCTTGCGAAGCGCCTCTTCCTCGGCCTCATTGGCGAGGTATTCATCGGTCAGATTGTCATAGGCCGCAGCCAGCTCAATCAACAATGCATCGGCCTCGGCACGCTGAGCCTGCAAGGTAGCCTCTTGCTCTGCCAGAGCGTCCTTGGCTTCCTGCTGTGCAGTCAGCTCTGCCTCCAGGGATTCCCGATCTTCCTGAATCTCCAGGGAGATCTGCTCTAACTCGGCAAGCATCCGCTGATCGGCCTCAGCCACCTCATGAATGCTGTCGATACGGCTGAGCAGGTCAGAGAAGCTGGTGGCCTTGAAAAGAACCGACCAGTAGGAAATAGTGCCCGTTTCCTCCATGGCCCGCAGGCGCTGCTTGTAAGTCTCGTTCATCTCCGCCTGGCGCTCCAGGGCATCCTCCAGCTCGCTCTGCTTCTCGGCAATCAAAAGGCTATATTGCTGGATGAGGGCGTTGGTATTTTGAATCTCGGCCTCGGTGACGGTAATCTGCTTGTCAATGGCAGATTTCTGATCAATGGTGCTGTCGGTCTCGGAGGCGTTGGCATCCAGCTCCGCCTGGAGGGCTGCGCCCTGGTCAGCAATCTCTTGGGCCTGGTTTTTCAGCTCATTGATGGTCTTTTGGATCTCGGACGATGAGGCGGCACCGACCATGGTCAGCAGCGCCGAAGTGAGCAGACCGCCCAACATCAGGACGCACAGGATCAGGGAGAGAACCACGATCCAGGGTTTGCGATGGCTATTGCTTTTGGAATTTGCGGATTTCATCATGTAGATACTCCAATCATTCGCTCAGACTTGCAGGAACTTGCGGATCGACAGCACGCTGCCGAATACGCCGACGACAAAGCCTACCAGGGCATAACCGGCGGCAACAATCTCGATCACTTCCACAAAGGGAACGATGGTGATGAGCTCCAGACTGTCGGCAGCGGCAATTTGAACCTCAAGGAAGTTGTAGAGGCCCCATTGCAGGAAGAATGCGATGGCCGAAGCCAGGATGCCCAGCACAAAGCCCTCCACCACAAACGGCCAGCGGATAAAGCCATTGGTGGCACCCACCATTTTCATAATGGCGATTTCCTCTTTGCGGTCATACATGGCCAGCTTGACGGTGTTGGAGATAATCAGCATGGACACCACCAAAAGCACCGCGATAATAATAAAGGAGGCGATGTTCAAAATACGCTGCACCGTCTGGAAGCCTTCGGAAATTTCATAGTGAACCGTCACATCAGCCACGCCGACAATGTCGCGGATGGCGCTTTCTGTCTCACGCATCTTGCTGTTGTCGATCAAGGTAATGACGAAGCGATCCCGGAAGGTCGAAGGATCCAGACCGTCGAACAGGGATTCATCCTGCTGCTCGTCCACAAACTCTTCCACCGCCTCCTCCCGGGAGACAAACTCGGCATTGAGAACGTTTTCAATCTTGTTGATCTGGGAGCCGACGCTCTTTGCCTCAGCTTCCGAGTAGGTTTCGTCGATGTAGGCCAGCATGGGATTTTCCTGCTCCAGCTCCACAATCATCTCATTGAGGTTAAAGAGCACCAGGCCAAAAGTGCCCATGATAATCAGGCAGGCCACGGTGACCCAGATGGCCGCAAAAGACATGAACCCGTGGAGAAAAATGCCGCGGATTCCCTCCCGGAGGAGATAGCCGATATTATTCTTCTTCATATGCGTAATACCCGTCCATTCCGTCGCTGATCACTTTACCTTCTTCGATGGCGATAACGCGCTTGGTAAAGCGGTTGACCAGCTCCTTCTCATGGGTGACCACCATAACGGTCGTGCCCAGCGCATTAATCTGCTCAAGAAGCATCATAATTTCCAGCGACCGAGCAGGATCCAGATTACCGGTGGGCTCGTCGGCGATGATCATATTGGGGTTATTGACCAGCGCCCGGGCAATGGCCACACGCTGCTGTTCTCCGCCGGAGAGCTCATGGGGCAATCGCCGGGACTTGTTTTCCAGGCCAACCAGCTCCAGCACATAGGGCACCCGCTTTTTGATCTCCTTCTCCGACGCGCCGATGACGCGCATAGCAAAGGAGACATTGTCGTAGACGGTTTTGTTGTCGATCAGGCGAAAGTCCTGGAAGATAACACCCAGGGTACGGCGCATGTAGGGCACGGCACTGCGGCGAATTTTCTCCAGGGTAAAGCCGTTGACAAAAACGCTGCCAGAGGTGGGCATCAGCTCTGCCGTGAGGATCTTGATGATGGTGGACTTGCCTGAGCCGGACGGCCCCACCAGAAAGACGAACTCGCCGTCCTCGATCTTCAGGGATACGCCGTTGAGGGCATGGGTGCCCGGCTCATAGATCTTGTGCACATTTCTAAATTCAATCATGGTGTTCTCCGGTCATGGGGAAAGCCGTCAAATCAGACGGTTCTCCCGGGATGCAAGATATTTTTTGACCATCAGTGCCACCTTGAAGATGATGGCGTGGTCAAATTCTCTGAGGTCGAGGCCCGTGAGCTTTTTGATTTTCTCCAGGCGGTAGACCAGGGTGTTGCGGTGGACAAAGAGCTTGCGGGAGGTTTCGGAGACGTTGAGGTTGTTTTCAAAGAACTTGTTGATGGTGAAGAGCGTCTCCTGATCGAGGGAGTCGATGGAGTTTTTCTTAAACACCTCTGAGAGGAAAATCTCGCAGAGGGTGGTGGGCAGCTGGTAAATCAGCCGGCCAATGCCGAGATTCTCATAGGTGATGATGCTCTTCTCGGTATCAAAGACCTTGCCCACCTCAATGGCGGTCTGGGCCTCTTTGTAGGCGTCGGCCAGCTCTCGCAGATGCCCCGCCACGGTGGAAATACCAATGACGGTCTTGATAAAAAGCTCGGACTTGAGGGTTTCCTCGATCTCCTGCGCCATCTTCTGGAGCTCTGCAGTGTCGGTATTGGCGGTGATCTGCTTGACCACGGCGATATCGGTCTCGTTGATGTTCAAGACAAAGTCCTGCTGCTTGTCCGGGAACATCCCCTGCACCACATCCACCGCGGCCACGTCGGCCCGGCCTACCTGGCGGATTAGGAGCACCGAGCGGGGGAGGTCGGTGGTAAAGTGGAGCTCCTTGGCGCGAATGTAGATGTCGCCGGGCAGAATGTTGTCGGTGATGATGTTCTTGACAAAGGTACCCTTGTCGTGCTTTTCCTCGTAGTAGGTCTTGGCGCCGTTGAGCGCCACAAAGGCCATGATGCAAATGCTCTTGGCCACTTCGTCGTCGCCCTCCACAAAGACGGCATAGTCGAAATAGGCGCTCCAACTCACCAGGGGCTTCATCGTGCGCTTGTCCACAATCACCATGGAATCCGGCGCACTGTTGAGACGAATCACCGCCTCGGGCCATTTTTCTCCGATCATAGAGGTTTCGCTGCAGGAAACGACGTTGCCGTCAGCGTCAATGACGCCGATGACGCGATCCGTGGCTTCCTTCATCTGAACGATCACGCTTTGAAACATTCGGCTGGACATGCACGCGCCCTCCCTCACAATTTAAGAAACGATGCTATTTATACAAATCTTTATTGTCATAATACATCGTGATTCCGTTTTTTGCAAGGGGGTATTGACAATTCTCTTGAAATTGGACTGTGGTTTTTGTGCTATTTTTCAAGTTTTTCGTCATTAACGCTAAACGTCGCCGATACTCGCTCCCAAAACCCAGTGACTTCTTGCTTGTGCAATATCACAAGGCGGGCCCAATACCTGGGCTTCCGTCACCTCCTGAGCCTGGCCTCGGGGCAGGTTTCCCAAGGTCAGGCCGCCAAAGCCGACGCGTTTGAGATACGTGACCGGCATGCCCCGGGCGGCCAGCATCCTTCGCACCTGATGGTACTTTCCCTCCCGCAGCGCCACCAGGCTCTCTCCCGGCCCCAGAGGCGCAAGCTGGGCCGGCAGACATTTCTCGCCGTTTTCCAGCGTCATACCGCTCTTAAATGCTTCGGCGTCCGCCTCCGAGGCCGTGCCGGCATGGCAGGCATAGTAAAGCTTCCAAACGTGGCGTCGCGGCGAGATCAGTCGGTGCAGCATCTCGCCGTCGTCGGTGAAGAGCAGCAGACCTTCGGTGTCCTTGTCTAGTCGTCCCACGGGCTTGAGCTCCAGTGCTCGGTATGCCGGCGGCAAAAGCTCCATGACGGTCTTATCCCGGGGATCATCGGTGGAGGTCACATAGCCCGCCGGCTTGTGGAGCATCAAAAGCACCCCGCGGCGCCTGCCCACCACAGCTCCATCCAGACGGATCTCATCGGACGTCTCATCCACCTTTTCCTCGCCGGCCTTTGCCGTACGGCCATTGACCTGCACCCGTCCGGCCCGGATGATCGCCTTGAGCTCCCGCCGGGAGGCCACGCCTGCCTCGGACAGGTACTTATCCAGTCGCTGCATATTTGTCCACCCTTTCTCATAGGCTGTACCACCCAATCATAACGGAGGGAAGCATATGGTCATAATGTCCGCAAAGGTTTCCAAGGGAAAGATCCTCACCGGCCTGGTCATCGCCGCGTGTGTGATCGCACTGCTGGCAATTCTGCTCCACAAATCTGAGGCGCCCGCCTCCAGCAACGAGACACAGATGACCGCCTCGGCAGACGTGTCCACCAACGAAGGGCGCATCGCCTTTTTGGCCAGCTTTGGCTGGGAGGTGAGCGAGACGCCCACCGAAACCCAGGAGGTGAAGATACCCGAGGAGTTTAACCAGGTCTTTACCCGCTACAACCAACTTCAGAAGAGTCAGGGCTACGATCTGGCCGACTACGCAGGCAAGCGCGTCAAGCGCTATGTCTACGCCATCACCAACTACCCCGACGGCACGCCGGATCAGTACGCCACCCTGCTCATCTACCAAAACCAAGTCATCGGCGGCGACGTCACCTGCACCCGGCAGGGTGGGAAGATGCACGGCTTTGCCATGCCGCAGACCACCTAGAGCCACACCGGTAAAAGCCGGAGGCCGCAGCGGCGGGCATAGCGCACGGTACTTCCCGTGCCCCCGCCGCTGCCGTCATAGACGGTGATAAGCATTTGCGCCCGCTCCACCATGGCATAATTGCGCCGAAGCATGCACCCGGGGGAATAGGATGGCTCCAGCACCTCCACCCGATCACACCGGGCGCACAGGGCGCGGTGACGTGCCAGATCCTCCTCAGGCCAGCGGGCGGCCTGATCGGGGCAGGGCAGCATGGCTGTCAGGCGCAGTTCCGGCCGGACAGAGCGCAGCGCCAGCACAGCCTCGGCAAAGTAGGTGTCACACCCCCGGGCCATACCACAGAGAAATTCCGTACACCCTTGGCCGGCAGCTTCCTCAATCCGGCGGCGCAAAAGCTCCTTGAGGGCCACGCACCGCGCGTCAGTCTCATCGCCGCCCCAAGGCAAATGGCCGGGCCGGTGCCCGGTGAACGCACAGATCATCCCGCGCTCCTTTCCCGCCTTAATCAAGACGATTTTTTTCGCAAACGGTTCGTGCCCTGGCGAAATTTCCCGGGCCGGCAGCGAGAGTATAGCACATTCCCAGCGAGAAAAAAAGCGCTTGCAATTCTTTTTCCAGCGTGTATAATGGAGACAAAGACAATTGAAAAGAGATGTCTTCAGGGCAGGGTGCAATTCCCGACCGGCGGTATAGTCCGCGAGCGAAAGCTGAACCGGTGTGACTCCGGTACCGACAGTAAGGCCAATTCTGGCACGAGTCTGGATGGAAGAAGATGTGCGATGCAGATTCCCCCGTAGATTTGTAGCACCTGGAAGGCATACCTTTCGGTGTCTCAAATTCTATTGGGAGGTTTTTTTATGTCTCAATTCCTGCAAACCGCAGCGGAAAACGTCGGTTTCCTGCTGACCTGCACCGGCATTTTTGCCGGCCTGGTGCTGCTGGCCTGGCTGGCCCAGCGCTTTCTCCTGCCGGAGCGCCGCCATCTCTCCCCCGCCCGAACGGTGAGCTTCGTGGCCATGTTCTCCGCCCTGGCGGCAGTGATCATGCTCTTTGAGATCCCGCTCTTCTTCGCCCCCAGCTTCTATGAGATGGATCTGAGCGAAATCCCGGTGCTCATCTGCACCTTCTATCTGGGCCCCGTAGCCGGTGTGGTGTGCGAATTTTTGAAGGTATTTCTCAAGCTTCTGCTCAAGGGTACCTCCACAGCCTTTGTGGGCGATTTCGCCAATTTTGTCGTGGGCTGCTCCATGGTGCTGCCCGCCTCCATCGTCTACCATGCCAAAAAGACCCGCGTCACGGCCCTGGGCGGCCTGGCCCTGGGCACCCTGGTGATGACCCTCTTCGGCAGCGCTTTCAACGCCTTCTACCTGCTGCCCAAGTTCTCCCAGCTTTTCCACATGCCGCTGGACGCCATCATTGCCATGGGTACCGAGGTCAACAGCGCCATTCACAGTGTCTGGACGCTGGTGCTCTTCGCAGTGGTTCCCTTTAATCTTCTTAAAGGTGTTATCGTCTCCGCCCTGACCATGATCCTCTACAAGCGGGTAGAGCGGCTCTTTTTCCCGGCTCGCCGGAAGAAGGCTCAATCTACATTGTAATTTTTCCCTGTCGGAATTTTGTCAACATCTTGTAAACTTTTTGTAACTTATACATGCACATAATCAAGGATGCGCCGCAAAACGCAAGTTCTGCGGCGCATCCTTGATTTTCAGTTTACCTTTGTTACATCCGCTCCGGCGCGGAGAAGCCCAGAAGATCGATGCACTGCTCCAACACCCGGCGGGTGAGATCCATCAAGGCCACATAGCCGGCCTTCTTCGCCGCGTCCGTCTCAGTGAGTATTCTCGTCTCATGGTAGAACTTGTTTGCAGCGCCGGCCAGCTCATAGATATAGGCACAGATGGCGTTGGGCGCGTTATCATGGTAGGCCGCCTCCAGGCTCTCGCCCAGGCGGGTAAGGGTGAGCATTAAATCCTTGGCCTCCTTGGTTTCGGCACGCTGGAGGGCCTTGGGCTCCACACCAGCGCCGTACTTGGCCAGGATGGACTTGATGCGCACGATGGTATAGAGGATATACGGGCCGGTATTGCCCTCAAAGGCCGCAAAGCGCTCCAGGTCAAAGATATAGTCCTTGGTGGGCTGGTTGGAGAGGTCGCCGTACTTGAGGGCCGCCATGGCGATGCGCCTGGCAGTCTGATCCACCTCACCCTCGTCCACCACCTGGTTCTCGGTGATCTTCTGGCGGACATAGTCGGTAATCTCGCCGATGAGCCGCTCCAATCGCATGACGCCGCCCTCCCGCGTCTTAAAGGGCTTGCCGTCCTTGCCGTTCATGGTGCCGAAGCCCACATGCTGCAGCTCCGCCTGATCCGGCACCAGGCCGCCCTTGCGAGCAGCACGGAACACCTGCTCAAAGTGGAGGGCCTGGCGCTTGTCGGTGAGATAGAGCACCTTATCGGGCTGGTAGTCACGCATACGCTGCACCAGTGTGGCCAGATCCGTGGTGGCATAGAGGGTGGCGCCGTCAGACTTCACCAGGATGCACGGCGGCACCTCCTTCGTGTCGGTGGGTTCCTGGACATCCACCACCAGCGCGCCTTCAGACTCAGTGACAATTCCCCGGGCCTTCATGGCCTCGAGCATGGGCGGAATGTCCTTCTGGGCATCGCTCTCCCCCAGCCAGACATCGAAGTGGACATCGAGGTTGTCATAGTTCTTGCGCAGATCCTCCTTGGAGATGCGCATGATGTGTTCCCACATGGCTCGGTAGCCCCGCTCTCCGGTCTGGAGCTTATAGGTGGCGTCATGGGCACGGCGGGCAAAATCCTCGTCCACCTTGCTCTTGGCACTGGCCGTAGGATAGATCTCCTCCAGTTCCGAGATGGTGAAGGGCGCCTCGGCGGGATATTCGCCGGTGTAGTTCTCATCAAAATAGGGAAGCTCCGGGTGGCGCTCGCGCACCTCTTCAATGATCAATCCCATCTGTAGGCCCCAATCGCCCATATGGATGTCGCCGATCACCCGGTTGCCAAAGAAGCGGTCAATGCGCTTGAGGCTCTCGCCGATAATGGCCGAACGCAGATGTCCCACATGGAGCGGCTTGGCCACATTGGGCCCGCCGTAGTCCAGCACGATGGTCTTGGGCGCGGACTCTCCTTCCACGCCAAACGCGGGAGCCTGGGCCATCTGCGCCACATAGTCGCGCAGGGCATCCTCCTGCACCACCAGATTTAAGAAGCCCGGCTTAACAGCCTCCACCCGTGAAAACATGGCCTCGCCCTGAAGGCGCTCTGCCACGGCCTGCGCCAACTCCAGGGGCGGGCGATGGGCAGCCTTGGCCGCCGGCATGGCGCCGTTGCACTGATATTCGCACAAATCCGGGCGGTTGGAGACGGTGACCTTGCCAAGGCGTCCGTCCAGCCCCGCCTCTTCAAAGGCGTGGGAGACCCGCCGGGAGATGAGATCGATGAATTTTTCCATGAATGAACATCCTTTACCGCGAATTGCGTCCCGCTGTCGAAGAAAGCCGATGCGGTACAAGGGTTATTATACCAGAGGAAAATGGGATTGTACAGCCTAAAAGAATGCTCTGGCCGTGAAGGACGCCATCAAAAAGCCGGTAAAGTCGGCAATCAAAGCGGCCGGGATGGTATAGCGGGTTCGTTTGATCCCTGCCGCGCCAAAATAGACGCTGACGGTATAAAACGTCGTCTCCGTGCTGCCCAGGAGGATGGCCGTCGTCCGCCCCACCAGCGAATCGACGCCGTAGCGGGCTATGAGGCTCCCGCCCACAGCCAGGGCCGCCGAGCCGGAGATGGGCCGGATCACCACCAGCGGTACCACCTCCGGCGGGATTCCCGTCAGGCGGCAGACGGGTGACAGCACCTGGGTCAGCATCGTCATGGCGCCGCTGGCCTGCAACAGTTCCACCATGGCCAGCAGGATTACCAGCGGCGGAAAAATTGTCTTGAGCAGAGAGAGCCCCTCCCCCGCTCCGGTGATAAGCAGTGTGTAGGCATCGCGCCGCCCGGCCAGGGCCGCGCAGCAGAGCACCGCCAGCAGCGCAGGAATCAGCAGATCGATTATCGCAGCCATTTGGAGAACCCCCATGCCGCCAATAACCCCGCCGCCACAGAGCACAGGGATGTCACCCACACCGCCGGCAAAATATCCAGCGGCGCTGTGCTCCCCAGCGAGGCCCGCAGCGCCGCCACCGTAGCAGGCAAGAGCTGCACCGAAGCTGTGTTGAGCACCACCAGCCGGCAGAGCTCCACCGAAGCTGTATCCTGTCCGCCCGCCATGGCCACGGCGGCGCGGATTCCCAAGGGGGTGGCAGCGCTGCCCAATCCCAGAAGATTGGCGGAAAAATTACCGCTGAGCGCCTCTCTGATCTCCATGCTCTGCCACGCCTGGGGAAAGAGCTTCGAGAGCAGCGGCCCCACCAGTCGCGACAGCCCTTTCATCCCGCCGGTCTCTCGCAGGAGACTGGAAAGCCCACACCACAAAGACACAGGCCCCGCCAAGGAAATACACAGATTGACTCCCTGCCGCGCTCCCTCCAGCAGCGCGGCTGTGAGGCCATGGGTGTTGCCCCCGGCCAGGGCGCAGACGAGAGAAAGCAGTAAAAATATCAAATAAATACCGGTCATTTCCATCGTTCCTTTCACGTGCGCAGGCCGTATCCATGACTATATCGATTCGGCATGGGGCGAAACATCCAACAAATTGTATACAAAGATAATAAATATAGTGCATTTCCTCTATAGACGGAGGATGAAATTTCCTGCTATAATGAGTATATTCGATATTTGGCAGTTCGTTGCGCCGGAAGGATGTGTGTCAATTTGAAATCGACAGGGATCGTAAGAAAAGTGGACGAATTGGGTCGGATCGTATTGCCCATCGAGCTTCGCCGTACTTTGGATATCGGCGAAAAGGACGCATTAGAAATCTATGTAGATGGCGGTTCAATTATTTTGAAAAAGTATGCACCTTCTTGTGTGTTCTGTAACGATACCAAGAGCGTGACTACCTATAAGGGCAAAAACATCTGCGCAGCTTGCATGCGTGAGCTGAAGCGGCAATAACTGCTCTGAATTTTGAACGAAAGTTAGCCCGCCAGATAGTTCGGCGGGCGCGTTTTATGTGTCCCGCAAATCGACAGCGCTCCGAAGCATGCATGCTTCGGAGCGCTGTCGGTTT